>QWPF01000030.1 GCA_003671255.1 Planctomycetota bacterium | reverse complement strand
AAACTCTTATTCCACATGACATCATGGCAGGACTTGTACTTCTGCGTATCCACACCGATGCAGGAACTGTTGATGGCACTCCCGTGATCGGGCATGGCGAATCCTATTATATCCCGCACGCTGTTGCTGCTACTTTGCACGACTGGATGTCCCGCAGATTACTAGGTGCGGATGCAACTGCGATTGAAAGCCATTGGCGTTTTCTTTATGAACGGGCTTCCGCATTTGGAGCGCGTGGATGTGAACTTCGAGCGATCTCTGCGATCGACCTCGCACTTTGGGATATCCTAGGGCAACTTACCAAACAGCCAATATGGAAGCTTTTGGGTGGTCCGGTTCGTGATCTTATCCCCGTTTACAATAGTTGTGGCGGGCCTTCTTATGGGCGTAGGCCTAAAGGTTCCCCTGATGCTCAAGGTTGGCCAGGCCATGGCGACATCGGCAAACCAGGCCCTCTTGAAGATAATTACAATAGCGTTTATCACGCTGCTGATCTTGCAGAAGAACTTCTTTCTGAAGGTTACACCGCAATGAAAACTTGGTCTCTTGATCAAGTTTATTTAAAGTCGGGCGGGCACCGGATTTCTTGGCCCGATCTGGAACAGGCATTAAAACCCTTGCACGATATCCGCAATAGGGTCGGCCTTAAAATGGAACTGATGCTCGATGGCCATGGGTTCTTTTCTCTGCCTGCTGCACTTCGAATAGCTGAATCAATGCGCGAGATTAAACCTCTTTGGATGGAAGATATAATCCGGCCCGACTGTGTCGATACCATTGCAGATTTTCGCGATCGAGCGCAAGTACCAATCGCAGTTAGCGAAATGCTTGTAAGTCGCGAAGAATACCGCCAGGTGCTGATTCAAAAAGCTGCAGATTATGTGATGATAGATCCTACCTGGGTTGGTGGAATTAGTGAAACCCGAAGAGCAGCAGAATTCGCTCAAGTGTTTAATGTGCCTGCGCTGATGCATGATTGCACAGGCCCACTAACTCTGCTTTCTGGATTGCAGATTTCAGCATCCTGTACCAATGTGACTTATCAAGAAACAGTTAGGGCCCACATAAAAACTCTTTATCCACTGTTGATAGATGAGCCAATTAAAGTTGAAAAAGGGCATATTGCATTACCTGCACGAGTGGGCCTTGGAGCAAGATTGCTTCCCGAACTCTTCTCGCCTGATCATCCGAATTATCGAATTACACGGCTCTAATTTTAGTGCGGTAAAAAGAATTAAAGCGTGAAGGGATTTACCCCACACGCTTTAACGCTTCTTAATCCTATTATTTGACGATAGGGGCTATCGCATCGAGGTTATCAATTTTCTCACCGCCATCAATGGTGCACATAGCTCTAAAGATTTCTGGTGAGATCTTGTTGGAGATTTCACGAATTTTACCATCAGCCATGATCGCAATTCCGGTGTACTCTTTTTCTTTATTTCGATTGGTTTTTTCGAGGACCAAGAAAGGAGCCAAGGCATCAGGGCCTTCAGAAATACCTGCGATGCTTGCGCCACCGCCTGCTATCCAAGGATGGTTCTTGTTTTGCTTTATAAGCAGAAGAGCAATGGTGTTGGCAGAGCCATCCTTGATATCTTCAATTTTTGTAATGCGATCATAACCAAAAACCCCAGATTTCTTATTGTCGGTAGAATACTCACCAGAGGCATATCCCACCCCTGAAACTCCAACGAAATTTGTAATCCCTGATTGATTAGCATCGCTAGAAACAGAAGTTCCTTCAACAGGTGTTGCAAAGAGAAGATCAGGAATAAACATACGGGCAACCTGATGGTTTTTCGGATCGCTCCACGACTTCGACCTATCGACCGATTTCGCAAAACTGGCATAATCACCATTAGAAAAATAGGGCAGTAATTCCACAATCCACCCTACTCTTTTGTCGGGCGCCATTTTCAATCCAAACTTCTTATTGTTGGTTGCTTCTTCCGCTGTACCTCGAGGAAATGCTTTTTTATCGTTCACATACCCCATGATTGCCTTGGAAATAGGGTCTGCACTTTTGCCAACCACTTTGGTTTCGAAACTGTTTTTCAAGGTTACTAGGTATTCACCGAATGATCCTTCAAAAGATTTTAACATTGCAGGCGGCAATGTTAACCTCCCTCCAATTCCCATACTCATATTGCTTTTTATAGGGTCATATCGTGCACCTGCCATTATCATTCCATGAGCTCCGGGCTTTTCTTCTGCACCTGCAGAAACAGGGGGAGGAGTATTAGGGTTGGGTGCGGCGGAGGCATCACCACCTGTGCTGTCCTCAGTTACGGCACTTATATCTAATTTGGATTCCTTCAAAGCAAGGGGGATATTTTTGACCAAAGGGAAGGCAAGTTTAACAAAATCTGAAGCAACTTTACGATCTCTGCTCACTGCAATTAACGCAAAACCTTGTTCATCCAAATCTGATTTATTTACCGACAGTAGTGCATACTCAAGCTTGGATAAATTCTTGATCTGATTAACAATATCTGGAGGAATTGGTGCCCCTCCTGGGGTTTTAAATGTGCTTAAAAAACCGGATGCAATGGGAATGACGGCAGCTAATTCTCCCAAGTCCACACCTATTACCATTACAGCATTGGAATATGGTATGCCAGCGACAGTTCCGTGCAATTCTTTAGCAAAACTTAAGGGTAAAGTTTCAAAATGATTTATAACAGAGGGCCTGTTATCTGAGACAACGGGCATAGGGTTATTTGGATCGACAGGTTGCTGCCCATTTGGCATTGGCGAACCGGGTGGCATCGGCATTGGCAACGGAGAACCGGGCGGCATCGGCATCGGAGAGCCGGGCGGCATCGGGGGCATCGGGTTATTTGGATCTACAGGCTTGGGAGCTTCTGGCGGCGGCGCTGCCATAGCTACCTTCTTGGGTTTACCTCTATCTTTCTTAAGGTAATCGTTCATTTTTTCTTCGGAAGCAATAACAATCGTCCTGCTATCAGCAAGAAAAAAGGATAGTTTTTCATTACTTTCAAAACCTAGTATCAAAGAACTTAAGGAATCAAGTTGGCCAGCGATTTTACTCCATAGCAAGCCTTCAATTGGGAGTTCCTGAGTCAGAGAAATACTCTTTTCAATATGAGCCTTTTTAAAAGGTTCTTTAGACCGAAGGATGGCCATCCTCCAGCTCTTCTTTAGAGGGTTAAAATCCGGCAGCATGCTACTTCTCGCAAGCATGATTTGTTCAATTTGTTCAATCGAAACTCCAAATGTTTTCGCAAAATCTTTCTGATTAAATGCCCCGGGAGTATTAAAAAGAGGCCTGGAAAAAATGCTATTTAAAAAATTATTAATTTGGATGAATACTAAAACCTTAGTATCGCCTGGCACCCGGATGGAAACATCAGGGTCAACCCCATCACTTTTAGCAACTACAGGTGCTTTCTCTTCTTCCTTTGGCTTTTCTTCAGGGGTTTCTTCGGGTTTGTCATTCGGGCCATTAGGAGTTACAGGGCCTGATCTATTGCGCTTGCCCTTATCAGCAACTTTTGTTTTTGAATTATCTTCCCCACCAGAAAACAAAAACATAGCTGC
Source organism: Planctomycetota bacterium (assembly GCA_003671255.1). Classification (GTDB taxonomy): domain Bacteria; phylum Planctomycetota; class Planctomycetia; order Gemmatales; family Gemmataceae; genus UBA969. Next base: position 19,750 of record QWPF01000030.1, on the reverse strand, counting down.
AATAATAGCTACAAGTGCAACGCCCCCAACTGCGCCACCAATGATAAGCATTTGCTTATTTTTAGCACCCGCTTTTTTAGGCCCCTTTTGACCTGATTCGGCTTTCTTTATTTCTTGCTTAGCCTTGGCTGCTGCTTCTTTACCAGCGGCTTTAGATTTTACCGGGGATGCTTTCTTATCATCTGCGGGCTTACCTTTCGAAGGGGCCTCAACCAAAAAGCGGAACTTACATTTCGTGCACTCTGTCTTTTTGCCTACCAAGGTTTCATCCTTAATAGATACCATCGCTTCACAACTTGGGCATTGCTGTTTGAATTCGCCTGCCATTTTCAGCTCTCCTATGAACTTCCGCGTTTAAGTGCACTTCATTCAATATCCCTAGCGACATCATCTTACTGTATTTCAATGGTTAATAGGCAAGTCTTTCCTTAAAAAATTTGAATTCTTAAGAGGTTATCTCACATCTCCAAAATGAGGTTTCAAAAAAGAATTATTGCCAGAAAAAGGGTTTACTAACGAACTAAAACCCCGATCTTCCTAGGCTATGCCCATAAGTTGTCGGGTAGCGATTTACACCGGCAATAGGTTGTATCAATTTTTAACTTGATGCAACCTAAAACGGGACAACCTCTTAATCATTCAAAATTGAAAGTGTTTTCCAGATTATTTGGCGGGGATAGCAGGTGCGCCTGGTGTTGCTTTTGGAGCAATGGCAGTATCTTTTGGCTTCTTTAATACGACGAGCCACAAGACCAAAAGAATGACAATTAATGTAACAAAAACAAGTACCCCACCAATAATAAGTGGGGTTTTATCTTTTGTTACCTCGGCTTTTTTCTTACCAGAACTAGCTTTTCGCTTAAAAGTCGGTGCAGATATCATTCTTGTCATATGAAAACCACCACCGCCCGCTTCTGCTGCAGGTTTTGGTTCTGGTTCTGGTTTTGGTTTTGGTTTTTCTTCCTCCGAAGATTCGACTTCAGGTGCCTTAATTTCGATCACTGTGGCACATTTTGGACACTTTACTTTCTTACCAACGAGCTCTTCTTTGACCGACATTAGGTTTTCACAAAACTCACACTTTATTTTAAGCAATTCTGACATGAAAAACATCCTTTTACGAATTCACGGGGAAGTCACGAGGAAGTCACGGGAAAGTATCATTTATACTACATATATATTCAAGAAAATATATTATTAAGTTAAAGTGTAGGCAAGAATTAATTAGACTTTTTCTTAACTAAAGAAACATATTACATTTGAAATATTTCTCGCCTCAAACAGGTCAATTCGTTTACAATATATACAGATGAAATATATCTTTCGCCTTTGGATAAACCATGACTCGAGCATTAAACCCTAGGCAACTACTCTTACTAAGCTGCACCATGCTTGCGGGGCTGATTCTGTTTGCAGCCGCCTTTTTCTCGATAGGATCACGGGGGTGGTATGGCAAAGATTCTCTCAATCTAAAAACATCTTTTCTAGATATTCGTGGTGTAGATGTTGGCACGCGGGTTCGAATCCAAGGGATGGATGCAGGGGAAGTCGTATCCATCCATGCACCAGAAAACCCAGGTAGTCCAGTGGTTCTTGGCCTGAAAATCCAAGGATCTTACAAAAAGCTAATCCGAAAAGATGCGGTTGTTTCGATTGCGTCTGAGGGGTTGCTGGGAGCTAAGGTTTTAGAACTCTTCCCTGGCTCACCTGCCTCTTTAAGTGTTGAAAATCAAGATTTACTTGCGAGCAAGTACAGCCCGGAGATTGCAGACATATTGGCAGAGGTATCTGATATGCTTGGTAAAATCCGCAAAGGTGAAGGGTCGTTGGGAAAGCTGACCCAAGATTCCAAGCTGTATGATTCGTTGGTACAACTTGCCAACCAAAGCCAGCAGACCATGCAGGCTTTTCAACAGGATGCGGATGCACTTAAGAAAATGCCAATTGTTCGGGGATATATTGAAGACCAAATGCAGATGATCGTGCGGTCCAACGCAGATATGAAGCGCAAGTCCATCAATAGTTCAACTATTTTCGAACCGGGGAGTGCTATCTTAAGTATTGAGGGAAAAAAAATCCTCGATAAAGCATCGGAATGGGTGATGGGATTTCCCAAGGAGAGTGATATTGTGATTGCTGGGATGATGTCGGGTGGGACTAATGACAAGGAAACGCTTAGACTTTTAACCAGGCAGCAATCAGAAACGGTTTCAGACTACCTGAAAAACAATCATGCTATTCATAAGAATGGTTGGTTTTCAAGGCGCAAGGTTAGCCCGATTGGCTTGGGGGATAAAACTTATCCCGGTCTTGAAGAAAAGCCTGAAACAGAAAGCTCACGCATTGAGTTATTGGTATTCATCAATCGAGGCTAAAGAATGGAATCGGGTATACCAAAGCCTTTAAATGGGAATGAGAAAGAAGCCAGGATGCTTCGAGCTTTCTGCGGAGTTCATCTTCCCGGCATAAATTTACACCATGAAAAACTAGCCTTCCATCTGCAACGATGCAAAGAACTCTTTAACACCAAATGCAGGGTTAAAGGTTTGCCTGAAAAATCACTTCTCGAGGGGCTTCATTTCCTCGACTTTTACCTTACCGCATCCTGCATCGAAGGACTAAGCACTGCTTGGGAAGCTTTATTTGCATCGAAGACCGGCAGACATGACCAATTACTTGTCGATGCTTTACGATCTCGGGCTGCAAGGCTTTTTCCTGGGGATACTGCTAGGCAGGAAGATACGGTCGCAGAGTTTTGGGGGTTCCTTCTTACCGGGGAGAAAGAAGCTTCTGGATCCGTTCTCGAGAAATATGATGGTAGAAGGCCTCTCATCCCCTGGCTGATCAGGGTTTTCCACAACTCCAACCTGACCAAATTAAGGCAGAACAAACACGACAAAGCTTTGGGGGATGATGAGGCAGATGAAATGTACTGGCATGCTCCTGAAATTTCTGATGAGCACTGGCATCAAGAATTTCGCTTAGCTGCTCAAGAATGGCTAGAAACACTTTCCGATCAGGAAAAACTTTTGCTCGGACTTAGGGTAAGATATCGTCTGACCCAGCGAGAAGCAGCCTCCTTTCTCAGTATTCATGAAAGCAATGTCTCGCGATTGACTGATAAAATTCGCCTAAACTTTGTTCAAATGATAGAGCCAAAGCTTCTTAACGCTGGCTGGAATGGTGAGGATATGCTTGCTTTTGTCAACACAGAGATGGAAACCCTTATTTTAGATGAGCCCCGGTTGTCTGCTGAAAACCTTGCCATCCTCCTCGCAAAAAAAGGCCTTCAACCCCCTCTCCAAAACATTTAACCAACATTCCCTAATCTTGTTGGGCTTTTACACCCTTTTCTGTTTAATATACTCTAAGGACTAGCAAGGATAGAGAGGCAAATAGGATGAGCCGCGGCATTCATAACGCCGACAAGGTTGCCAATGCGCCATTGGCTGACATTGTTGGCCAATCTCAGGCCATGCAAGAAGTTTACGACCTTATCAAAAAGGTCGCACCCACTTACGCAACGGTTCTGATCATTGGTGAAACAGGCACAGGCAAGGAACTCATCGCTCGTGCTGTTCATCTTCTTTCAAAACGGAATGATGGGCCATATGTTCGGGTTAATTGTGGTGCCCTGAACGAAAGCCTTCTCGAAAGCGAACTATTCGGGCATATCAAAGGCGCCTTTACAGGTGCGGTAGAAAACAAAACCGGACGCTTTGAAGCAGCCCATGGCGGAACCATCTTCCTCGATGAAATCTCGAGCATGAGCCCCAAGCTTCAGGTTAAACTTCTAAGAGTTCTACAAGAAAATGAGTTTGAAAGGGTTGGCGAAAGCAAAACCATCAAAGTCGATTGCAGAGTTGTCGCAGCTACCAACCAATATCTTGAAGATGAAATCGAAGCGGGTCGTTTTAGAGACGATCTTTATTATCGCCTGAATGTCGTTCCGGTTTATCTTCCCCCGCTAAGGGAAAGGGCTGAAGACATCCCCGCACTTGCTCGATTCTTTATCGCTCGACACGCTGTTACCAATAAAATCGATCCCCCCGAACTCACTGCAGATATGCAAGCTGTTCTCTTAAAGCATGATTGGCCAGGAAATGTCCGCGAGTTGGAAAACTACATGGCGAGAGCCGTAGTGCTTTGCAATGGTCTTCCTTTGACACCAGAATCTTTGGCGCCTCCAGGCAAAAAAGTTAAACGCTATAAGTCATTGCAATCAAAACCTCAAGTCGGGCAGAGCACCGATCTTGTAAAGCTGATTCAGCAAGTGGTACACCTGGGCATCAATACCCTGCCTGATGGGGTGTTATCCGAGCAAATTGTTGGCGCAGTTGAAAAAGAATTGATCCAACAAATACTTAAAGAATGCGATAATGTTCAGGTAAAAGCTGCAACAAGACTTGGAATCAATCGCAACACCCTGCATAAAAAAGTTCAGGAAGTCCTCAAGGGCGTTACAGATCTCCCTAACGAACCTGAATTACCATAAATCCCACTCTAATCCCTCTTTGCACCACATTGGGCTTCATCTTCATGCATTAATATGTCGATATCTTGCTATACATTTGCTTGCTTTATGTTTTGTTACAGTTTATGCTTTATTTAGCCTTAGCGTTTCTCACACCCGCCTTGTTTTTTGAATTAATATAACAGGTGAACCATGTTTGAAGTAGGATTCGGACCCTCCCATAATTGCGAAGGCACCAACAGACGAGAATTTATTCGCGTTGGCAGCCTCGGCCTTGCTGGACTTACTCTTCCCACCTTACTTCAAGCAAATGCTGCTGCTGCAAAGAAGAAAGAGCCCGTCGATAACCTCAGTGTTATTTTCATGTGGATGCAAGGTGGCCCTTCCCACATCGATACCTTCGATCCAAAACCCAATGCACCTTCCGACATCCGCGGCGAATTCAGCGTCATCCCCACCAACATCCCGGGGGTGCAAATTTCCGAACACCTTCCCATGATGGCAAAAAACCTCGATAAGTATTCCATCATTCGCTCCGGCTATTCCTACAACGGTTCCCATGGCGTTGCTGATGCCTACATGCTTACCGGCTGGCGCTTCAATCCCAGCACCGTTTACCCTACTTATGGCGCAGTTATGTCTCGCGAACTTGGCTACCGTAATGGTATGCCTCCTTATGTTCAACTCGGGAATTCGATCGACCAACGATTCGGTGGCGGCCTACCAGGCTATGCTGGGAGCGAACACAACCCCTTCATTATTCAGGAAGACCCTAGCAAAGCTGATTTCAGCATTGACGGCGTTTCACTTCCAAACGGATTGTCCTCTTCCCGCTTTAGTCGTCGCGAGCGCATGCTGCAAAAACTCGACAACTGGCAGAAAAAAATCGAAACTAAGGGCAACGATGTTGGCGCAATGAACAGCTTTTACGATAAAGCTTTTTCCATGGTCACCTCACCCGCTGCAAAGCGGGCTTTCGATCTTTCGCAAGAACCCGTCAAAGTTCGCGAACGCTACGGCATGAACAAGTTTGGCCAATCCTGCCTCTTGGCCCGCAGGTTGGTTGAATCGGGCGTTCGGTTTATCAATGTAACCATGGGTGGCTGGGATACCCACGCCAACAACTTCAAAACTTTGAAAGACCGCAACCTTCCGACCATCGATCAAAGTTGGTCCGCACTTCTTGAAGACCTTCAAACCAGAGGCATGCTCGAAAAGACCATGGTAATCTGGCTGGGGGATTTCGGCAGAACTCCAAAAATAAACTCTGCTGCAGGGCGCGACCACTGGGCCGGATCCACAGTATTCTGCATGGGCGGTGGTGGTATGAAAGTTGGCTCTGTTATTGGCAAAAGCGATGCCAACGCAGAGCAACCCGTTACCCCACCCATTCAAATTGAAGATATTGCTGCAACACTTTATACGATTCTTGGCATTCCTTTAGACAAACATTATGTTGCGCCAGATGGCAGGCCTTTCCGCATCAACCTTAATGGCAAGGTTGTAAACGAAATACTTGCTTAATTTTTGGTATCAATTGATCCAACCTTTAATCGGATATAAGCAGACATGAGAAACCAAATCGGAAGCCTGATTGGCCTACTTCTTCTTTCAGGGCTTTCTTCCGCACAAGATTTCCCAAAAGTTTCCTTTACCAACGATGTTCAACCCATTCTAACACGGGCGGGATGCAATCAAGGTGCCTGCCATGGTGCACAATATGGTCAGGGCGGACTAAAACTTTCACTTCGTGGCTTCGATGACAGCAACGATTTTCGCGAAATCGTCAGAGGCTCTATTGGCAGACGCGTCAGCCTGCATTCACCCGAAGAAAGCCTTCTCCTAAAAAAGCCCTCTCTTGAAGCTCCCCATGAAGGAGGCAAACGATTACATCTGGGATCTCTCGAATACACCACGCTCAAGCGTTGGATTGCAGAAGGCATGATCGGCCCTTCCACCAAAGACAAAATCTTCAAATCTCTAGAAGTACTTCCGAAAGAGATCATCGCAAAAGCCGGGCAGAAAATCACAATCATCACCAAGGGAACCTACGAAGATAATTCTTCTGAAGATGTTAGTTCCAAAGCTTCTTTCGACAGCATGAACACTTCCGTAGCTACTATTGACAACCTCGGAAATGTAATTGCAAAGGGCCCGGGCGAAACAGTTATCATGGTGCGCTATCTAGGCGCTGTAGGCGTATGCCGCATCATCCTGCCCTTCGGCGAAGCCAAGGGACTCGATACTTTCGCAAAGAATGATAATCTGATCGACAAAATGTGGATTGAGAAATGGAAGAAAACAGGCCTCTCCCCTTCTCACATCTGCACTGATGAAGAGTTCTTCCGAAGAATTCACCTCAATACTTTATCAACGCTTCCGAACCCCGAAGAAATCCTCGCATTCAAAGCTGATAGCAACCCTGAGAAAAGAAAGCTGGCCATCGAAAAGGTTTTGAACAGACCAGAATATGTTGATTCATGGGCTTATAAGTGGGGCGATCTCCTTCGCAATAGCAGAGATGTTTTACAAAAAAAAGGCATGTGGTCGCAGCACAACTGGCTGCGTTCCGTCTTCCGCGACAACATGCGCATGGATAATTTCGCAGGCGAACTTCTTACCGCTGTCGGAAGCCCCTATGCCAATGGCCCTGCCAATTTCTGTGTCATCGGATCTCGTGATGATTGGACTGAAACAGCTTGTCAGGTTTTCCTCGGCATTCGTATGCAATGCGCCAAGTGCCATCATCATCCCTTCGAAAATATCGCCCAAGCCGATTACTACAGCATGACCGCATTCTTCTCCAGAGTCGCCAAGAAAAATAGCACCGAGTTCGGGCTACAAGGCAGCGATACCACCATCTACCTAACCATGGCAGGTGAAGCAAGCCATCCGAAAACAGGAAAAATACTTCCCCCAAAACCCATTGGTGGCCCTGTAACCGAAGACCCAATCGACAGGCGCAATGGCTTAGTCACATGGCTTAAGGATAAAAACAACCCTGCCCTTGCTCGCAACTTCGTCAACCGCTACTGGGGATACTATTTCGGCAGAGGTCTAATTCACCCCATCGATGATATTCGCATCACCAACCCAGCTTCCAATCCAGAACTCCTTGATGCATTGGCAGTTGATCTCATTAAAAACAATTACGATATCAAGCACCTGCTTCGAACCATCATGAATTCACAAGTCTACCAACTTAGCAGCGAAAGCAATGTGGCCTCTGCAGCCGATGGCGATAACATCTATTGCACTCATTTCCGGGCCAAGCGCATGTCTGCAGAACAACTGCTTGATGCAGTGGATTTCGCCTGTGGCACACGCGAAAAGTTCACTGATGTACCTCTTGGATTCAGGGCAATCTCTCTTCCCGATAGCAAATTCAGTTCCAGCTTTATGGATATCTTTGGCAGGCCTCGCAGAGTTGCAACTTGCGAATGCGAACGCAGCGAAGATGCCAATATGATGCAGGCACTTCTGCTGATGAGTGGCAACCTCCTCAACCGCAAGCTTTCAGAAACCAACAGCAGAATCAGCAAATTTATCAGCAACAAAGTCCCGATGGATAAGGCTATAGACGAAGTATTCCTTGCTACACTTTCAAGATTGCCTAGAGATCAAGAAAAGAAGGAAGCACTTGCGGAACTTGCCTTGGCTCAAAACCCCAAAGAAGGCTTGGAGGATTTATTGTGGTCGCTACTCAACACAAGAGAATTTCTTTTCAATCACTAGTCAAGCTTTCAAGCATTTTTGGATTGCTGGCATTTCTAGTACCAGGAATGGCGTTGTCGCAAACTTCATTCCCACAGATCACGCATGTCTACCCTGCAGTTATTGAACGCGGGAAAACCAGCGAGATCACCCTTTTTTGCGAAACCAGCAACCCCTCAAATCCCATTGCTGTGCTTTTTGCTGGCACCGGGATCAAAGCTGAAGGCATTCCAGAAAAAGGCAAAACCACCGAACTTAAAATCAAAGTAACCGTAGATAAAACAGCTTCGCCTGGTATGCGTGAATTCCGCCTGGCTTGCGCTTCCGGTGCCTCAACAGTGGGCCAGATTCTTATCGCAGATCTTCCGGTTGTTCTTGAAAAAACGACTCTCCATGCTGATTTCGCAACTGCCCAGCCCATTAATATTGGCAGTATTGTGTCTGGCATGATCAGCGCCAAGGAACAAGTTGATGCTTATAAATTCACTGTAAAAGCAGGGCAAACTATTTCGTTTGGCGTTGTTTCGCACCGATTCTTTTACAAGAGACACAGCCAGTTTCTTGCAATCGATCCAATGATCAGCATTCATGATGCAACAGGTAGGGAACTTGCAGCCAACGATGACTTCCATTTTGCAGACCCCTGCATGAGTTACAAATTTGCCTCGCCGGGCGAATACATGGTCGTGGTTCGCGATGTCGATTATGCAGCAAGTATTAACATGCCTTACAATCTGATTGTTACAGGCGGCCCCTATGTTACTTGGTGTTATCCTTTGGCACATTCTGCAACGGGCCCGCTTCAAGTCAAAGTTGGGGGTGGCAATGTTCCTGAAACCCCAGTAACACTCGAGGGGATTTCCAATGCAGCACTGCCTAACAGCACGCTTAATGCCGTCATCAAAACCGATGGAGGATTGAGCAATTCCTTCCCGGTATATCTCAGCGGACTCAAAATCCTCGAAGAATCTAGCACCAACACGGACATCTCATTCCCCTGCACCATCAATGGTAGGATCATCAAACCGGGCGAAACCGATACCTTTCCGATCAAGTTGAAAAAAGGTGAATCCATCATCGTTGAAATCCGTGCCCGCAGACTGGGCTCTGAACTAGATAGCTTCTTAAGCATTACAGATGACAAAGGCAAAATCATTGCAAGTAACGATGATCAATCCAATGCCACAAAAGATTCTTATCTTCCTTACACTGCTACAGCCGATGGCGTTTACAAAATTCAAGTGCGCGACCTATTAAACCGAGGCGGGCCAGGCTTTAACTACCTCCTCAATATCACCCACGAAGAACCAGATTTCATCGTCAATTGCGATGATGATAAAGCGGGCATAGCACCCGGGATGGCTGCTGCTTGGTATGTACGAGTCAAACGAACAGGGGGATTCACAGGCGCAATCACTTTCCATCCAGAAAATCTTCCTTCGGGAATAAGCATGATTCCTCTCACCCTGCCTGAAACCCAAAATGATGGGTTGCTACTGTTTCAATGTGCAAAGGATGCAAAACCAGGTGCCTCGCTTGTCAACATTATTGCCAAGGCAAAATACAAAGACAAAGAAGGCAAAGAGAAGGAAATAATCAAAAGAGCTGGCCCTCTTACCGAATTAAAGATGCCAGGAGGTGGAAGAAGCACATGGCCTGTTGAGACTCAGATGATTGCAATCACCCCTGAAAAAGATATTGTGCAGATAAAAGTAAGCCCTGAAAAAATCGTCTTAGAGCCAGGTAAAACCATCACGATTGATGTAGAAATTGTTCGCGATGAAAATTACAAAGGGCGCATCAGCCTTGATGTCAGGCATCAACACCTAAACCAGATTTTTGGAAACCCCCTGCCGCCTGGTGTTACCATGCTCGATACCGGCGCGAAAACAGCTTTGTCAGAAAAAGAAACCAAGGGAAAAATACTTCTTAAAGTTGCAGCAGATGCCAAACCATTTGAAGTAGTTCCGATTTGTGTACTAGCAAATGTGTCGCTTAATTTCACCGTCAAACGAGGCTATGCAAGCAACCCCATCATGGTGAGTATCCCGGGCAAGTAATCAGGCTTTCGCAGGAACTAATTGGGGCTTTTTGAAACTTCCATTATTGGCGGGAAGTTCCAACTCCGCTACCAGGTCATCGTCTTCCGAAACCAGCATCCCTTCGGGCCAGATATGAAACCCACCCTTCAGGGTTATCGCATTAGCTTTATCCTCGATCAACCAAGTGCCCCATATTCCCTTGCCTTCGTTGTAACCTTCATAAAAAACCGGGTGGTTGCCTTTGTATAATTTGTTCCAACTGCACTTCCCCGTTGCGATATCGTAATGGCCTTTAAATGTAAATGCTCCGACAATATCATTACCACTAGCTGTAATGATTCCTTTTTCAAACATACATTGTAAATCCATCCATTGCTTCCCGAGAGGCGGGTTTTTCTGGACAAAGAAACCTGTCCACTTCCCGCTCGGAAACCGAGAGTCCTGCTCTAATTGATTGAATTTATCATCCATCTCAACTACTCTTCTCTGTTGGCTTTATAGAATTAGCAATCATCATGATATCACTTCGTAAATTCAATTTGCTTTCCTGCGAGCATCTAGAAGCAAGAGTAAACATATTTTGCCCAGTCCTATAAACAAAATAAAGCAAATGCATCCTACGACCTTCGACCTGTACATCCCACGAAAAAAACTCCAGGCCCGGAGTACCATTCACTGGTTCAATCGCACTCTGATTTTCTATCCGCATCTGCTGCTTTCGAACAAACGCCAAAGCTTCATCCCTGTACATTGCGCTTGATGTGTATCTCGATGGTTTCTCTTTGGTTATCAGCAACCCCGCCTCTTTTGATTGATCCAGCGTTGCCTGAGAATCTGATTGCGAGGTAACCCTCCAATTTCTCGGATAATGAAACGAAAAAGAAGTTTCCCTACTTTCAAACAAAAGCCTAGTGTTATTGGCATCCGGTTCGTAAATACTTTTGGTGTCTAATTGAACTGCGGGAAGCATTTCTCGAGAAATCGTGTAGCGCCCTTCAATTCTTCCCACATCCTTCCCTTCCTTATTTTTAAGGATGCTCGTTCCTTTAAGATAAAGAAAAGACAAATGTCTAGTTTCACAATCAAAGAAAATATAACCATCCAGAATTTGTTGATTGGGCCCATCTTCGTTGATGCCAGAGGCTTTGCCCAGAAAACTGATCCTTGCAGTTTTACGATTATTAACCAGATTAACGGAATCAAGTTTGCAAACAACTTGGGAGGATTCCAGCACTTCCAAATCAGTGAGTTCTTGCACGGATTCCAAACCAGCATTCCAAGATTCATTCAAGGCAACAGAACGCGGTGGAAACAATCCCGCCAAGGCACAGGGAAAAACTTCCGTTCGAATCAGATCCAGTTCATTCCAAGTGAGGGGTGCTTCAAGAGAAAAAGGAATTTTTTTTGAACCATTCCTTAAAAGAACCATGGTGCGAACTTGTGGCCTTAGAATCGTTTCCTGATTTTGGCCATCCAAGGTTCGCGATAATTCAACTTTGCGATACTCTCGAAGAGACTTATTCACTTTAAGAGAAGAATCCAAGGTTAAGATGGTTTCATCAAAATCAATTTGACTCTTTCCTTTAATTTGTATTTGTTTACTTGGTTGGTTAGGAGGAGTAAAAAGCATGGAGCCTGAAAGTTCCGTGGCAGTTTGGATTCTAAAACGGTTGCCAGGCGAGAAAGTTTCACTTAAACGATAATTCTCCGCAGCACTTAAAGGCAAAGGCCAAAAGAAAGGGCTTAAGCCTAACCATTGCAATAAGTTGCGTCTTTTGATCATAACAGCGATAAACCTGAGGCAAAAAATGAAGCCAACAACGAAGTTTATCCCAAAAAACGGCGATAAAAGTGAAATAAGCACAGGAATTTGAATTCTTAAGTGGGAATTTATTGCTAAATCCTGCAGCAATGTTCGTTTGTACATGCATTTTATGTGAATATTGAGAAAAGTTTAACTTTTCCTGCATGCCCTCTTTTTTTAACCTATGCTTCAAAGTTATCCTTTAGGAACGCAAGTTAAGGGCTTAGGGCAGTTTTCCTTTACAGCTACAAGTATTTTGCGAATTTTCTGGTACCGATTGCAATAAGTTTAGATCAATCTCGAATATAGGGTGTAACCATGAAAAAAATATTTGAACTTTTTAAGTGGTTGACTCGTATAGATAGTAAGCATCGCAAGGCAGCGATGGCTTTGGTTGAAAAAGACAGATTCGTTTTAAGGAGGGATTCTTAAAGTGATTTTCAGGCACCCAGCTTTGATGCTATTAGAAGACCAGCTTACTCGGTTCACCCCTGTAGGTCGAAAGACTCAACAGCAGGAAAGAGCAGAGAAGTTCCTTCATGAAATTGACGCCTCGAAAAAATATCCTTACCAGTTTATCTGTTTCAGGATTACCGGATATCGACCGGATTCTTTTCCTGATTTACGGATAGATGGTTCAGATCTCCTACACGATCTGCCTATTCTGATTCAGTCGCTTGCAAGTAGCCAGCCCGAAGTTGAACCAGTTTACACCGTGGAAGAAGTGAGCAAGCTTTGGAATGTTTCAACAAAGACGGTGCGAAGATGGAAGAAACTAGGGTTGATCGGATTAAAAATAGTGCGTGGCGGAAAACGAAAACTCGGTTATACGAAAAGTGAAATCGAGCGATTCGTTTCCCGCAATCAGGAAAGGGTTGATAAAAGTGGAATCTTTTCGCAGCTCTCCAATGAAGAGAAAACCACGATTATCAATCGTGCAAGCAGAATGGCTCGTTTGACCAATGCCAATGTGACTGAGATTAGTCTTCGTATTTCGAAAAAAATTAAGCGCTCTCCGGAAACGGTAAGGTATACGATCAAAAATCATGATCGTATCAATCCAGCAAGCGCGGTATTCCCAGACCTTACCAACCCTTTGTCTCCCGAGTCGAGACAAAGTATTTTTAACTCTTACTCCCGAGGTGAAACCGTGGATATTCTAGCCAAACGCTTTCAGCGAAACCGAACCTCGATGTACCGCGTGATACATGAGGTAAGGGCGCAAAAATTACTCGAACACAATTTGGATTTCATCCCCAATCCAGGCTTCGAAGATGCCAATCTTGAATTGGCAATTCTTGCCCCTATGCCAGGCTCAGATGAATATGAAACCAAACGAAAATCGATGAAGGCCCCCAAGGATGTGCAAACAGAACTGGGCAACCTTTACGAAGTCCCCCTATTGAACAAGGATCAGGAACAACACCTTTTCCGCAAGATGAATTACCTGAAGTTCAAAGCATCGCAACTTCGAAATAGCATCCTTAAAGAAGGTGCAAATCCCCCAGAAGTAGACCTTTTAAAAGTAAAAGTGCAAGTACTTGACGAAATTGAGAATCTGATTCACCAAGCTAATATGGTGAAAGATTCCCTGATTAACGCCAACATGCGCTTAGTAGTAAATATTGCCAAGAGGCACAGTGGCCAGGTTGAAAACTTTTTCGAACTGATATCGGATGGCAACATGTCATTAATCCGCGCAGTAGAGAAGTTTGATTTCGGCCGGGGATTCAAGTTCAGCACCTATGCGAGCTGGGCGATCATGAAGAATTTCGCCCGAAGTATTCCAACCGAAATCCACCATCGTGAACGCTTTGTTACAGGTAACGAAGAAGTGTTCAGCTCAACCGTGGATGGCCGCACCGATGAAAAAGAACTTTTGGCGCAGAAGGAACGCGCCAGCCACAGCATCAACAGGCTTTTAAATTTTCTCGATCCCAGGGAAAGAGAAATCATCAAGCTGCGCGCAGGGCTCGATGAAAAAGAATCTTCTACAACCTTGGAAGATATCGGCATAAAGTTTGGTATCACCAAGGAAAGGGTGCGCCAGATTCATGCAAGATCGATGCGCAAACTAAGGCATATGGTCGAAGAAAATCATCTAGAAATGCCTTAGTATCCAAACAACACAATGTAAATAAAAAGGGCAGATGAACATCATCTGCCCTTTTTTGTTTCTTAACACCAACTTAAAAAAGAACCTTTACAGGAACACCTGAGTCGGTGATAGGCACTGGGCGATCGCCATCATAAAGATTCTTTGCAGGATCGATGCCGAGTGATGCATGAATGGTTGCAAAGAAATCTGGAACGCTGACCAAATCCTTGAAAGGCTTCTTGGCAAGTTCATCAGTTTCACCAAAAGCCCCCTTATGTTTCAAACCAGCGCCAGCAAGAAGAACGCTGAAAGTTTTGGATTGATGCCCCCTGCCTCCGCCTCCATCAAATTCGGGCGGCCTACCAAACTCTGTCGCAACGACAATCAAGGTTTTATCAAGCATTTTTTTAGATTCGAGATCAAGAGTAAGAGCAGCAAGTGCTTGGTCTAATTCTTGAATCAGTATATGTTGTTTTTCTATACCTTGGTTATGCACATCCCAACCTGTGCCATTTGAAAAGTTGAGATTGTGGGAAACTTCGATGAAGCGAACACCGCGCTCAATCAATCTTCGAGCCAAAAGACACCGTTGGCCGAACTCGCCACCATAGGATTCACGCAGTGAGGATTTTTCTTCGCCAAGGTTGAAGACCTTGGAAAAAGCAGGGCCGCTGAGTTTCAAGCTTTGTTCAAGAGCGGTTTCGTAATCTTGCAATGCCTTGTCTTTACTGGCCCCTTTATTAATTTTACGAAGCTCGGAAAGCAACGCCTCCCTGCGATCTTGTCTGGGTACGGTGATCATCTCGGGTCGGGATAAACCAGCGGGGCCGCTCACAGTATCAGTAAGATAAAGGTAATTGAACTTTGAACCAAGAAAGCCGGGGCCGCGGGTAACATTGGGATAACCGATCAGCACATAAGATGGTGCACCATCTTGTGCCGCACCTTTTTCATGCGCAACTACAGAACCAATGGAAGGATAAACCACCGTGCCTGTAACATTTCTGCCCGTATGCATGCGATTGACAGCAGCGGCATGTTCATCAATAACATCATGATTGATGGTGCGAATAATAGTCATGCGATCCATGAGAGGTGCAATTTTAGAAAGATGTTCACAAACCTGAACACCCTTTACCGAGGTATCAATGGCTTTGTAATAAGAACCTGCGATTTTCTTTTTGGGATCGCCCAAGCGTTTAGGATCGAAGGAATCAGTCTGTGCAAGACCACCGCCGAGCCAAATAAAAACACAATGTTCAGCCTTGCCCTTGGGAAAGTGAACTGGGTTAAAGGATGCAGAAGCGGAACCCGCAATAGTCAGAGCGGAAGTAGCTAGGAATGATCTGCGATCAGAAAGTTGTGACATTAATATCATCCTCAATTCAAATGATAAAAAGGATCAAGGAACCCAAACAAATTCAGGGAGATTAAAGACTGCCCAAACGATATCTTCGACCCTCTCACGCCAGGAAGCATCAAGCAATTCGGAAGGAGCATCACCCAGCCTGGCTCTTTTTTCCATTTCCAATTTCACCTTGGTAGCTTCTTCAACTAAGTGGTTAGTCCAGGAAATACGAGGCAACCTTGCGAGCTCAATAAAAGTACTTGGTGCAGGATTTTTGATTCGAGAAACAAAGCCAGGATCAAGCATATCGAGCATTTTATTTTTTTCATCTGCTGTAGGAAATCGGGAAAGAAACCTCAGATAAATTTCGTCTGCTAGTTCCTCCGGAGTTTTTGATTCGAGGGCTATGCTAGTAAGAAAACTATTATCAGAAAGCCTGCTTATCCAGGAAGAAAGAGTGCCATTAGCAAGAATGGCTGGCTGTAAAAGATGAGCGGAAGTATCGCGATCGGTGCTGGGGTTTTGCCTTGCGCCCCGCCAGCCGAACGCTTCTAAAACATCAGTAACAGCTTGAACTCGGGGGAGAGCCAGGCTTGGCCTGTCGCGCTCGTTGGAAAGTGAAGTGTACTCCCAAGCCCGCTTGGGAACCCCAAGGTTGAGCATTCTATCGGGGGGTTGCCTGCTATCAGAATCAAAAGTGATCTCTTCGACTTTCATACTTCTACCGGAAGCTTGAAAAAGTGAATCAACAACTTGTTCAGCAGACATACGCCTTTTATCGGGAGCTGTGAAAAACCGTTTATCAGAAGCTGCAGCAAAGTTATGGCCGGTAGATTCACGCTGATAAGCCTGCGAATTCATGATCAAACGAATAACGGATTTTGCCTGATACCCGGAAGCAACAAATTCATGTGCGAGCCAATCCAGAAGTTCGGGATGACTTGCGTTTTTATTCTCCCAATCAAATGCAGGTTCAACAATGCCTGCGCCCATAAGCCTTTTCCAATAGCGGTTCGCAAGAACTTTGGCAAACCGTTTATTGGTGGGAAGAGTAATAATTGCAGCCAGTTTTTCCCGGGCATCATCTTTTTGCATTAACCATTGATCAGAAACATCAGCAGTAGCAATGTTTTTAAAGGGCCATGCGGGGTCGATTTTCTGGTTGGGTTTGAGCGTTGCTTTGATAAGCGATTCTCGTTCTTTCTTTTCGAAAAACCCCGCAGGCACGGTGCTGCTTTTCGGAAGAACCAAAACCTTGCGATCAAGCATTGCAGAAATCTGAAAGAGATCTTTCTGTGTTGTGGAATGAAAAGGCGAATCATGGCACCTTGCACATTGCATCTCCACCCCAAGAAATGCAGTACCAAGAATCTGAGCCTTTGCAGCCATAGGCACATCATTATCAGCGGCCAACGCAAAGCCAGCACTGCCACCAAGGTGAATGTTACCACGCATAAGAATCAACTCAGAGACAAACCGATCCATGGGCTTATCATCTTTGAGCGCATCATAAATAAAGAACCTGAAGGGGCCGGTATTATTCAAGGTAGGTTTCAGAATGTTAGGGTTTTCAGCAAGCACATCCTGCCAGTAACTAACCCAATGATCTGCGTACCTTGGATCGACCAAAAGTCGGTCAATGATTTTGCTTCGTTTAGATACGCTTTGATCAGAAATAAAATTGCGAATGTCATCGGAGGAAGGTGGCACACCAACCGTGTCTAAAAATGCCCTGCGAAGAAAGGGTAGGTCATTGGTTAAACTTGCAAACACAAGATCTTGAGCTTGAACAGGTTCGGGAATCCATTGCGCCCCAGATTTTATCCACTGCTCTAAGATTCCAATTTCTTCGGCACTCAAACCTTTGCCATTGGGGGGCATTCTCTCGGTGGATTTCCCTTTGATCTTTTCGATGAGGAAGGATTTTTCAGGCGCACCAGGAACGATGGCTGGTTTTCCAGAATCGCCTGCCTTTAAAATCTCTTGCAGCGAATTCAACTTGAATCCACCCTTCACCTTATCCGCATGACAACGAAAACATTGTTCCTTTAGCAAAGGAAGAACCTTGGTATGAAAGGTATTTGTAACCGCAGAATCTTGTTTAAGAACGGCCTGAGCTTCCACCTTGGAAATAATAAACCTATCTATTTCGTTATTAACAAGTTTGTTAATACCAGCATTTGGAACTTTAGGACTTGGATTAGAAAGGGCCCAGGCTTTGGATGCCTCACGCCTTTTAGCCCAATAATCATCTTGGTTGGAAGCAGCCAACCTTCTTGCATGATCATCCAAGTTTACAAGATCGATTTCTAATTTAGCAGTCGTCCGTTCCCAATCCTTATCCACAAGGAGGATTTTCTCAAGGTTAGCTGCCCCGCCATTTGCTTCATTAAAATCACTTCCAATAATCTTGAACTGCGCATCACCCTCATATTTAATCGCAACGCATGAATCGCCTGTATCATGTCGAAACTTCTTCCCACCCACTAATGTTTCATAAACGATCTGATGCTTTTTACCTGTGCCCAAAAAACGAACTAAGACTTCATGATCGCCATAACCCACAGGCCGGGCATACATCGCAGGAAGGTTGGGAACAGGTTTGACAGCTTCATGGCCTCCGGTTTCCTTGGCATGATAAGGGGTTTTACAAATCAACTTACCATCAATCCAAAGCCTTGCACCACCTTTTGAACGAACCAACAGTTCATGAGTTCCTGACGGGATTGTTACTTCAGAAGAAGCCTTAAGTATCACGGTTTCCTGCCAGTTATTGCGAATACCCCAAGCATCATAACGGTGTGGAATTCGATGAAAAAGAAATGCAGGAAGTTCATAAGAGGTGAAAGGTTTTGAAAGTTCTTCTGCAAGGCTAGGCCAAGAATCTATCGCGGTCCAACCTTCATGAATTTGCACCCGCACACTTTTGCTATCTGTTTGAGTTGGCGCAATAAACGAATCAATCTGTGTAACAGTTTGCTCCGGCCCAATGCGGCGAAACTTTTTTTGCATGAGATCATCTGGAACAATACCCCGATGAATTGCAACATCATCAAGGGAACCGCGAAAACTATTGCCAGCAGAGCCACCCATGGAAGAACCGATCCAGATATCATCGTTATCGGTGACGGGAGGCTTGATGGTTGCGCCGCCCATATCCCATGCGCCAGCAATTTTTTTACCATCAACCCAACCAGTAATCGATTCAGGTTTACCAAAAGTGTAACTAACCGCAACATGATGCCAACCAGAACCAGCTTTAAACCCGGTATTGGTGGTCCAGCGATGCCAATCACCTTTATCATTTTTGGAAGGCATGCTGAAAAATAAAAAACTGGCACAACAAGAGCCATTTTGATCACGAATGCGAAGAGCCCAATTCTGATTTTCCTTGGCAAACCCGGGAGAGAAAGTACGCCCTTTGCCTAGGATGTAAACATTTTCCCCAGCGCTACTCTGAGGCATATTCACCCAAGATTCAAGCGTGATGCTATCGCCATTGGTAAAATCGAATTTACTATTATTGCCTGGGTCCTTAAGAACAAAGCGCGAGCCCTTGCCATCGAATTTAACCGCGGTGTTAGCTGGGGGGAAATCAGGAAACATCGGAGGCCTTGGGCCAGCGATATCGCGATGAACACCTCCAATGGATTGCAGTTTAGTGGTTTCTTCGGTATCAAAATGCCAGATTGCCAAGGGTTCCTGAGCAAAACTGAAGGTAGAACCCCAGAAGTTACAAAGCAGCAAGATCCAAAAATAGTGGTGTTTAGAAGTCATTTTGATGAGTCCGATAAATAAATGAAGTTGATCAATCATAACATAAACCTAAACATCACACATTACGAGAAAAGCGTTATTCGGAGGTGGGATTGTTTTTTTTGTGCGCCTCAACGGATTGCTCAAACAGCATCTCCAGAGTGTTTTTCCGAAGATGAACTTTCGCACGATCCCCCGGGGTGTAATTCATTAGCCTGATAACACCTTTTCCATCCGGGAGAATATCAATCACATTCATGCAACCGGAATCCTGCTCAATCGCATGTATTCCATCAAGTCCCAAACCCAGAAACCTGCAAAGTATCCAACGATTAACCACGCTATGTGCTACCACCAAAGCGTTACCCCATGAAGTATCATCCAACAAAGCGCGAAGGCAAAGGTTGACACGATTAGTGAAATCAAAAAAAGTCTCACCCCCCATGAAGCGAGAATCAGAGTTTAGCCCCGGGCCAAGAGCGGATAAAAAGTAGTTCTTCCACTGATCAAAATC
>QWPF01000003.1:69272-91489 GCA_003671255.1 Planctomycetota bacterium | reverse complement strand
TGTTAATACCAGCGGTATCCTTAAAGGTAATGGTCGGATTGGTAATTTAAACATGAGCTCTGGGCAGATCGGTACGGTAACCCCTGGAACCCAAACTTCCAATGTTTCCGTGCTTACTACTTCCGGCATTATTGCGCAAAGTTCTGTCGGTGTCTTTTCCTTTGACTTAAATACATCAGGTATTATTGGAGGCACAGATTATGATCAAATTGTTGTCAATGGAAATGTGGTTAATGGAATTGTGGTTAATGGAAATGTAAACCTTTCAGGGCGACCAGTGCTTAATGTAAACTTAAATTTTGTACCAACCGCTCGCGATACCATTTATACCATCATCAATAACGATGGATCAGACCCTGTGGTTGGCACCTTTAACGGTCAGGCAGAAGGTTCTTTGGTTACGGCTCTTGATACCGCAGGTAATAGCGTTTCTTATCGTATTTCTTATGTTGGTGGAACTGGCAACGATGTAACTTTGACTTGTGTCGGTGTTCTTACCACAAATATATTGACCTCCAGCGATGTTGATAACCTTACAGAATATGGGCAGTCAGTTACCTTTACCTCTACCATTTCAGCAGTATCAGGAACGGTCACAAGTGGTACCGTAACTTATTTCGATCAAGGTGTTTCCATAGGCCAAGTTTCGGTAGTTAATGGTGTTGCAACCTTTACCACCACCGCCTTAAATGTTAATGGTTCGCCGCATGTGATTACTTCACAGTTTGTTGGTCAAGGTATTTTTGGAAATAGCGATTCCAATATCATTGCTCAAAGCGTTAACAAATCGACTTCTACTATAGCTGTCACCACGAACAGTCAGATTTATGGTACGGATCTACCCTTAACCGTAACTGCTACTGTTACTCCTCAGTACGCAGGTGGTCCTGCAACCGGTCAGGTTCTAATCCGAATCGATGGCGTAATTCAGCCATTGCAAACCATAAGCGCTACCGTTACAGATCCAACCACAGGTGCAACCACCGCCACCTTGCTTACTTCGATAAGCACCACTGGTTTCCATACGATTGATGCTTTGTATCTTGGAGATAGCAATGTAAATGGCAGCAGTAATTTTTCCCCGATATTTAATCAGCAGATTTTAACTACTGCGATAACCACGCTTGGGCTGGTTTCTTCAAGAAATCCCGCAAATAGACTTGATACAGTTACCTTTACAGCAAGTGTCACCAATCCAATTGTTCCAGCAGATGCTACGATAGGTTTAGTCCAATTCTTAGACAACGGCGTTGCTTTGGGTGCCCCTGTCGCGGTTAGCAATAATGTTGCAACATATTCAACAAGTACTTTGACGGGTGGTCGTCATACGATTACTGCAAATTATCTTGGTTCACCTAATGGTTCGATTACCAGGTACTTCTCCTCCTCAACAGCAACGATTTTCCAAGCTGTTACCGCAACCAGTAATTTGGTGATTACTGGTACGAATGTTGGTGGTGGCCCGCAAGTGAATGTTTACAACCTTTTAACTCAACAAACGACGGACTTCTTTGCTTTTGCTCCATCCTTTAGAGGCGGAGTACGCGTAGCTTCGGGAGATGTTACCGGAGATGGTATTGCTGATGTTGTTGTAGCAGCAGGCCCAGGCGGTGGCCCACAGGTTAATGTTTATGATGGAACCAGCTTGCAACTTGTTCACAGCTTTTATGCTTACAATGCAGCCTTTGATGATGGCATATTCGTTGCGGTGGGTGATGTGAATGGCGATGGCTATGCAGATATCATCACTGGTGCAGGGCAGGGTGGTGGCCCCCATGTTCAGGTATTTAGCGGCCAGAATTATTCTAACATTGCTAGTTTCTTTGCCTACAATCCAGCCTTTACCGGCGGCATTAGTGTTGCCTCGGGTGATGTGAATGGCGACGGTTATTCTGATGTGGTGGTCGGTGCCGGCCCTGGTGGTGGCCCACATGTTCTTGCAGTTAGCGGGCTCCAACTTTCGCAGGGCACGCAAGTTGTACTTGCAAGCTTCTTCGCTTTTGATCCCGGTATTAATCAAGGGGTCTTTGTTGGTGCGGGAGATTACAACGGCGATATTGTGAGCGATATTGTTGTCGCAGCAGGGCCAGGCGGCGGTCCCCATATCAAGGTGTTCAATGGTTCCGGAACCAGCTTGATCGACACCTTCTTTGCCTACGATATTAACTTTGCGGGCGGCTTATCAGTAGCAATGGCGGATATCAACAACGATGGTGTTGCTGAAATTGTAACTGCGCCTTACACCAATGGTGGGCCTGAAGTTAAAGTGTTTAGGTATCAAAAAGGCCAGTTGTACAACTTCTACGCCTACGATCCATTGTTCACAGGCGGGGTTTTTGTGGGCTAACAGTTATTCAAGTTTGATTTGTTGAATAACAAAGTGATGACTTTAGAGGTCATCACTTTGTTTTGTTTAATAGATGAAGATCAAACCAATCAGCGAATTTCTCGAGATCTTTGTCCATGTTGGCCCAGCCATGGCTTGCGCCTTTTCGAGTGTCTAGCTCCGCGATTGCGCCAGCCTCTTTCATTTTTTTTACAAAAGATTCAGCTTGTTGAATAGAAACTAGTTTGTCTTGGTCGCCATGTATTATCAAAGATGGCGCAGATTGTTTGCTGATATGAGTAATAGGGGAAATAGCTGCACCGATTTTTCTTCTTTCCATTATGTCTTCGACTGGTTCGAACTGTTTTTTTTGCTGATTGAAAACTACAAAATCAAAGGGTGCAACGATGTTTGGGATTGCCTGAGGGCCCCTGCCTAATTGCTCTTTTCCTTCTTCACCCCAATTGAGAAAATCTGTTGGTGGGAAGAAGCAGGCGACTGCGTTAGCCCCGCTTGCAAATCCTTGAACTTGGTCTTTTGAATTTAATTCGCCACCCTTTTTTCCTGCAACTCCCATCATCAATGAAAGATGCCCGCCGGCAGAGCCCCCGGAAATCCCAATTTTCTCTGGGTCTATTTCATACTCTTTTGCTTTTGATCTAATGAATTTGGTGGCGCGATGAAGATCTTCAATTGCTTCCGGAATAGTAAACTTTGGCTGGCTGCCATGCACCACTGCGAATACATGATAGCCACGGCTTGTAAACGGGTTAGTGGATTTGGGATTAATTGCCTCAGGGCTAGAGAACCAGCCACCGCTAACTATCATCACGATGGCGGCGCGATTCGATTTTACCGTTGGCTTGAAAACATCCATGGTCAGGGCGAGGCCATATTTTCTGCCATATATAACATCTGCTTGCCGGTTGTCTTGAGCAATCGCAGTCAATGTTGCCAGCAATGCAAGGGTTAAAGAAACTATAACGCATTTGATGGTATGAATCAGCATGGAGATAAATCCAGTAATAGAGGGAAACCAAGAAGTTGTATGCCGAAAAGAATAAGCGAAATGAATGCGAAAAGCGAGGGGTTTAAAAACGGGCTTACTAAAATAACAGTGCTGAAGGTGGGACTTGAACCCACATACCCTTACGGGCGCCACCCCCTCAAGATGGTGTGTCTGCCAATTCCACCACTCCAGCGAAGCTAATTTAAGTATGGTATTTTCGTGGAAGAAATCAAGCCCCCATGGCTATAAAATGATCAGTCGGGCCAAATAATGCGCAAAGGTTGGGTAAAAATACGGTGTAATTTAGATTCTAAGGCCCAGTTTCTTATTTCTTTGCCTTCCAAGTTCAATTCGGTCACTGTTTGCCCTAAGCGGGTACCAATCAAGAAATTTCCATTGGAATTCATGGTCAAAGTAGCACCATAAATCGGAGAAGTACCTGTACTAATGTTTAAATTAATGGTTTTTATCAATTTACCTGTCTGATCAATTTCTTTGACTGATTTACCTCCGTATTCGGGTATTAAAATGGACCCCGACCGGGTTCCCTCAATCTGATAACCGAGAATTGTGCGGGCTGGTTCATTCGCCCCCAATGAAATTCTTGTTTTCTCTTTTTTTAAGTCTTTCCCATCGAGTATCAGCAAAGTTTTGTCTTTGAAAACAATCGCATAGTCGCCATTGATTAAGCGGGTGCCTGCCAGGCAATCATTATTGAGATCAACACTTTCAACCATTTTGTTGGTGTAGTCGAGGACTAAAAGATTTTGTCGATTTAGAATAAATTTCTTTCCTGCCCCATCAATATCAACTCCAAAAGCGGATATAAGCGGGTTGCCTCGTTCGTAAACTTCGCCAAGATTGTTGGCAATAACCTGCCCTCTGGAGCGTTCCATCAGAAGGATCATTGTATGATCGATTGCGCATGCAATGGATGAGTATGAGTTGTTGCGAAAAAGTTCGCTGATAGAACCATCTGGATTGAGTGAACAAATTTTCCCACTGAGGTTGGGTTCTGCAAGTGAAGCAAGGATGCGCTTAGGTAGTAATTGATTGAAAGTATATTTGTCCAGATTAATTGAGGCGTTTTTGCTCTTCCATGCGGAAGCGAATAGATTTTGTAATTCTAATGGAGAAGGTTTTTCTTTCGCAAGTTCTTTTTCAGAAGCTGGGTCTTGAATCAATTCGTTAAGTAATCCCGCAATAGGCATCAATTGATTGATTTTTAATTCTGGTAGTAAGTTAATAAGCAGTTCTATGGATTTTTTGTCTTTTTCTTGAAGAAGTGCTAGAGCAGCGTTTACTTTCACGAGGGTTTTGTCCTCTGTTGAAAGTTTTTTGAATGCAGTTGCGTTGGGATTTCCTTTTGCAAGCACTCGGGCAATAACAATTCTACTTTTGATATTCTTGGTTTGGGCAAAACCCTCAAGTTTTTGAATCAAGTTTTGATTTGTCTTTATTGTAATGTTGAAAGCATCCAGCAGTGCTTCAGCGGTGAGTAAATCCAGCTCAGAAGTCTCTGTTATTTTGCTGAAGTAATCAAAAACCATTTCAGGGTTGGATTTTCCCAACAGCCTTATGATTGCTGTTTTAAGGGCGATTGATTCATTGGGGGATATTTGTTCAAGGCAGTCAGTTGCTCTTTTTGCAACTTCAACATCCTGGCTTTTTATCGCTTTTTTAAGTTCAAAGATTGCCAGGTTGTTAAGTTTTAGAAGTTCCTGCGTGGCTTGCTCTCGAACTTCAAAGCTTTCGTTTCCTAAATCAGCAACCCATTTTGCAGCTTTAAGTTCATTGGCTGAGTTCGGGATTCTTGATTGCAACCAGTCCCGAATATCTTTCGCCGTTGCCTTAATGCCCGCTTTTTTTATGATTATATCGTCCCAATAATTCACTTCATCTTCAGGCCATCCTGCATTTACAAGGCTGCATAAGATAACCAAAAGTAGAAGGCATTGCACGATAATTCTTATCATGGTCTGAATGCCCTAGTAACCCGGGTGTTTGATTTGTACGACCAGATTTCTTTTCCTTTTGGGTCTATTTCTAGTGCTTTCATTTGTGTCATAGATGTGATTAAAGTGTTTCCATTTGGCAACCGCACCGCAGCCACGGGTTGCTCGCATTCAAATTGCCAAACTTCTTTCCCTTCGTTGTTAAACTCAATCACCCTGTTGCCATAAACTTCAGTGATAAGTGAATTTCCATTCGGAAGAATATCCACTTTTCCCCCTGAGGTTCGAACATCAATATCGTAAGAGGCGACTGTTTTTTTGTTTTTATCAAAGCGCACGAACTTTGCATTTCCTTGTAAGGTGCTAAGCACAAGGCAGAGGTCGCCATTGGAAGCGATGTTGGCCTTCATGATGGGCTCGGCATTAGGTGGAGTGAACTCTGAAAGTTCCTTGCCCTTTTGGTCAACAAAAACGACATTAGACTTTGAGGCGATGAAGATAGAGCCATCTTCAAGTTTTTGAACTGCCAAGGGCCCATCAATTTTCTTTTCCCAAAGTATTTCACCTTTTTTGTTTCGTTCAGTGACTTTGTTTCCTTGATGCTCTGCGATCAAAACGGTTTCATCAGTAAGAATTTGGGCATCGAGGGGGAATTGAAGACCGTCGATTTTCCAAAGGATATTATTGCTGGAGTCAAGCATGATAACTTTGCCTGCATCCAGTAAAACCACAAGGGTTTTTCCGTAGTTTCTTGCACTAACAGTAAGCAAAGCATCGGAGATTTTCGAGGTGTCTGCGGTCCGCTTTGCCCATTCTTTTTGAAGTTCAGGTTGAGAGAGCCCTAAGGCGGGCATATTCGAAGGCAGTAACTTCCTAAGCATATGATCGAGTAGCGACGACTCCCACTGGCTGACAGAACTAATGCTGTTCACTAAAGGTGCGATGGATCGTTTGTCGCCTAATTTTGCAAAGGTCAGTGCGATTTTATAGCGCACTCGTGGTTCATCAGAATCAAGCAGAGTGATGGCCTCTTTTTTAAACAATTCTGGGTTGATGATCGCCAACGCCTCTGCACAGACAGTTTTAGCCAAGGCATTTTTGCCTGCAATTGCATCAATAATGGGCTTTTCTGGTGTACCGTTTACTGAGCCAGTTGAGATAATTGCTTGAATCAAGTCTTCTGTGGTTTGATCGAGTTCAGCAAACTGCGAATAATTGATCAAAGCTGCCAGTGCGCCTTGGGGGTTCTTTTTGCCTAAAAGTCGTATGGACGCTGCGACGACGAATTTTCGTGATCCTTCTTCGATTTTTTGAATGCAATCTTTTGCCCTTCGAGATATTTCGACATCGGGACTTTTCGAAGCTGTTTTTAAATCGGGCAAGGCTGCAATCCCGATCGCATTCAAGGTTGCAGAGGTTTGTTCGCGGGTTTCAAAATTGTCATCCCCTAATTTTGCAATGAGTGCCTTGATCTGAATAGCGTCGATTTTATCTTCAGAGCGCTGAACTAAAAATTGTATAAGTGAACTGCCATCTGATTTTAAACCAGCGTCTGCAAGTGTTTTTTCATCCTCTGCAATGGTATCCATTGCGAGGGGTAATAACACTGCCAAGATCAATGCTCCTAATTGTCTTACCGGCATTTTAATAGCCTCCTGGCTTATTTTTGTTTATCTGGTTCGAATCCTGAACACCGGATGAAGAGCCTGTTTTTCTGAAAGTTGTTTTCCTGTTCGGTCAAACTCGATCAGTTTGGGTGGAACAGTTTGGGTTGCGATCAGAATGTTTTTATTGGGTAACCTCACTGCAGCGGTAGGTTGATTAACCGTTATGTCTAAAACAACTTTTCCCGAAGGATCAATTTCTTGGAGTTTGTTATGCCATGTGAGGGGCAGGATAACAGTTCCATCTTGAAGAATATCGTTAGCATGACTTGCGACGCCTAAAGGCAAGCGGATGATATTAGATTCTTTTCCTGTGCGGTCGATTTTTAACAAAGTCATTTGGTTGGTTGCAATTAGATAAGATCCATCTCTAAGCCTTTCCGCACTCATGATATCGCTTTGGGGTCTGGGTAAATTAAGTATTTCTTTTCCCGAGCGATCTACTTCAAGAATCATATTTCTGCAAGTGATGGAAGTAAGGCCACTGCGTAGCCTAGTTGCACTAAGAGGGTTTGAGGTTACGGTTTTTGTCCAAAGAATATCACCTTTAGTGCTTCGTTCGGTGATTTTCATATTGTGGTGTTCGGTAATTAAAATGCGGCCATTAGGAAGGGCCTGCGCATCCATGGGGCCTGAAAGCCCTGTTATAGTCCAGCGGGCTTTACCGTTGCGATCTAGTTCAAGAACCTGGTTGTTGGCCATGCTCGAAATGATGGTATTGCCATTGGAAACAGCTTGCAAGTTGCCTAGTAGGCTTTTAGTGAGGGAAGTTTTATCAGCATTTTTAGACCACCATGCAAGCCATGCATCCTTGGTTTTTTTTCGGTCTGAAGGTGAAGCAGGAAGGTCGGTTGGGAGGTTCGCCCCTGCGAGTTCGAAAAGAAAAGCATCGGTGTCCGAAGATTGTTCCTGATTTAAATCTGCGAGTGTATTTATCAAAACAGGGACTGCAGATTTATCTGCAAGGTTTACCAGTGCCAGTGCCATGCGATTTCTAATCCAAGGGCTTTTATCGGTAAGAATCGTTTTTACAGTTTCTTTGGAAATTGCATCGTCGAATGGAAGAAGTAGCATTCCAGAGGCCAGCTTAACCCTGAGGTTTTCAGCATTGAGGGATTTTAAGACCGCAGCATCAGGAAGGGGTTGCTGGCGGGCATAAAGGATTGCAGATTCGAGGAACTCGTTAAATTGTTCATCAGATTCAGCGACGGGAAAGTATGCAAGCAATGCAGGCAGCAAACCTTTGGTTTTTTTTAGTGCGAGTATTCTCACGAGCGATGGAGAGATGGGCTTCGATTTGGATTCGCCCATCTCTTCAAGAAGGCTTTTTGCGCGGCCTTTAATTTCAACATCGAGGGAATTGGTGAGAGACCTGAGAGATGGGACGACAAGATCTCCGAGGGCTTTAATTTTCGTAGAAGCTTTCTCGCGGGTTTCGAAGTTGTCATCGCCCAGATCTCGGATTAATGCTTTTATTTTTATTTGGTCCTCTGGGGTCGGAATCTTTTGCGTAAACTCAGGGAGTAACTTTTCGCCATTGATTTCTGTCCACCATTTTTTCCAGAGTCCAGAGTTCCCCTTTGGGGTTCCCTTATTCTTCGTTAATTCCTGGGGTGCAAAATCTCCTGCTATTTCCAGCAAAAGGTCTTCTGCTTCTTGAGCTTTGTTTTCAGGAAGAACGGGAAGTAGTTCAATCAGTGATTCAAATCCTAATGAATCAAGATTACGCGAGAGTGTGGCAGCGATTAGAAATCTCACTTCGGGGGATTCATCTTTAATGTTTTTGCGCAGTAAATCTTTGGGCAGCAGTTTTTGCGCAGGAATCAGCATTTCCCAAGCTAAAATTCTCTGGGTTTTAGAGGGGGATGAAAGGGCATCCAATATTAATTGGTCTGGGGCGCTTTTCCGCCAGGTTAATTCGAAGAGTGATTTTCTGGCAAAATCCCAAGTTAGCTCGTCGTCGAGTACTGGGAATACTTCGAGTATGCCTCGCATTGCTAACTCGGGCGAACTTGTTGTTAAGGTTCGAATTACTGCAATTTCAGTTCTGCTGGATTGATTGCCCACCATTTCTAAACAGCTTTTTGCCAGAGTTTTAACCAAACCTTCCGAGGAGTTTTCCAAATTTCTTAATGCGGGCCTTCCAGTTGGACCCATGGAGGTAAGGGCCATTATTCCTTGAGTTTGAATTTCCTTTGAAGGTGAAGAAAGGTCTGCTATTGCTTTTACGATTTCAGCTTCCGTGAATGAACCTTTTGATTTTCGTGTGAGCCAATTTCCTAAATCTGGTGGCGCAAGAGAGAACCCTACCTTAGTCAAATAAACAGTGTCGGCTTCAAGGGTGTCTTCGTTTGCAAGGGCAAAGATTGGATTGTTTAGCAAACAATAAAAGACGATAACTAAACTTATTCCAAGAGCGCTTAGAAGCCTAGTTATTTGCTTTTTTGCAACATATTGAGTGTCATTTATCATGGAGCCTTGCCTACCTTTATTGATCGATAAGAATTAGGTGCGCTTTCGTATATTATCTTGCCATCCGTTCGGATTTCAACAATTTTTGATCCGTTCAAACTTGGTGCAACCACATTGCCATTGGAAAGTTTTGTGGGAATTCCAGGCATGGTTATTGTTGACTCCCAAGTAGCTTGGCCGTTGAAATCAAACTCCATGATTTTGTTGACTGTTGGAATACTTACAAGCACTCGATCGTTTTGAGTTATTGCACCGCCATTGATGCCGAAGTTGGTGGGAAATGGGATTCTTGATTTAGAAACTTCGTTGCCTTTGGAATCGAGTTTTAGAAATGCGCCATTGTAAGTAAGCAAAGCATACTCGTTGGTGCGGGTTTTGCAGGCTGCAAGAATTGTTTCATTAGGATAGTTGAAGCTAAAGATTTCGTTGCCTGCCCTGTTGGTTTCAATGATTTTGTTTCTGGAAGCAATGAAAGTGTTGCCATTGGAAAGGCGCTGGCACAGGAAGGGATTACTAGCGGATTTTTCCCATGAGATGTTGCCTTTGGTGTCTCTTTCGGTGACTCTGTTTGCGCCTTGTTCTGTGATCAATATTTTGTTGTTGGGTAATAAAATCGCATCGGTTGGGTTGGAGAGATTCGCAATTTCCCAGAGTATTTTTCCTGCTGGATTGACTAGCAAAACGCGCCCTGATTTTTTTTCTTGGTTGAACGACTCAACCACAAGAAAGTTTTTAAGTATCTCCTGATTTTTTGTTCCCGGAACAAGAGTTAATTGGCCGCCCTCTTTTTGCCACCAGATATTCCATGCTGCGGCATCCGCTTTGCTATCGCTTTTGCTTTCCGGGGATTTATCCTTGGCGATTGCTCTAAGGAATTGATCAATTGCATCTGCTTTTTCCCCAGATACTTTAGTCATCAATTCGATTAATACAGGAATTGCAGCTTTATTTTGGTTTTTAATCAGCTCCCGGGCGATTTCAAATCGAACTCTTGTCGATGGATCTGATAAGAGGGTTGCGCATATTTTTTGGGCTTCTACATTTGATGATTTTGCCAAAACCCTTCCAGCAAAGGTTCTGGTTTCTTCAATCCCCGAGGTTGAAGCAGCCACCAAGGAGGGCGTAATTGTGTTTTGATCAATGAGATAAAGGGCCAGACATTCGCCCAAAAGTTCTTGGATGTTTTCATCATGACAGGAAGGAATATAGGCCAATATGGTTTCGATGGCATTTGCAGGCCGTACCAATGTAATAAGTCTTACAAGTGCTGGGGTAATTTGATTTGATTGCAGTTGAAGTTTAATGGTGTTGATTTCTGGCTCAATTAACTTTGCAAGATTTATATCAAATGCAGCGCGGTTTAAAAGAAAGGCTTGCAATGCTGGGTTGCTTTTAAAGGCGCGGGTGTTCATGTGTTTTTTAGTAAGTTCGATGTTGTTCTCTTTAAAAATCTTATCGGATTCTGAAATCAATGCTAAAGGGGCCGTTGCTTCTCGCAATAGGGCAAGCAGATCTTGTTCATTGATTGATTTCCACCAGCCAGCCCAGGCCGCTTGGTTGATATTTCTTGAAACGGAGTCATCATTTTTTGGCCCTTGTATCGCCCATTCCCCAGCCAAGCTTGTAAGGGAAGATTCGATCAAAGAGGATATATCTTTGGAATCGGAAGCTAAAAGTTTAAGAGCTGCGGGCAAGGCGATTCGGTCTTTCTGCTCGAGATAGGCTATCACTAGTCTTGTTCGGACTAAAGAGGAAGGGTCTTCGAGAAGGCTTTTCGCGAGTGCAATCTGGTTTGGGGTTCCTTTTCGCACAAAAATTTCTGCAGCGACAGCTCGTTTGTAGGGGTTTGGGTCGGCCAGTTTTTTTTCGAAGAGGGTTCCGGAAACTGAAGAAGTTAGAAATAAAGACCTGAGAGCGGATTCGCATTCGCTGCGTAAAGTTTCTTCTGCAGCAAAGGGAAGGAAATCAAAGAGGGCCTCAGCGGCATCGCTTTTTCCTTCAGATGCAAAAACTTTTAGAGCGGCAGCAATAAGGTTTTCAGAAGCTTTTCCCTCTAGAAGTTCGATGCAATCCTTAATGGTTTTTTCGGATGCGGGGTCAAGAACCTCTGCGGATGTTTTTTTAAGAGCAGAGATTACATAGTCACCCAAGCATATCAAATCTTTTTTAGCAGAACCCTTTTCTTCAGGGTTTCCTTTCAGAAGAAGTGAGATCAGTTTGTCAACATTTGCTTTAGCAGGGATTGATGAAGAGCGGCCTTTAAAAAATGGGATTAGGGATTGAGTGTTTGCGGGGTTGAAGCCCGCAGCTTTTAATAATTCTCGTTCGCTTGAGAGTTCTTCGCCTTTAATTGCAGGCAAACAAAAGCACAGCCCTAAAAGTATTGTCAGGCAAAGTTGTAACGGAAGAAACCGGCTGATTGCATTCATGATAATCGGCTAATCAATAAGACAACTGTTTTTTACCTTTAACAACAATAGTAAACTATAGACGAAACCTTGTAAGAAATGAAACAAAAAAGCTCCGGGAGTCTTATCCCGAAGCTTTTTGAATGGTTCAAATTTAACTGCAATGGTTTAGGGTAGGAAGACTTCGATACGGGCAGTTTTTCTTTGCCTTGTTAAAGTGTCTTGAAAAAACTCTTCACTGCAGAAATCTCTTACATCATCTTTGATCTTGGTAAAATCGGAAAGCTTTCCGTCTTTTCTTTCGTTCACCCTTATCAAGTGAATTCCCATTTCTGTTTCAATAACATCGCTGATTTGTCCGGGCGCCAACTTAAAAGCTGCACTCGCCAAGGGCTCTTCCAAGGCGTATTTTCTTGGGATTAATCCGAGATTACCTCCCATGGGCCCAGAGGCATCTTGCGAATAAGCTTTAGCAGCACTGGCGAAATCCATTTTACTCATCAATAGCTGGTTTCTAATGTCTTGCATTTTGGCTTTAAGTTTTGCAGTTTCGCTTGGGCTCATTCCAGGAGGAATCCTCATGATAATCAGTGAAACGCCGACCATTGTGCCATCAAAAAAATCTTTGTTGTGAAGATAGTAATTGTGCACATTCTCATCTTTGATCTTCGCTGCAGCATAATTTCCCCACTGCAACTTTAGGCGCATGGTTCGCTTTAACTGCGCTTCGGTTTGTTGGGTTTCATTACAGAGGCTTTGAATGGTTTTGCCCTGCTTTTTCAGTTCTGCTGCCAACTCTACCATTTTTTGATCCAAAGCTTGCTCTGGAATCGCCGCCGTGTTTTGTCTGATAAATTGCTGCATCAGCAAATCGTCTATCAGCATTGCCATCGCATCCCGGGCTATTTGTTTTCTAGTGTTTTCTGGCACTTGAACCGGGCTTGGGCCCATTTGTTTGATGATGCTTTCGAGTTCCGCACCGCTGATTTGCTCGCCATTGATATTGGCGACGGTTGCAGGGAATTTCTTAGCAGGTGGTGCTTGGCCTAGACTAGAGCTTGTTAAGATAGTCAATCCTACGCATAAAGTGGCCAAATTCGTTATCCAATTCATACCTATTCTCCAGATTACCAATGAACGGCTTTTCCTTCGAGGAGGGCAATAACATGAAAAAAAGTGAATGGGTAGGCCAATTCGTTTTACAATTGTATTCCCAAATGATTATACTTTACCAAGGTTAGGGAGTTTTCCTTGTTTAACAATTTAGGAGCTAATTATGTATTTTGATTCAATGTCAAGGCGAGGGTTTGTCCAGAACGCAGTTGCTGCATTAGTATCTGCTGGTTACCCATTGTGGTATGCCAAGGAAACCGTAGCTGCTCAAGAAGCTAAAAAACAGGAAGCCCCTAATGGTCCAGTTATGGGTGCCATCGGAATTGGAAGTCCTTCAAGTAGGGGCCGTGCTATTTACGGTGATGCTCGCAGAAATAAAGCGACTTTCGTTGCTGCTTGTGATGTTGAATCCAACCACCTTGCCAATGCAGTTGCAATGATGAAGAAAGACGGTTCTGCAGATGTTAAGGGATTTAAAGATTTTCGTGAACTTCTTGACCGCAAGGATATCGAAGCTGTAACGATTGCAACTCCTGACCACTGGCATGCCTTGGTCGCAATTGAAGCACTTAAAAAAGGCAAGGATGTTTACTGCGAAAAGCCTTTGACTTTGACTGTTGAAGAAGCTTTGGCAGTGATGAAGGCAGCTGAAAAATCAGGTCGCACCTTCCAAACTGGTAGTCAACAACGGTCGGGCAAACAATTCCGACTTGCTTGCGAACTGGTTCGCAATGGCCGTATCGGAAAGATCAAGCAGGTTGAAGCCCGAATTGGTGGCAACCCCGTGAGTGGCGCAATTGCTAAGGGTGAAGCTCCAAAAACCTTGGATTGGGATATGTGGTTGGGGCCAACCCCGATGGTTGATTATCTATTTGAAGCGCGTGGCGAAAGAAAAGATAACAAGGGCAATGCCCGAAAGGTTGAATTCACTAATTGTCATTATGAGTTCCGTTGGTTTTATAATTACTCGGGTGGAAAAATGACCGATTGGGGCGCCCACCATATCGATATAGCTCAGTGGGGTTTGGGAATGGATGGCAGTGGCCCTATCGCTGTTGAAGCTACAGGCGCACAACCTTATAAGGGTAACAATGGTTATAATTGTCATCCTAATTTCAAGGTTACCTACACCTACGCCAATGGTTCAAAGCTGTTGGTT
Organism: Planctomycetota bacterium; assembly: GCA_003671255.1. GTDB lineage: Bacteria > Planctomycetota > Planctomycetia > Gemmatales > Gemmataceae > UBA969. The sequence continues at coordinate 77,383 of QWPF01000003.1, read as the reverse complement.
TCTGATTCCACGCTGCCCGATACCATCGGTGACAAAGATGGCAACGGTATCTTGTTTGTGGGTGAAAACAATCAGTGGATCTTTGTAAATCGTGGCAAGATTACTGCAAGTGATCCCAAGTTGCTTGAAGAACCACTTAAGCCAGATGCGATGAGGCTTGAAGTTTCAAACGATCATATGGGTAACTTCTTTGAATGCAGAAAGAATGGCAAGAAGCCAATTTGTAATGCATCCATTGGCGGTGGCTCTGTGATTGTTTGCCAAATTGGTGCGATTGCCTTACGAACTGGCAAGAGCCTGAAATGGGATCCTAAGGCTTATACCTTTGATAATTCAGAGGCCAATGCGATGCTCAGTAATCCAATGCGCAAGCCTTGGAAACTGGAAGTGTAGGCTTGGATTTTTATTCCAATTGGCAAGGGGTCCCACTATCATGGGCCCCTTGTTTTTTATCATGCGCTATGAATGGGTTAATCTTTCTGATGAAATGTTACTTCGCCAGTGCGAGGTTGATACTTACCGTGCAAGTGGGCCTGGTGGGCAGAAGCGCAATAAAACTAGTTCTGCAGTAAGGATAAGGCATCTTGCTAGCCAATTGTTAGTAATAGCGGAAGAAAGCAGGTCGCAACACGAAAACAAAGCGAAAGCATTGAGGCGGTTGCGGAAAGCTTTTTATTTGAAGTTGCGCGAACCTTTGGAAGTTGGGGTAGAGGACGGTTGGCTTGCTAGCCATCGAGAAATATCACCAGCGTTAGATAAGCAAGGAAGGCTTTTTGTAGGTTTTAAAAATCCTGCGTTTCTACCCGCTGTGGGTGCGTTGCTTGATATGTTGGAGCTTTGTCAGGCACGGGTTAGTGATGTTGCAAAGGCACTCGGTGCATCAACCGCATCTGTGGTAGGATTCATGAAGCAGGATGACAAGGTTTGGGAGACATTGAATCAGATAAGGCAAAAGTATGGCCAACACCTTATGTATTAGGAAGTGCAGATGAGCGAACCATATGGATTTTCGTGGGTGGATGAAAAGAAGCTTGCTGGGTTAGCCCGGCCTGTTTCTCAGGAAGAAATCGAATGGCTTAGAAGTAATGGCATTGATTTGCTGATAACCCTTACCGAAGAAAAGTTGCCTCGCAATTGGATCGATGCCGCAGGTTTGATGATGATTCATGAACCTGTTGTGGATATGGAACCACCCACTCTAAACCAAATAGATCGCATTATAAAATCAATATTGAAAGCACACCTTTCAAATATGGGTGTTGCCGTTCATTGTGCTGCTGGTATGGGAAGAACGGGCGTAGCTTTGGCTTCTTATTATGTAGCCAAGGGTATGGCGGCTAAAGAGGCGATGTCGAAGATTCGCACCTTGCGCCCCGGTTCAATTGAAACAGAGATGCAGGAAGAATCGGTTCATGAGTTTGCGCGCTTGCTTAAGAAGTCTGCAGATTCTTAGTGTGATGCTGGTGCGCCCTTCGCTTATTGCTGTTTAACGGTTTGGAAGCAAGCAGCCTTATAAGAGTGCCTTTTCGTGAAAAAGAAATGCGCTTGGTATATGCTCAAGAATATCCAGCGCAGTCAAACTGTGCTCTCCCAATTGTTTTTTTGCGCCGTCTCCCGCCAGCCCATGTAGATAGACTCCAAGTTTTGCAGCATCAAATGCTTGCATTCCCTGCCCAAGCAGCGCCCCGATAATTCCTGAAAGCACATCCCCGCTACCTCCGGTTGCCATTCCGGGGTTTCCTGTGGCGTTGGTGTAAACGCTTTTACCATCACTAACCACGGTACCATGCCCTTTAAGAACAACTATTATTCCGTGTGCTTGGGCAAAACTCATGGCGAGAGTTTTGCGATCAGATTGAATTTCTTTTGCAGTTAAACGTGTTAGTCTTGAAAACTCGCCTGGATGCGGCGTGATTACAACTTGTTTGTTTTTAAAAGCTGTGGGGAAGCTTTCGGAAGCCAGGCTATTGAGTGCATCCGCATCTAATAAAACAGGGATCTGAAGGTTAAGGAGGTGGGAGGCCATTTCTTGGCAGGCTTTGGTGGCGCCTGCCCCGGGGCCAAGAACTACTGCGCTGGCTTTGCTAATCAATGGGAAGATCGTTTGAATAGACTGATGATTAAATCTACCTTCTTCATCTTCGGGAAGAGCAATGGTGGTGTAGCAGGGGTTTCCGATTGCAACTTCAAATCTGATGGAAGTTGGGGTTCCAACTTGAACCAGCCCTGCGCCACTTTTTAGTGCCGCTGTTCCACATAGCACCATTGCGCCAGACATTCCTTTGCAACCGCCGATGATCAAAGTAGTTCCAAATGTGCCTTTGTGGGAGTTGGTATCTCTATGGGGAAGTTGTGGAATGAGGTTGTTCATGGAGGATTATTTATGCAGGTAGAACAGTGATAGCGGGTTCAGATTTTCCGAAGCCTGAGAGAAGAAGAATAAATTTGCCCTGACTAGCAAGCCCCATTTCAGAGACTATTTTTCGGGCGCATACCTTTGGTTCTTCGAAGCCTTCTGCGCTTACCAAAACAGGAGTGACTCCCCAAAGTAGATTCATTCTGCGCACTACTGCAGGTTCGGTAGATAAAGCCAAAATGGGGGAGGATAGTCTGGTTGAAGAAACGACGGAAGCAGATTTACCACCCCGGCTTCTTACGACAACTGCACATACATCGATGTCTCGTGTGATGTTTGCAATTGCTTTTGCTACCGATTGCCTGAGTGGGTCAGAGGAAATGAAGTTGGCAGTAAATGCGTTAGCTGCAGACTGATAGTTTTGGAGTTGCCAAGATTCGACTTCTTTAGAAACTTTTCGCATCATTTGAACAGATTCAACAGGGTAAAGGCCCGCAGCGGTTTCGCCTGAGAGCATCAAGGCATCGGTACCTTCGAAAACTGCATTGGAAACATCGGAGACCTCGGCCCTGGTTGGTCTTTGGGATAATGTCATGGATTCAAGCATTTGGGTTGCAACAATAACGGGCTTGAAGACAGCACGGGCTTTTCTTATTAAATCTTTTTGAATAATAGGCACTTTTTCAGGGTCCATTTCGACACCTAAATCGCCCCTAGCGACCATGATTCCATCTGCTTGTGATAAAATTTCGTCAATGTTAGCAACAGCTTGTGGCTTCTCGATTTTTGCAATTACAGGAATGCTTACACCTTTAGATTGAATATAATCTTGCAATGTTTTTACATCGGATGCGCTGCGAACAAAAGAAAGTGCTATGTAATCAATGGGGTGATTAGCAATGAAATCGACATCTTTTTTGTCTTTGTCCGTTAGTGCGGGAACGGAAAGCGCTAATCCGGGAAGATTCATGCCCTTATTGTTTTTAAGTATGCCCCCTCGGATTACCTCAGCTTTTACTTGAGTTTCAGTCTTTTCCAGAACTTTAAATTCTAATAACCCATCATCGAGTAAAATGCGTGTACCAAAAGAAACTTCTTGCGCAAGCATCTGGTATTGAGAGTGAATAAGATTGTTGGTGCCCATGCATGGATTTGTATCCAGTGTGATGGTATCGCCTTTTTGAAGTTGTATTTTGCCATCGATAAAAGAACCCACCCGGATTTTAGGCCCGCATAAATCTGCTATTATCGTTGTTGCTATTCCTATCTTTTCAGAAATGGATCTTATTAATTTAATGTTGGTAAGGTGGGTATCTTGCTGCCCATGCGAGAAATTCAAGCGGAAGATTCTCGCACCTTCCATCATAAGTGTTTTTATCACTTGTTCGTTGGAACTTGATGGCCCTAGTGTTGCTACAATTTTTGTTTTAAATGGAATCATCTAATAAAGTCCTAATTAAATTCATACTAGTTAATAAAGTTGCTTTTTGTAAATCAGTTAACTTTGTTATAGATCATTTTTGAAATAAATGAATATCGATATTGAAAATGGTATTGACACTTTTGATTTCTAGGGTAAATCCATGCCTAACAAGGTCAAGTTTCCTTGTTTTTGTCGAATTTCATTGAGTTAATCGGGGGAAGTTATGTTTAATTTAAATGGCAAAAAGTTTAAAGCTGGATTGGCAATTGCAGCTTTTCTTGGATCAACATTTTCTGTTCTGGCAGAGGTTGAACCCTTAATTATGCCTGCGCCGCTTGAGCCAGTTCCCGTGGAACAAATTAAAGCTCCTGTGGAACAGGTTAAATTAAAAGACACTGAAACCAAAGACGGAAAGCCTTTTGTGCTCCCCATTCCTGCTGATTTGCTGAAAAACAAATCGAAAGCAACCGACGATCCCGCGCCGCCACCCATTGCGCCTCCAACTTCAATCATTCCAGGTGATAAAGATAATGTTCTTAAAAACAGTATCGCTATTCCAGTCTCAGAAATTAAAACAGTTGAATCTGGGGTAGCGTCTGGGTCTATCGAGGCCAAGGAAGCCACTTCAGAATATTTAGAGTCTGAAAGAAATGGCAAAAGCTATAGGTTGGAAGGTTTGTTCATGACTGGTGAATACCTTTTGGTTAAACCTAGGCGCGATGCCTTTGATTTTGCGATTACCTCGAGCGATAGGCTTGGTGTGATCAATGGTAATCTCAACTCGCTTGATTGGGATACCCGCAGTGCTTTTCGCGTTGGCATTGGCTATCAATTTGCGGATGGTTGGGATGCAAGTGTTAATTATTTTTACCTGCATTCTAGTGCATCCTCATCTTTGTCTGCTCCAAATGGTGGGGCGCTTTATGCCACACTTACCAATAACACTTTTGATGATGTATCCACTGCTTCTGCAATTGGCAACCTCGATATGAATGTGATTGATATTGATGTCGCCCGGACTTACAGGGCTGCTGACAACCTAAACTTCCGCTTTACTGGTGGTGGTCGAGTTACTTGGATTGAGCAGCAGTTTAGTGCAATTTACAATGGTGGGACGCTTGGTGCGGTCAACGATTTTGTGAGCAGTCCGGTTAATTTCACCGGCGCTGGATTGACTGCTGGTGGGGAAGGTACTTACGCTTTGAATAAGCATTTCGGGCTTTATGCTAGGGGTAAAGTGGCTCTTCTTAGCGGAACTTTTAACAATAATCTGACTGAAACCAATGGGAACGGTGCAACCACCTTTTATAACATCAGTAACAAATACCATGAGATTGTTCCTGTGTTGGAAACTGGTGTTGGCGCAGTTCTAACCAAAGATCATATGCATTTTAAAGTTGGGTATGAACTCTATAATTATTTCAACATGGTTGATAGTTTAGATTTTCAATCTTTAAGTTTTGGCAAAGCTTCTAAAAGGTTGAGCGATTTGAGCCTTGAAGCTTTATCCATTCAATTTGGTTTGACTTTTTAAAGATGTAACAAAGCGGATTATAATAGAAAAGCTGGTGGGAAAAAGCTTCCTGCCAGCTTTTTTATTTGTTAGTCTGTAGTAACGATTTTATGTGGTTGAAAGTGGGATTATTAAGAGAAAAAGTTTTTGATGCTTCATTTTACAATCATTTTTAATGGCCAAACTGTTGAAATTGAACATCCAAGCGGGGCGTTCGAGCTAGGGCGGGGCTTGGAAAGAGACAACATTCCCCGTTATAGATCGAATGATTCTTATGTTTCCGGAAATCATGTCCGAGTTGAACAAATAGCAAACTCGAAAGTAAGTGTTTTAAATCTAAGCCAAAGAAATTCTATTCGGATAGATAAAGGCGATCCTATAAACATTGGGGCGACGGTTCAAGTTTTGTTGCCTGTTACCTTATTTATTGGTGAGACAAGTGTAAGAATAGATGAAATTTTCGATGAAGATTTTAGTGGTGAAAGTGAGGCATTATTAGGGTCCATGGAATCTGCGATTACCCTTCGTCCGGGTGAGTCGTCTGGTAGTCTTCTTGATTTGGGGCAGTCACCTAGTCCAGAAAAACTTGCTGTGTGGTTTGAAACCCTCATCGCAGTTCAAAAATCAGCGAGTGGTTCTTTTGAATTCTTTCAGGATACTGCAAAAGCTGTTGTTAATTTGATCGGTTTGGATCGTGGTTTGGTTTTAATGATAAAAAATGGAAAGTGGATGGTACAGGCCCGCTTCCCAGATGATAATGGGTATCATCGTGAATTTAGTATGTCAGTGTTAGGTAAAATGGTTAAAGAAAAAAAAACTTTCTATCAAAGTGGATCAGTTCTTCAAAGCCAAGGCGAAAGTGTTAGTGGCATTGAAGCTGTAATTGCTTCTCCTATTTTTGATATAGCAGAAAATGTGGTAGGTGCTATCTATGGCGTGCGCAACAAAATAACAGGAGCGAGCATTGGGGTGGCTCCGCTTGAGGCACAAATTATCCAAATCTTGGCTAGTTCCGTGGGAGCTGGTTTGGCCAGGCAAGAGCAAGAAGCTGAAGCAGGGCGCTTGCGGGTTCAGTTTGAACAGTTCTTTTCCGTTGATCTTGCCCGCGAATTACAGAAAAATCCCAAGCTTCTTGAGGGGCATGAATCTGAAATCACGGTGCTTTTTACAGATATCCGAGGCTTTTCTCGAATTTCTGAATCCCTTAATCCAAGAGAAACTTGTAGCCTTGTTGCTGATGTTATGGAAGAACTTACCTCTTGTGTCATGGCTTTCGAAGGAGTGGTGGTTAATTATTCAGGCGATGGAATTATGGCGATGTGGAATGCCCCTGCGCCTCAGTCTGATCATGCAATCAAGGCTTGCAAAGCAGCGTTGGCAATGGTTGCTCGGATGCCCGCAGTCCAGGAACGCTGGAAGAATAAGGTTTCACTTCCGGTTAAGGTGGGGATTGGTATCAATACCGGAATGGCTTTGTGTGGCAATACCGGCAGTAAGATGAAATTTCAGTACGGTGCGCTGGGTCATACCGTCAACCTAGCAAGTCGTATTGAAGGCGCTACCAAAGTGATGGGAGTACCTATTTTGATAAGTGGTTTTACGAAAAAATTGGTAGGCTCAGCTTTTGCAACTCGAAAATTAAGAAAAATAAGGGTTATTGGGATTAGCGAACCTGTAGATATTTATCAACTTCACGCTGAAGTTTCTTCAATCGAATGGAGAAGTGATGCTGATATTTATGAATCAGCATTAAAGCATTACGAATCCAGTGAATTTGGCCCAGCTTGTCGGGATTTATATCCGCTCATTGCAAATCAAAATGAAAATTTTGATACCGCCTCTTTAAGCCTTATGGCAAAATCAATCGAGTACCTTCGGAAGCCACCGTTGCTCTCTTTTAATGGCGTAGAAGATCTAGAATCGAAATAGTCAGCAAGCAATATAAAGCAGGTAAGGAGACCACGCATGTTACGACTCATCCCGTTGGCTTTTGCTGGATTCATTGCTTTTTTATTTCTTATAGCAATCCCATTTGAGACTTATTGTGCAGAACCTCAGAATGAAGTTTTGCCTGAAGATTTAGGCACTAGAAAGTTTGGTTCCGACTGGGAGTCTTTCCTGGGAAAAAACAGCAACAGCGTTTCTTCAGAGAAAGGTATTACCCCTTGGCCTGCCTCGGGGCCGAAAATTATTTGGGGCGCTCGAATGGCAGAGGGGTATTCAATGCCTGCTATTAGTAAAGGCAGGGCCTTCCTTTTTGATCAAGCTAAAGGCACCGCAAGGCTGCGTTGCTGCAATAGCGAAAATGGTAAGGAATTATGGTCGTTTACTTACGATTCCGACTATCAAGATTTGTATGGCTATAGCAATGGCCCGCGCTGTTATCCTGTGGTTGATGGCGCACGCGTTTATATCCTTGGTCCGGAAGGCCTGCTTCATTGCATTAATATTGCCAATGGCAAAGTGCTATGGAAAATCAATACGGTTGCTGATTTTGGCGTGGTCCAAAACTTCTTTGGCGTTGGTAGCACTCCGACTATCGAGGGGAATTTTCTTTTGGTCCCGGTCGGTGGCAGCCCCAAGGGCAGTGACAAAAATGATTTTACCCAGCTTAAGGGCAACGGTAGCGCCTTGGTTGCTTTTGATAAATACACAGGCAAGATTGTTTATCAGTTTTCCGATGAACTTGCCAGTTATTCCAGTCCTTTGATTGCGACAATTGATAATAGGAAGTATGGATTGCATCTTGCAAGAGGCGGCTTGATTGGTTTCGAACCTACGACGGGAAAGCAGGATTTCTTTTTTCCTTGGCGGTCACG
>QWPF01000003.1:0-69262 GCA_003671255.1 Planctomycetota bacterium | reverse complement strand
ATCTTGCTAGGGGCGGTTTAATTGGCTTTGAGCCTGCAACTGGAAAGCAGGATTTCTTTTTTCCTTGGCGGTCACGAACCCTCGAGAGTGTCAATGCTGCAACCCCCGTTGTTATTGGAAATAAGATTTTTATTTCTGAAACTTATGGCCCAGGTTCCGCCTTGCTAGAAGTTAACAAAGGTGCAGTTAAGGTTCTTTGGGATGATGAAGCCCGGGGGCGCAATCAATCCATGCTGGCTCATTGGAATACGCCGATTCATGTTGATGGGTTTATTTATGGTTCAAGCGGTAGACACAAATCAAATGCCGAACTTCGTTGTATCGAATTAAACACGGGTAAGGTGAAATGGTCGGTCCCGGAACTTACCCGATGTTCCTTACTTCAGGTGGATGGTCATTTTATCTGCCAAGCAGAAGATGGCCGGTTGTATTTGATCAAAATCAACCCGGAAAAGTTTGAGAAGGTTTCTGTTGCAGAACTTTCCGCCAATGGTGTTCCCCTGCTTCAGGAACCATGCTGGTCCGCTCCAGTTTTGTCGCATGGTTTGTTGTATGTTCGGGGAAGAAACACCCTGATCTGCATTGATTTGATACAGCAATAATCCAGCTTATTTGCAGTTGGAAATCAAGAAAACAATCGGTTATAATTATAGTGGTTCTTTATCCCACCTGTAAACCTAGGGGTGGCCATGAATTGGAAAGTATTTGCTATAGTTGTTTCGTTATTTTTAATTATCTCTGTCCCTCATGTTTCGAGTGCTGATCAAAAAGAGCACGAGTTCTTCGAAAATAAAATCCGTCCGCTTTTTGTTAGCTATTGTCATGATTGCCATAGCACAGCTAAAAAACAAAAGGGCGGTCTTTTATTGGATTCGAAGTCCTCTTTATTAAAGGGCGGGGATACAGGCCACTTGTTTGTTGCAGGAAAACCAGACGAAAGTTTGTTGATGAAGGTTGTGGGCTATGATGATGAAATTAAGATGCCCCCCAAAAGCAAACTTTCAACTACTCAAATTGAAGACCTGCGCAAATGGGTAAAAGATGGCGCTTACTGGCCCGATGAAAAAACTGTCGCTGTTAAAGCCAGCGCCTTTAATATTGAAGAAAGAAAAAAGCAGTGGGCTTGGCAACCACTGAGTAAAACCAAACCCAAGCCAATGGGGTCTAATCCATGGGTTAAATCTTCAATCGATTCTTTTGTACTTGAAAAAATGACTGAAAAAGGGCTCGTTCCTGCAAGTCCTGCTCAAAAAGAAGCCTTAATTCGAAGAGCTTATTTTGATGTTATTGGCTTGCCACCATCGCCTGCGGATACCAAGGCTTATCTTCAAGATAACTCGCCTAACGCATTCGAAAAAGTTGTCAACAAGTTGCTCGACTCTTCTTCCTTTGGTGAGAAATGGGCCAGACATTGGCTTGACTTGGTGCGTTACGGTGATTCCCGCGGGCATGAATTTGATGCAACGATTCCTAATGCTTTTCAGTATCGTGATTATGTTATTCGTGCTTTTAATTCTGATGTGCCCTACAACCAGTTTGTCAAAGAGCACCTTGCAGGTGACTTGATCACCAACCCCAGATTACATCCCGTTGAAGGGTGGAATGAATCAATCCTAGGCACAGGGTTTCTGTATCTTGGCGAAGAAGTTCATTCCCCTGTTGATATAAGGCTTGATCAAGCGGATCGTTTTGATAACCGCATTGATGTTATTGGGAAAACTTTTCTGGGCCTTACCATTGCATGCGCTCGCTGTCATGACCATAAGTTTGATCCCATCCCAACCAAGGATTATTACTCCTTGTTTGGATTTCTTTCGAGTAGTCATTATCGCCTAGCTCGTTTTCAAAGCATGGAGAAAAATAAAAAGGTCGAACAAAAGTTAGTATCCTTAAGAGCCGATTTAGAGCCTCAAATAAAGTCCGACCTAAGTGATTTCATTAAAAGTGCTTCTGTTAATTTTCCTGCGTATGCCAAAGCTGCCTTCCTTGGTTCCAAATTGACGACTGCGTCACCTGTGCCCGAATCGGTTGGGCAAGATATTCTTTTTGACGATTTCGAATCAGGCATTTTTAAAAAGTGGAAAATCGAGGGTAATGCCTTTGCTCCCGCCCCTGTATCTGCCAATGATCTTGCTCCGGAACAGAAAGATGGGTCCTTCCAAGGTAAGTTTCTGGTGAATTCCTACATCCAGAAAAATGGTCAAAAAGTTACTCGGTCCGACAAACCTACTGGCACTCTCACCTCTTTGCCTTTTTTAATCGAAAGAAACTATATTTCTTTGCTGGTGGGTGGTGGCAATCATCTTGGGAAAACCTGTGTTAATTTATTGGTTGATGGCAAAATCGAAATTAGCATCACGGGTAAAAATCAAAATGCCATGTCACCAGCTTCCATGGATGTTCGTCGCTTTGCAGGTAAGATGGCCACGATTCAAATTGTTGATCAAGAAACCATCGGATGAGGGCATATTGCTGTTGATGCCATCAAGCAAACCAATTCTGTAATGCCAAATGATGGATCCCTTCTCGCACTAGGGAAAATTAATAAAAGCGAACTTGATAAAATTGCACTTGCTGAGAAAGTCGACCCAAATACGCTGGCAGAATTTTTAACTTACTTGTTAAAGGCGGATGCTGACACAAAGCACCAAGATAACTTTCTTGCCAAAAAGATCCTTCATCCAGAGTTGAAGGGTTCTGGAAATAAAAGCCCATTGTCTGGTGCCAACGACTTGGAATTTAAGGAATCCTTTAAAAACAAAAAGCTGATCGTTGATTATTCGAACCTTTCAACATCGGATTGGATGCCTGATGATTTTAGTTATGGTCGGGGCCCGGTTAAAATAGGTGCACTCAGAATTTCAGAGCAAAAATCTTTGCACGAACTTCAATTTGCAGAATATTCAGCAGCAATGGTCGACCCCTTTTGGAAAGATTTAAAGCACGCAAATGGTTCGGAACCAGAACCAGGTGCCCTTGGCGCTAACAGGGCGGGTAGAATTTTATCCACCCCTTCTTTTACTCTTGAGGATGGTTGGGTTCATTTTCTCGTAAAGGGTAAAGCTAAAGTCTACTGCTCCGTTGGCGCTCACCTTATGATTGCAGGCCCCTTACACGGGAACTTGGTGCGCACCATTGACATGAATGATTGGGGTTGGGTCAGTATCGATCTTTCAAGATACAAAAACCTGCCTGCTCATCTTGAGTTTTCTTCTGATGATATTAACTTTGCATTGAGATTTGTTTTGCAGGGAGGGCAGGATAAACCTTTATTACCAACACCTGCTCGCGAGTTTGTTGCCCGAACTTTATTTGCGCTTGATGATCCGCTCTTCTATCAAGAAATTCAGAAAATGATTCTTGAACTAGCTTCCCTAGTGAAACAAGAAAAAGTGGTTGATAACCAAAAAAATGCTTCTCTAGCTTCTCTTGGAAACCTGTTGATTCATTGTGGTTTGATAAAATTTGATACCCGTGCAAAACTTCCCATTTCACAACTTCTTGAAAAACAAAACTTACTTCAAGCTGAAGTCTGTTGGGAATCTCAGTTGGGGTTGGCATTGCATGAAGGTACCGGCATCGATGAGAAAGTTTTCGTACGGGGAAGTCACAAAAGCCTGGGCGAACCTGCTCCCCGTTCTTTTTTAACTGCTCTTGGTGGTGCTAAACTCCCCAAAGACAACTTAGGGAGTGGAAGGTTGCAACTTGCTGATTGGATTACCAATATTGAAGCGGATCCTTTTCTTCCTAGAGTTATGGTGAATCGCATCTGGCATCATCTTTTAGGTAGGGGAATTGTTGCTTCGGTTGATAATTTTGGTTTGCTTGGCGAAAAGCCTACCCATCCCGAGTTGCTAGATTTTCTTGCAGTTCAATTCGTTGAAGATGGCTGGTCGGTTAAAAAAACCATCAAGAAAATTATGCTCTCTTCTGTTTACCAGACTTCTTCACCCCCTTCAGACATTGCCAAAAAAATTGATCCGGATAACCTTTTCTTAAGCCATGCCAACATGAAAAGGCTTTCTGGTGAATCGATCAGGGACGCCATGCTTTTCATTTCGGGTGAAATGAATGAAACCATGTTTGGACCTGCGGTTAATGTAAATTTGTCAGAGTTTCAAGAGGGTAGGGGTAGGCCTGCGAGTGGGCCCCTAGATGGTGCAGGCCGTAGGAGTATTTATCTTTCCGTGCGAAGGAATTTCTTGTCTTCCTTCATGCTTGCTTTTGATTCGCCAATTCCTTTTTCTACAGTTGGGAAAAGAAGTATTTCGAATGTTCCTTCTCAAGCTTTGATCTTGATGAATGATCCGTTTGTGCATCAGCAATCAGAGAAGTGGGCTAAAAAAATCATTGCTCAAACTACGGAACCACGTGCACGCTTAGATACGATGTTTTGGCAGGCATTAAATCGTCTGCCCTCGTCTGCGGAAGTAGAGGAATGTCTGGGTTATTTATCTGCATCGCCTACTGCCACTACTGACTCTGAAAAATGGGCATCCATCGCACATTCTTTATGGAATGTTAAAGAATTTGTTTGGATTCCTTAGTTTATTGTTCAAGGAATAAAGTTATGCATTGTGGAAATTTTCAGCCCAGAGCTTTATCTAGAAGGCAAATGCTCATTGGTAGTGCCAATGGGTTTGGGGCTCTTGCTTTTGGTGTTTTGCATGCAGGGGAAAATAACAAAAATAAACTCAACCCTTCGGGTGGTTTGCATCATCAAGCTAAAGCTAAAAATATTATTTTTCTTTACATGGATGGTGCGCCTTCCCAGATGGATACTTTTGATCCGAAACCCTTGTTGACTAAATATCATGGGGAAACGCCTGACAAGGTTTTGAAAGTATTGCCCACTCAATTCAATAGCATTGGTAAGATTTTGCAGTCGCCTTGGAAATTTAAGCAGTATGGTCAAAGCGGTATTTGGGTAAGTGATTTGTTTCCGCACATTTCGAAACATGTAGATGAGCTTGCGGTTATTAAATCAGCGGTTTCGAATTTTCCTGAGCATACAAGTGCGAATTATTTTTTGCATACGGGGAGCGGACTTCAGGGGAGGCCGAGTTGGGGCGCTTGGACAAGTTATGGCCTTGGGAGTTTCAATAAAACCCTCCCAGGTTTTTTAGTGCTCAATGGTGGCCTTATTCCTCCGGGTGGGCTTGATAATTTCAATAGTGGTTTTTTGCCTGCCGCGTATCAAGGGTCGGTATTTAAATATGGTCCTGCGCCTGTCGCCAACATCAGCCGCAAAGAATCTTCCGAAAAGATTCAAAAGGATAAACTGGATCTTGTTAGTCGCCTTGATCGTTTGAACATGCAGAAAAATGGAACTCATGATCAGATTGAGTCTGCCATCGCCAATCAAGAAACCGCCTTTCTCATGCAAACATCCATCCCAGATTTGATGGATATTAAAACCGAATCAAAGGCAACGCAGGATCTTTATGGAGTGAATTCCCCCAATGCCCCAACTAAAATTTTTGGCACCCAATGCCTTGTTGCCAGGCGTTTGCTTGAACGAGGTGCACGGTTTATTGAGTTGACTTGCCCTTCTGTGGGCAGCGACAGGTGGGATCAGCATAGCAATTTGAAAGATGGCCATCAAAAAAACGCGCTTGCTGTTGATCAACCCATCGCTGGGTTGATTCATGATCTTAAGGCAAAGGGTATGCTCGATTCTACACTTATACTTTGGTCAGGCGAGTTCGGGCGAACCCCTTTTGCTCAAGGAAATGACGGTAGGGATCATAATCCCTTCGGGTTTACCTGTTGGATGGCAGGTGGTGGCGTTAAAGGTGGCACGAATTACGGGGCTACCGATGATTTTGGTTATCATGCGATTGAGGGTAAAGCTGAAATTCATGATATTCATGCAACTATGTTGCACTTACTTGGGATCGATCACAAAAAGTTAACATTCCGATTTGGTGGCAGAGATATGCGCTTAACGGATGTTCATGGTGAGGTTATTTCGAAAATATTAGTTTGATTGAATCTGTGTAATATTTTTTTAGATGCTTATGCAATCTTTAGGAGCAGTTTTATGATGAGAATCTTTTCTTCGTTGTTGATTACCCTTATTTGTTTTGAAGTGCTTAATGCTGCCCAAGATAAAAGTGCCCCTGTTAATCAGGATAAAGGTTCGCCTGTGACCGAGTTGGTATTTAAAGAAGGGGAGATTTTACCTGGGCCATTCTACCCTTTTATTGTAAATGGAATGCGAAAAGATCGGTTGCGTGCCTTGATCAACGAGAAACCAGACAAAACTTTCATTCTGATGTTTTTTCAAGGGGCATCCGTTCCTGAATATCTTCCCAAATCTCTTGAAGATCTTAACGCAAAAATTAAAGGTAATAAAAGCAAGGGTTTTCCAACTTCAGCCATGGCAATTTTTGTAAGCCCAGATATTAAAAATGTTGTAAAAGATGATGAGAAACGAAACGAATTTGTAAAAGGTATTCGTTCTTTAATTGCTGAAGATAAATCGGATTTTGTTGAGGTTGGGGTTGATGATCTAGACGATTTGAAAAACTATAAACTTGATCAGCAAAATATAGTTTTAATGGCGCGATGCGAAAATCTGAAGGTCATTAAGATGCTTAAATTAGATGCTCCTAGTGCTAATGCAGAAGGGTTTTCAAAAGCATTGGATCAATTGCTTGAACTTCCCAAGGGGAAATGAAGAAGGTTTTTCTTTTACTTCATTTAACGAAGTATTTTTAGCAGAATCTTTTCCTCATATTTGCAATAATTATCCTGCTTATGTTATTATACTGGTCGTACATTTTCATGTAGAGGTGTTTGGTTATGAAGTCTTCGCAGGGAATTATTGCTGTTTTGCTTTTTGTTATTATGGTGTTTGGTCTTACCTTTGCAATGAATTATCTAGGCGGTTTCAACGAACCTAAAACACAAGTCCAAAACAAAGATAATAGCACGCAAAAGTCTTCCGATACTGCGGATGACGGTTCTAATCAAGAACTCACTTTTTTGCAAAAAGTCTATCCTGCTGATGGTATAAATGCTCTTGAAAATGAGTACAAAATGGGGGGAAAGCAGGATTATCTCTTCGCCCATGAAGGTTTATTACCTCTTAAAATTGGCCTCGATAGTAAAAACTGTACCTGTACGAGTGTTCTTGTTTTCGAAATCCCAACAGAATGGTTGAAAAATAATAGCACCAAAGATGCTATGGGAAAAATCAACCTCTTGAAAATTGAAGAAGCTTTGGCCAAAGCTGATGTTAAAGCTACTCTTGAAAAACAAGTTACCCCTGTTGCCTTGGAACAAAATGAGCAACCTGTTTTGAATGGCGGGACCGTTGGATGGATCAGGCTTCAGTGGAAAACTGAAAAAATGGGCCCTAATCGTTTGACCGCGAACATGTGGATGGGAAAAAAAGGTGGGGGAAATGAATCTAGGCTTGAAGCTTTGGTCAATGTGCAACCTGCGCTCTTTGTTAATCCTGTAGAAATCGCATTGGATGTTTTGTCTCCTCTAGTTTCAGAAAAAAAAGTAGCTTTTAAATGTTATTCTTCCACACGAAAATCCTTCGACTTTATTGTCAAAATGACAAGACCTAGGCCTGACGAAACCATCATCATTGGAAAACCTGTTCCCTTGACTAATGAAGAACTTAAAAATGATGAAAAACAGTTCGGCGGCGCCCCTCTTTTATGCGGTTACATGGTTCCGATCACGGCTTCTTATACCGTACCCGGAGGTAAAGATTTGATGGAACTTGGCCCTTTTAGCAGACAAATTGAGTTCGTTATTACAAAAAATAATCAAAAGGATTTAGAATCTGATAGCCGGGTTGAAGCCAAAATCTCTGGAAAGGTTGAGGGCGAGTTTCGAATTCTTGATGCAGAACAACGGGGTAGGCTTTCCATGGGGGTTTTTCAAAGAGGGCTGGGCGCCAAAAAGGAGTTGAAAATCGAAACCGATTTGCAAGGAATAGATCTTGAATTAGATATCTCTAAAACTACTACTTACCTCAAGGTAAAGCTTGTTCCCGGATGGCCTCAGGATGTTTCTGGGCGACGAACTTGGAAGTACTCCATCGAAATAGCACCTAACACCGTTAGTGGCCCTTTTCCAAGGGATGATGAATTCTTTCGCGATAGTTCTTTCTACTTAAAATCCCAAGGTAATGCCTCAAGGTCAATCCGTGTTCCTGTTGAAGGCCGTGCCGATAACTAATTAATTGCACCCAGGCAGGCCTATAACTATATTGTATGGTTAATTATTTAACACCATGGAAGGTGACTGATCATGATAACTAAGATTGTTGTATTACTAAGAAATTGCGTGACTTCTAAAAAAATATGTGTTTCTGCAGTTATTTTAGGTTCTGTTTTTATAGCTGCATATCATTGGGGATTATTTGCCAATGTTCTCGCCCAAGAAATTAAAGGCAAAGAACCGATTGCGATTGCCTCGACAACTCCCATTCCTAAGTCTTTATTAAAGTGGGAAAAACCCGACCTTACTATTATTCTTACCGCTCAGCAGCATGGCTATTTATTACCCTGCGGTTGTTCTAGGCCGCAAGTAGGTGGTTTGGAAAGGCGCTATAATTTTATTCAAGCCCTTAAAACTAATGGGTGGAACCTTACTGCCTTAGATCTTGGAGATCTTCCTCAGAAACAAGGGCCTGTTTCCCTACCCAATGAACAAGGGCTGATTAAATATCGCTATGCCATGAATGCTCAGAAAAAAATTGGTTATTCGGTTGTTGGTTTTGGAGAGTATGAAACAGCCATGCCTTTGTTTAACGCCCTTGCTGAGTTCGCACTTAATGAACCTACCCCACGAGTTGTTGCAGCGAATCTTCTAGATCGAGAAAAAGAATTTCCTGATCAAGTGTCTGCGTGGCAGAAAGTTGATATCAAGGGATCGGATATCAAGCTGGGAGTAACAGGTGTTGTCAGCCCAAATGTTGCTGAAAAAATCAAAGACCCCCGGGTTAAGTTTGGACCATCAAAAGCGGGGCTAGATTCCGTGTTAAAAGAAATGACGCAAGAAAATATTCAGCTTAAAGTCCTGCTTTATCAAGGTGTACTTAATCGCAGTCCAAAGGGAGAACCTGCGACTGAAGCTTTAAAAGCTGCACAATCCTATCCCGAATTTCAAATACTAATGTGCCTCAGTGAAGAAGATGAACCTTCCTCGAACCCGATCACCATCAACCACGATAATAAAAAACAATCCCTTATTATCAGGATGGGCACCAAGGGTAAATATGTTGGGGTATTGGGTGTTTATAAAACAGGCGACCCGATTCAGCCTTTTAAATTCAGGTATACCATTGAACAAATGTCTGAAGATTACATGACGACTGAATCCGCAAAAAAGAACCATCCTGTAATGGAACTCATGGAATCCTACTCCAAAGAACTCAAAAACGAAAATTACCTGTCCCGGTTTGGACAAGCTAGGCACTCGGTTCAAGTTTCTGCCCCCGAATCAAATCCTGTTTATGTCGGTTCTGAAAAATGTAAGAAATGCCACGAAGGTGCTTATGATGTCTGGAAAAAATCGACTCATAGTCATGCCTACCAAACCCTTGTTGATGCCAAGGAACCCTCTTTGCGACACTATGACCCCGAGTGCATTGTTTGCCACACCGTTGGTTTTGGGTACCAATCGGGTTTTACTACTTTTGAAAAAACACCCAATCTTACGAATGTTGGGTGCGAAAGTTGCCATGGCCCTTCTAGCGAACATGTTAAAAAACCTAACGATGAGACTTGGCTTAAACTTATTAATCCATGGAAAGCCTCTCCCGATGAAAACCCTGCCGCCAAAGAATCTAGGCTCGGTAAAATTGATCAGTCCTGCCAAAAATGTCATGATATCGATAATGATGTTACCTGGACGAACAAGGGCTTTGAACGAAAATGGCCTAAAGTTGCACACCCTTCTCCAGCATCTGAGTAACCATTTATCTCTTTATTTTTAATAACACAAATGGGCAGTAGAGAATGAATCGGTCTGCTTTTATGCCATATTTGTGGATGGTAAGTGGTTGCGTTGCATTCACCTTTATGGGTAATTTTACCTTTGCTTTAGGCCATATCTCAGCAATGGGAATTAGCCTTGATTGGCAGATTATCGCATTCTTTAGAGCTTTTTTAGTTTTCCTGTTTTCATTCATCCTTGCTATGGCTTTTCGAATCAACCCTGTGGTTATGGGGTCGCGAAGCCTTTGGCTTCGAAGTATAGCTGGCAGTGTATCCCTGGTTTGTTCTTTCTATGCTTTAACTAAATTGCAGCTTTCGTTGGTTCTTACCGTTACCAATATGTTTCCGTTATGGGTGGCTTTGTTGTCATGGCCCATGTTAAAAAAGAAACCATCCTTTTCGGATTGGGTTGCTGTTTGCATGGGGATTATTGGCGTTGGTTTGATTCAAAAACCACTCCTGAGTGATAATTATTTGGCAATTGCTTCCGCGATTACCGCTTCGTTTTTTACTGCACTGGCAATGATCGGATTGCATAAAATCAAAGGCATTCCAACCCAAGCTATTGTGGTTCACTTTTCTGGAGTCGCAACTGCCTTATGCCTTTTAATTTTACCTTTTACCCCTAATGTGGGCGCTACCATTAGTGATTTGGATTTTAAAATCGTATTACTTTTGTTGGGGATAGGGATTTCCGCAACCATAGGCCAGAACTTTTTAACGCTCGCCTTTTCAAGTGGTACCCCAACTAAAATTTCGGTTGTAGGCCTTAGTCAAGTTGTTTTCGCAGTTATTGGTGATGTCTTGTTTTGGCAAAAGTCTTTGGCTATTGCAGAAGTTTTAGGCATTTTGCTTATTCTTTTACCAACTGGCTGGGTGATGCTTAAGGATGATCCAGAGATAAATCAGTGACGATTCTGCTGCGGTTGTGATGGCAAAGAAATGGATTTCACTTCACTAGGCAGCTTCATTCTTCCTAATAATCATGAACGAGAATCCCCTTAGGCTTTGTTGGGTTGTTACTTTCCTGCAGTTCCAGGTAATTCCAAGCTGCCTATCAATGACAAATCTTTTGTCCCTAATTTCTCTGCCTGCTTAGGCGATAAGCTGAATGTTACAACAACCTGCTCGCCACCGGGACTGGTGACTACATAATAATTTTGCATGGTAGGGACATTATCAAGTTGGCCCAAAGCGGAAATTCTGTAAACCCAACGGCCTTTGTCACCGGAAGGAACTTCTCCTTCTTGTAGGTCTTTTTCAACCACCCAGCCTGGAGTTCGTTCTGTGATAGTTTTGAATTCTGCAACCGAAAGATGTTTGCCTGGTTCTGCTTTGCTCCATACAGATACAGTAGCTTGAGCAATAAAGTCGCCCTTTTCAACCAAGCGCAAAACCAAGTGGTTTTCAGTCTTTGCAACAAGTTGCCAATCTCTGCTCATCGATAAATCAAATCGACCTTGCTGGTCTTTGAATTCAACATAAGTCATTAAATTAGGCACATCAAAATCTTGGGGTATTGAAACTAGAGCAGCATCATTAAGAGTTTGTGGTGTTTCAAGAACTTCGCGTTTAATTATGATTTCCATTTCTGTTTTAGAAGCAGGATTAACTGGCCCAGCCTCTCTGTTGTCACTTTGTTTCCAGTTTAGATTTGTGATTTTTGCAGCTTTTTCGGTCCAAGTACCTGTCGCATTTACTGTTGATGTTACGCTTGCACCTGATTCAACACCCGTTGCGGTTCCTTCAATTTTAAAAGTCACAATCCCGTTTTCATTGGAAACAACTTTTCCTGTGAGTGTATGCTCAGATAGACCTTCGAAATTACAAATGGCTTGAACTGTAAAATCCTTTAGCTTCCATGCTTCTGTTGGAATTGGCCCTTTATCTGGAATTAAATTGGCCAAGGATAAAGTGTCGAAGTGTTCTCCTGTTAGTTCTAACTCTTCTCTCGTTAACGGGCCTTTTGGGCTGTAAACAAAAATAGAATTCTCCGGCCTTTGAGCTACAATCAAACTTCTTTGCTTGCGTAGTGTTCTTTCAGATTTGTTGCCTTCAATGTTAAATAAAGCATCTGCTTTCGAATAATTCCTTGCAACTTTATCTGGAATTCCGGTGGAAGATAAATGGATGATTCGCTCTTCAAAATGGTGACTGGCATTGGCAACCATTGGGATGGCAACCATTTTTCCATCGCGTTGCACCTTCATTTCGCCTTTTAAATTTAGCGACAATTCTATTTTTAAGCAATCATCAGCCTGTGGCGTTTCTTTGAAAGAAACAGCATTCTGATTTGAAAGAAAAAGTAACACTGCGGCAACAAACTGAAGGGTAAACATCGCATTCTCCAACCATAAAAGTAAACACCGTAAAGGGGTAATACCTTCATGCAAAAATGTAGTCAACCCTAGGTTGGCAATTAATTAAGGTGGGAAAGTAAAGAAAGCCGGGGTAATAATACCCCGGCTTTCTTGTTTTATCTAAATTGTGAGACTATTTTTTTACATCTGCATCAATAATTACGGGTGCAGCAGTGCTGACATCTTTGGTTCGAGATTCTAATACCAACTCAAGAAATGCAGTTTGGCCACCGTCTCCAAGACGCCTTTCTTCACGCTTTAAAACTCGTGTGTAACCACCTGCACGATTGGCGAACAGGGGTGCGATTTCTTTGAAAAGAAGCTCAACAGCTTCTTTGTCGCGGAGTCGGGAAAGAGCAAGCCTGCGGGAATGCAGGGTGTCTTTTTTAGCCAAGGTAATAAGCTTTTCAGCGAATATCCGGACTTCCTTGGCTTTTTCAAGGCCGGTGATTATTCGACGGTGAGTAAATAAAGCCCGGGTAAGATTTCGGAACAACGCAATTCGATGGTCCTGATTTCTTCCTAGTTGTCTGCCTCTTCTTAAATGGCGCATGGCTCAATCTCTACTTTTAGTTATGAAAATTACAATTTACTTACGAAGAGCAGAAGATCTTAAACCTAGTTTAAGATTTCGCTCATCAAGTTTAATCTTAACTTCTTTAAGGGTGGTTTCACCAAAGTTACGAACTTCAAGCAGTTCTTCTTCAGAACGCATTACCAAGTCGCGTACGGTGGAGATACCTTCAGATTCCAAACAATTGGTTGCCCTAACCGACAATTCCAATTCAGCAAGGCTCATATTAAGCTTGCGTTCAAGTTCAACATCAACCGTGGATGATGCAACAGGTTCCTGAATATGTTCCAGACCAACTTCTGGGCCGGGTTCTGCATATTGAATAAAGGGATTGAGGTGTTTTCGAAGAATCTTTGCACCTTCAACAAGTGCCATTTGTGGAGTTACCGTTCCATTAGTCCAGATTTCCAAAATCAATTTATCGTAGTTGGTTTTTTGGCCAACTCGAGTATCTTCGATTTCGTATTTAACTCGAATAACAGGCGTAAAACTTGAGTCGATTGGTATTACACCGATCTCTCGATCTCCTGCTACATTTTCTTCAGCCATGCGATAACCACGACCATTTTCAACAGTCATTTCGACTTTGAAAGGCACATCGTCTGTAAGTGTTGCAATTACATGTTCAGGATTAATAATCTGAACAGCTTCAGTTGTAATAATATTTGCAGCAGTAACCACACCTTTTTCATGCTTTTCGATGCGGATGGTTTGTGGCAAATCACTTATGTTTTTAACAACCAAGCTTTTAATATTTAGGATAATGTCGATAACATCTTCAACCACGCCAGGAATGGTAGTGATTTCGTGTTGAACGCCTTCGATTTTAACTTGGGTTATAGCACTTCCTTCAAGGCTTGAAAGAAGAATCCTGCGAATGCTATTACCAATCGAAACACCAAAACCCCTTTCAAAGGGCTCTGCATAAAACTTACCGTAGGTGTCGGAAAGAGTGGATCGATCGCCATTAACCCTACTCGGTAATTCCAAACCGCGCCATCGAATACGCATAATTAAAACACTCCTAAACTATTTAAAGGCCGATATCTCAAGCCTGATTATGATCAAATAAAAGATTACCAATTTTTAACGGGAGCAGAATTCAATGATTAACTGTTCACGAATTTCTTCAATATGTGGATCCATGTCGCCACGAGTCGGCATCCGTGTCATTTTTCCTTCGGGAGGTTCCTGATTAGTAATAGTCAAAAAGTCAGGAATATTTGGCGAAGTTTGTTGTACTTGCAACCTAACCAAGTCGATGGAACGCTTGCGGTTTTTCACTGCAACAACATCGTTTGGTTTCATGATCAAACTTGGAATATCGGTTGGTACGCCATTGATCGTCACATGCCCATGAGCTACAAGTTGCCTTGCTGCTGCACGATTTGGTGCGAATCCTAAACGGAATACAACATTATCAAGCCTGCGTTCTAACAAGGTGATTAAAACTTCACCAGTGTTTTGCTTTGAACGGCTTGCGATTTCAAAATATCTTCGGAATTGCCTTTCGAGCAAACCATAAAACCTTTTAAGTTTTTGTTTTTCACGAAGACGAATACCGTATTCGCTGGGTTTACCGCGACGAAGATGCATACCGGGCGGTTGATTGCGTCTTTCGATTGCGCACTTAGGCGACTCACAACGAAGGCCTTTAAGATAAAGCTTTACGCCTTCTCTTCGGCAAATTCTACATACTGGATCGGTGATTCTTGCCATGGATGTTATTACTATCTCTAGCGGTTAAAAGTTATAAATCTTCCTGATGGATACATATTCCTATTATACTCGACGACGCTTAGGCGGCCTACAACCATTGTGAGGAAGTGGCGTTACATCTTCGATTGCTTTTACATTCAAGCCGGAAGCTTGGAGTGCAGTAATCGCAGACTCTCTACCTGAACCTGGGCCTTTGACTCGGACTTCAATTTCTTTAAGCCCAAATTTCAAAGCTCGGGATGCTGCTTCTTCCGCTGCTCGTTGAGCTGCAAAAGGAGTGCTTTTCCTGCTTCCTTTGAATGCACAGGTTCCTGCCGATGCACAACAAAGAGTATCACCATTAGTATCAGTAATGGTAACTATGGTATTGTTGAAGGTAGCAAGTATATGAGCTACTCCCCGACTGACATTACGACGCTGTTTTTTCTTCTTGGACACGAAAGAGTATCTCCGTGAAAATTAAATTACAATTAACCTCTAAGCTCTTTAACACCCTTCTTACCAGCGACGGTCTTTCTTGGACCTTTTCTGGTGCGGGCGTTTGTTTTTGTTCGCTGACCCCTAACAGGTAAGCTACGACGATGGCGCGAGCCTCTGTAGGATCCGATATCTCTTAATCGAGCAATATTTTGTTGAATTTGCCTGCGAAGAGGCCCTTCCACTACATATTCTCGGTCAAGGATGTTTGCCAAACGGCTAACATCATCTTCGTTAAGTTCTTTTGCCCGGCGAAGCGGGTCAACCCGAGCTTCTTCACACAAGCGCAATGCAAGAGCGGGCCCAATCCCATAAATATAGCGTAGGGCTATATGGGTTGGCTTTTCATTTGGAATATCAACACCTAGAATACGCGGCATTCTCTGGCTCCCTTGATCAACCCTGCCTTTGTTTATGGCGAGGATCGCTGCAAATTACATAAACTTTACCTTGACGACGCACCAATTTGCATTTTTCGCAAATTCGTTTTACACTAGTTCTAACTTTCATATTTCACTCCCGTCCTTCTGACGGATTAAGGTAAACTATTTTTTTACCATGGTTAAGGGTCTTCGGCAAGTAGTTGATAGAAAAAACAAGTCCAAATCATCGTTTTTCTTCAAATTCTTCAACAAAATGAAGGTTTTAGCTTTTTATATTTTTATAACTAAATCTTCTTCTGCAGTTAATACAAAAACCCCATGCTTAGTTAATGCCAAAGTATGTTCTACATGAACACTAGGCAGGCCATCCCTGGTAACAACGGTCCAATGATCCCTTAGGACCTCAGTTTCGGCCTTTCCCATGTTAATCATGGGCTCTACCGCAAGAACTAGGCCTTCCTCGAGCTTGAAATCCTGTTTTTTAACTTCTCGGTTAACATAGTTTGGTACTTGGGGGTGTTCATGCATTAATTTCCCTATACCATGCCCCACATATTGGGTTACAACACTAAATCCTGCGTCTTCTGCAGCTTTTTGCATTTTTGTTGCAACTTCAGTCCACCATTTGCATCGAGATAGCTCTCTTATTGCAATGTCAAGAACTTGCTCCCCTACTTCAATAAGCCTTTTTTTTTCGTCGCTCACTATTCCTATCGGAATAGAAATTGCGGCATCTGCACACCAACCATTGAGTTTGCAAGCTGTATCTATTTTTAGAATATCACCATCGCGGACCACTTTTCCGCCTGGAATTCCATGCACCACTTGCTCATTGACTGAAATGCAGGTGACAGCAGGAAAGGGTACTTTACCTGGATAACCTTTAAACAGGGAAAGTGCGTTATTTTGTTTATAGAAATCTTCAACAGCTTTATCGATATCCGCAGTTATAACGCCTGGTTTCGCCATGGATTTGCACAGTTTGAGTGCACCAGCGACCAATTTACCTGCCTCGCGCATAAACTCGATTTCGCGAGGTGATTTCAGCTCAGGCTTGTTTGCAAAAAGGTTCCGCAACATTGGTCCTCAAATGCTTAAAGCATTTACCATGGATTGATAGATTTGTTCGATATCGCCTGTCCCATGGATTCTTTTAAGCAGACCATGTTGTTCGTAGTAAGGCAACAATGGTACCGTATCTTTATGATAAACCGTCAACCTTGATTTTACTGTTTCAACATTATCGTCTGCGCGCTGAACTAAAACTGTTTGGCAATCATCACAAATCTCCGAGATCTTGCTTGGATTACTTAGCGTGTGAAATGTTGCTTTGCACCCTAATTTAGGGCAACTCCATCTGCCTGTTACTCTTTTCACAATTTCTGTATCACACACATCAAGCAACACAACCGCAGTCAAAGGTAAACCATGTGATGCTAAAACAACATCTAAAGATTTTGCCTGCATTAGAGTTCTTGGATAACCATCAAGAATAAAACTTTTGGGACGGTCTTCGCGTTGGAACCGTTCGCTGACTAGATCGTTAACGAGTTCATCTGGGACAAGATTACCAACCTCGACATAAGGTTTGGCCCTGCGTCCAACCGAAGTTTCGTTTCGAATGGCTTCTCTAAGGAGATCGCCTGTACCAATGTGCTCAAGTTTCATTCTTTTGGAAAGAAGTTTAGCTTGGGTACCTTTACCACATCCAGGAGGGCCTACTAAAATTATGCGCATGGAACAACCGTTTCAATGCAGGATTTTGGAATAAAAACAAGTACCTAAATCATGTCTTCAAAACCAAAACAAATCAGCGGAGTAAACAAAAAGGAAGGAAAGAATATTCTCTTACAAAAATATTAATCTTCTGTTAGGCCGGGGTAGTTTCGCATTACAAGATGACTATTTATTTTTTGAACTAAATCCAATGCAACGCTGACCACGATAAGAAGGCCAGTGCCACCATAAAAACTAGCAACTTCCTGCCTGACATCCATCGTGCTTGTTATCAACGTAGGAGTAACTGCAATAATAGCGAGAAAAGCTGCACCAACATAAGTAATTCGCATCATCACTTTTTCGAGATATTCTGAAGTTCTTTTACCTGGCCTGTAACCAGGAATAAAGCTACCAAAGTCTTTCAAATTATTAGCAACATCTTTTGGATTAAAGATAATTGCTGTCCAAAAATAACAAAATATGTAAATCATTACAACAAAAAGTACAGTATACGCCCAACCTTGTCTTTCAAAAACATCTTTCAACGCAAGGGCCCAGCTCCATTCCGTTGCACTCGAAATAAAGTTAAATATAAAATAAGGCAGAACTAGCAAACTACTTGCGAAAATCACAGGCATAACCCCAGCCTGATTCACTTTTAAAGGTAGAAACTGCCTGGTACCGCAGTATACTTTTCGACCCCGTACATGTTTCGCAGATTGCGTTGGTATTCTCCTTTGCGCTTTGGTAATTGCAATTACTGCAACCACTACCATAACGAAAAGAAGCATTAGAACAACCAGTTTTTCAAAACTAATATCTTGGCTGGACCCGCCACCAAGAGTAAAAATCGATTCTTTGAACTTGCCGTTTTCGAAAAGTAAGGAAGCAGTAGCAGCAGGTATTCTAGCAACGATACCCGCCATGATGATTAAACTAATACCGTTACCAATGCCGTATTCATCAATTTGCTCGCCCATCCACATGAGGAACATAGTTCCCGTGGTCATCATAAGAACCATGGTGATCCAATAATAACCGACATTATAATCAATGGGCTCTGTCAAAGCGAACCCCTGCCCACCTCTGGAAGAGGGTTGCATGATAAATTGAACATACATAAAGGCTTGGAAGAAACAGATGACAACAGTAGCCCAGCGAGTGTAGTTGTTAATTTTCTTGCGCCCAGATTCACCCTCTTTTTGGAGTTTTTCCAGGGGAGGATAAACAGCACCTAAAAGTTGGAAAATGATCGATGCGGAAATGTAGGGCATAATGCCCAAACCGAAAAGGGTTGCATTACTTAAATCGCCACCGCTAAATAACGAAACATATCCAAGGATATCACCCAAAGGGCCGCCCTGACCCACATTGCGGTTCATCAAACTCTGATCAACGAAAGGAAGAGGGATGGAGTAACCCACCCTGTAGACGGCAAGAAACAAAAGAGTAATAAGAATTTTATTCCGAAGTTCCGGAATAGCTAAAATTGCACTTAACTTGCCCATACTATGGCTCCTGCAGTTGGGTATACCGCAGATTGCCAATTGAGAACAATCCGGATTACCCTAAATCTAATCCCAGAATGGTAATCTTAAACCGCTTGAAAGAAACAACAAAAATTCTCAGGAAAGCAAAATCTTAATACTAAGACTTGGTTCCCACATTGTTCTTGGTTCCCATTTTGTTTCTGACCGGTTTTGCTGGAGGTGGAATAATTTCCACAACTCCGCCTTTTGCGATAATTTTTTCAAGTGCTGCTTTGGAAACATGGTTTGCGCGTACAGTAAGTTTCTTGGAAAGATCACCTTTTGCAAGAATACGAATACCATCCGAAGGACCGTTTGCCAAACCTTTTTTCTTTAATGTATCAGCGTCAACTAGATCACCATCGTTAAAATGTGCATCAATTGCACCTAAGTTAACAACATGAAATTTCTTATCCCACATACCGTGGCTGAAACCGCGCTTTGGAATTCTTCGAAACAACTGCATCTGTCCGCCTTCGAACACCGCGATTGGCTTGTCAGAACCTGCACTTGCCCACTGGCCTTTATGACCACGGGATGCAGTTTTACCATGACCGCTACCTACACCACGACCTACGCGCTTTTTGGTTTTAAGCTTATTCACGCCTTTGTGTACTTGTGTCAAATCCATTAGAGTGTAACTCCACGAAGCATTGCAACTTCTGAACGAGATCGAAGTTGTTGCAAGCCATCTATTGTTGCTTTAACTAAATTGATTGGGTTTGTACTGCCATGCACTTTCGTCAAGATGTTTTTAACACCACATACTTCAAGTACATCGCGAACGCCAGCACCAGCTTTTACACCTGTGCCAGGTCCCGCAGGAACCATAATAACCCGACTGGCCCCGAAACGGCCAATCACTCGATGCGGAATAGTGTCGCCACGCAGCGATACTCTCCTTGATCTTTTGATTGCCCCTTGGGCATCTTTTGTCGCTTTTTCAACAGCAGGAGGAACTTCCTTTGCTTTGCCGTATCCCACAGCAACTCTGCCGCGGGTATCGCCTACAACGACTAAAGCGTTGAAGCTAAAACGACGGCCACCTTTGACCACAGTTGCAGATCTACGGATTTTAATCACGCGATCTTGAAGTTCTTCTTGTTTTGGTTCCCGATCTTTTGCCATGATCTCTGAATACCTGTTATGGGAAAACTACCTGGAGGAAAATTAAAACAGCAAACCACCTTCACGAGCAGCATCAGCAAGAGCTTTAATCCTGCCATGATATCGATAATATCCTCGATCAAATGCCACCTTCAAAATACCCTTAGCTTTCGCAGCTTCAGCAATTTGTTTGCCTACAGCCTTGGCAGCAAGAACATTACCACCATAGGATAATGATTTTTTAATTTCGGGACTGTTGCTACTTGCAGAAGCAAGAGTACAACCATTGGAGTCATCAATAAGCTGTGCATAGATATGCTTCGAACTTCGAAACACAGTAAGCCTTGGCCTGATAACAGACCCAATCACTGTTCTTCGAACATGATTTTGTCTGCGGATTCTACGGATTTCTTTTAACTTTTGTTCGCTCATTTTTTATCTTCCAACCTTAACCACCGCTACCGAAGGCTTTACCTTCTTTGCGGCGTACAATTTCATAATCGTAACGAATACCCTTACCCTTGTAGGGTTCAGGCGGACGAACTGCCCGGACATCGGCAGCAAACTGACCAACCATCTGTTTGTCCGCACCTTTCACAAGAACCACGGTTGGTTCCGGAACTTCAACAGTCACACCTTCAGGAGGTTGAACTTTGATTTTATTGGCAAAACCGACAGTAAGCTCTACAGCTTTCTTATCCATTTTTGCTTGATAACCAATACCTTCAATTCTAAGTCTTTTTTCAAAGCCCTTAAGAACACCTTCAACCATGTTAGCAATAAGAGTGCGAGTAAGGCCGTGAACAGACTTACTAAGGCGCTCATCATTAATGCGTTCAACATGAATGGTTTTAGCAGCATCATCGTAGCTTACTTTGATATTCTGATGAGGAATCAAATCAAGCTTACCTTTGGGCCCCTCCAAGAAAACCTTGGAACCATCAATTTTTACCTTGATAGTGGCTGGGACAACAATTAATTTTTTACCAATTTTCGACATGGGAAGATCCCTTAGTTTACCAAACCTTACAAATCATTTCGCCGCCCAATTTCTTGACGCGTGCAACACGATCACTCATAACGCCTTGGCTGGTTGACAGCACGCTGATGCCCAATCCATCAAGGACAGGCCTCAACTGGTTGCTTCTGCAATAGAACCTTCTACCAGGTTTACTACTGCGTTCAATATGCCTGATGACTTTTTCGCCTTCAGGGCCATATTTAAGAAATACCCGAAGAATGAGGTGAGATTTATTGAGATCAGTTTCAGGATGCAAAACCTTTGCACCATGAGCATCTTTTTGCATAGTGCCCACCTGATAATCAATAATAAAACCTTCATCCTTGAGAACCTTAGCAACATTGACTTTAAAATTAGTGGAATCCATATCCACAAGAGGACGCTCAATGCGATTGGCATTACGAATACGAGTGAGCATATCTGAAATCGGATCTGTCATCATTTTAGGAGTACCTTACCAGCTAGCCTTGGTTACACCAGGAATCAAACCATCACTTGCAAGATTTCTAAAGCAAATTCTGCAAATACCAAATTTACGATAAACCGCTTTGGGTCGACCACAAATCTTACAACGAAGCCTTACCCGAATCTTATCCCTAGGAAGCATGGGATGATTTTTAGGGTCTTTCTTGTTTTTGTCTAGTCTCGCCATATCTCTGCGAAACCGAGCTAATTTTGCGTCCGTTGCCATTTTTACTTTTTCCCGTAATTATTCCTTGAAGGGCATACCAAAAGCACGAAGTAGGTCACGCGCCTCTTCATCACTTTTAGTATTGGTAACAAAAGTGATATCCATACCTTGAACAAAATTTAATTTGTCTGGATCAAGTTCTGGAAATACACCTTGTTCAGCAATACCCATGCTGTAATTACCCTGGCCATCGAAACTCTTCGGGTTCAAACCACGAAAATCGCGAATACGAGGAAGAGCCATGCTCACCAAGCGGTCAAGAAATTCGTACATTCTTTTGCCTCGCAGAGTCACTCTGCAACCGATGGCATTACCTTCACGAAGGCGAAAACCGCTTACCGCTAATTTTGCCTTGGTGATCTGAGGGCGCTGGCCTGCAATATGAGCAAGTTGGTCAGCAGATTGTTCCATTCTGGATTTATCCTGCAACGCTTTACCCACACCCATATTGATAACGATTTTTGAAAGCCTTGGTAGGCTAAAAACATTAGTCCTCCCAAGTTTCTGGGAAATCAGGGGAACTATTTCTTTATGATATCGTTCTAATAACCTTGCCATATTTCACTCACCGGGCTTTAGCCCAAAAACTATTATAAAATTGCCAATCAAAAGCTAAATAACTCTACTTGGCCTTGGAAATCGTACCTAAATCGGATTTACACTTCTTACATTCGCGGAATTTTCTACCATCTGCAGCTATCTTACGAGTGTATCGAATACCTTTTTTGCAGTTTGGGCAAAAAAGTAAAACATTCGAAACATCGATCGGAGCTTCTACTGATAGCCGCCCGCCCTGGGGATTTAACTTGTTAGGCTTCACATGCTTGTACACACGGTTCACACCTTCGATCACAACCCGGTTCTTGGATGTAATTACACGAAGAACTTTTTGGGCTCGACCCTTGGCGGCATCATCGCCTGAAATAACTTCAACAAGATCATCTTTTTTTACATGCATGGCTTAATCTCTTCTTCTTCAGCAAATCCTAAGGGAGGAAGTTAAACAACTTCGGAAGCAAGGCTAACAATTTTGGCAAAACCACAATCTCTTAATTCACGAGCAACAGCACCGAAAATACGAGTGCCACGGGGATTCAATTCGGCATCCACCAATACCAATGCGTTTCTGTCGAAACGGACATAACTGCCATCGGGTCTGCGGGTTGTTTTTTTTACTCGCACAATCACAGCTTTAACCACTTCACCAGGTTTTACTTCACCACCGGGCATGGCTTTTTTAACGCTGCATACAATCACATCACCCAAACCAGCAGCTTTTCTTTTGGTGCCACCTAGCACCTTAATGCACATGCATTCTTTTGCACCTGTATTATCTGCAACATCTAAGTAACTGTACATCTGAATCATAAGGAACCCAATATTTTCTGAGTTAAATAATAGATAAAACTATTATTTTTAATTTAAACCGGTTGAGCAATTTCCTTAACACTAGGAGATGCTGATTGACCCTTTTTAACAATACTTGACAAGCGCCAAAACTTAGTCTTGGAAAATGGCCTTGATTCTACAATCTCAACGGTATCACCAATGTGAGATTCATTGTTTTCATCATGAACATGGCAGGTCGTACTTCTACGGATGTATTTGCCATACTTAGGATGTTTTACCAAGCGGGGAATTACCACAGTGCGGGTTTTACTACGTTTATCGCTGGTGACTACACCAACCATAACACGCCTTCGACCACGAGTGTTTTGCGCCTCCAACATTTGCTACTTACTCCCTGAACTTAAAGCGCGTTCTTTAAGAATAGCACGCTCTCGTTGAAAAGTTTTAACCCTTGCAATTTCTTTCTTTGCCTTACGAATCTCACTAGGAGTTTCAAGGCGATCAGTTGCAGACTGAAATCTAAGATGGAAAAGGTTTTTAACCAAATCCTTCAAAGACAGCTCAAGCTGCTCATCGCTCATCCCTTTGTAATCTACAGATTTCATAATAATTTACCTCACCTATCAGGAATAACCTGATAATTATCCAATACTTGGCCTTCTAGTAACAAGCCTGCAACGGAAAGGCATTTTATAAGCAACTTTGCTTAGTGCAACCTTTGCGATGGATTCAGGCAAACCACCAATTTCATATAAAATCATGCCAGATTTTACGACAGCAGCCCAGTATTCTGGCTCACCCTTGCCTTTACCCATACGGGTTTCAGCAGGAATAGAGGTAATGGATTTATTTGGGAAAACCCGAATAAATAATTTACCTTCACCACTTATAGCATGCGAAGCCGTAATACGGCCTGCTTCTATAGCTTGTGCAGATAACCACCCAGAATCCAGCGACTGTAAGCCGTAGTCACCATAGCTTACGGTATTGCCCCTATGGGCGTTACCTTTTATTTTGCCGCGTTGGCTTTTTCGAAACTTTACCCGCTTTGGCATCAGGGCCATCGATAGTCTCCTCAGTCAGGAAATCACCGTTATTAATCCAAACTTTAACGCCTATATTACCTTGTCCAGTTACGGCCTCGGTGAAGCCGAACTCAACTTTTGCACGCAAAGTTGAAAGTGGGACGCTACCTGCCATCGCACCTTCAGTCCTTGCCATTTCAGCACCACCAAGACGACCTGAAAGTTGGACTTTGATGCCTTTGGCACCAGCCTCCATTGTTGTTTCCAGGGCACGCTTGGTAACTCTTCTAAAACTTGCACGCTTTGCCAATTGTTCTGCAATTTCTTGAGAAACAAGTTGGGCATCGACTTCGGGTCTTGCTATTTCAATCGTTTTAACTTCAATATGGCGGTGACAAAGGGTTTCGAGGTCTTTGGTAAGTTTTTCGACTTCCTGACCTTTTTTACCAATAATCACACCAACTTTAGCAGTAAGAATATTAACAACGACTTTTTCCCTTGTTCGTTCGATACGAATTTTGGAGATACCCGAGGCTTTGTAACGGCCAAGGATAAACCTCCTGATTTTCAAATCTTCAAACAGCAGTTCAGCGAAATCTTTTTTCCCAGCAAACCAAGTGCTCTGCCAAGGAAGGAAGATACCTGTTCTAAAACCTGTTGGTCGTACTTTTTGTCCCATTTTAACTAATCCTTAAGACTAATAATCTCAGTCGCAATGAAATATACAGGTAACAAAAATTATTCAGCAGCTTCCGGTTGACCATCGGACAGCGTAACATGAATATGTGCAATTCTTCTCTTGATAGGATAAGCAGTTCCACGAGCACGAGGCATAATACGCTTCATGATCGGGCCACCATCTACACGAGATTCACTCACAATAAGTTCTTCGATATCACGG
The DNA here is from genome assembly GCA_003671255.1 of Planctomycetota bacterium. Lineage (GTDB taxonomy): Bacteria > Planctomycetota > Planctomycetia > Gemmatales > Gemmataceae > UBA969. The sequence continues at coordinate 44,441 of QWPF01000003.1, read as the reverse complement.
GCGCCACGGAATTCTGCATTACCCAAAGCACTTTTAACTACTTGTTCAAGTAATCTAGCGCTTCGGTTATGAACAAACCGTAAAAGCTCGAGAGCTTCTTCAGCAGTTCTGCCTCGAATTAAAGTAGCAAAGGGCCTAATTTTTCTAGGCGACATATCTGCATATCTGTGTATAGCGTTATACTGCATAACCCACCTCTAAAACTTACTAGAACACTATCAATAATTCCGGGGACAGGATTTGAACCTATGACCTCCAGGTTATGAGCCTGGCGAGCTACCTCTGCTCCACCCCGGGGTATGTTAAACGACTAAGCTTTGGCTTTACCGCCACTATGGCCTCTAAAAGTTCTTGTTGGTGAAAACTCACCAAGTTTATGGCCAACCATGTCTTCAGTTACATAAACTTTGAGGAATAACTTTCCATTGTGAACAAGAAAAGTGGCCCCAACAAATTCAGGAATAATAGTGCAATCTCGAGACCATGTTTTAATAGGTTCACGATTGTTAGTTTTGATCGACTTTTCTACTTTCGTAAAAAGTTTTTCATCGACATGTGGTCCTTTTTTTAACGATCGACTCATGCTCGAATTAGCTCCAAAAAAACCGTATCTACATAGTGTAGTGTAACTTTCGACTCTGACCAGTTATAATTATGATCCTGCATTACGCGGGCCAGGTCTTCTTCTTCTAACAATGGAAGAATTCGATGGTTTTCGTTTCTGCCTAGTTTTACCACCCTTGGCAAGTACACCTGTAGGTCCGCAAGGATTTCTACCACCACCAGTTCTACCTTCACCACCACCCATTGGATGATCCACAGGATTCATCGAAGTACCGCGGTTATGAGGTCTACGACCCATCCATCTAGAGCGGCCTGCTTTTCCCAAGCTTACATTCATATGATCGGTATTTCCAATCATGCCAATGGTTGCTCTGCATTCATTGCTCACTCTTCGTACTTCGCCTGAAGGCAAAGTAATTTGAGCCCATTTACCTTCGCGAGCAGTAAGGGTAGCTTTGGTGCCTGCACTTCTGCAAACCTGACCACCATGCCCTGGTTGAAGTTCAACATTATGAACAATTAAGCCTAAAGGAATTTTCTTTAGCGGCATGCAATTGCCAATTTTTGGTTCAACATCTTCACCGCTCATAACCTTATCGCCTGCAGCCAAACCTTCAGGTGCAAGGATATAAGTCTTTTCGCCATCTTGGTATTCAAGCAAAGCGATGCGGGAACTTCTGTTTGGATCGTATTCAATTGAAATTACGGTAGCTACAATACCATCGTGATTTCGTTTGAAATCGATAATTCGATATTTTTGTTTGTGACCACCCCCACGAAACCTCGTGCAGGTAACCCCTTGGTTATTACGGCCCCCTGTTTTTTTCTTGGGAAGCAGTAGGCTTTTCTCAGGCTTTCGTTTCCGGTCAGTAATTTCAGCGAAGTCGCTGACACTGCCTTGTCTACGGCCGGGAGTAACCGGTTTGTATTGTCTAATTGCCATGTCTCACCTCAACTAAAATCTATAACGAACAGTATTTAGAATAATTCGATCTTGGGACTATCTGGTTTAAGGGTAACAATAGCCTTTTTCCAGTTAGAAAGTTTCCCGATTCTATTTTTAAAGCGCTTGTTTTTACCCAAGCGATTAGCAGTTCTAACCCTGGCGACTTTAACATTGAAAAGTTCTTCAATTGCGCCTTTGATTTCATCTTTGGTCGACCAAGGATTAACTTCAAAAGGGTAAGCAGCCTTATGGGTAGACTGATGTGTACCTTTTTCAGTAATTAAAGGTCGAATAACAATTTGGTGAGCATCAAGCTTTGGGCCACCAGATTTCGTTCTTCTACTATGCATTGAAGTATTCATCGCTATTTATCCTAATATCACAATCGATAAACTAGTTAGCTTTTTTGTTTTTAAGTTCTTCCAAGGCTTCCTTGGTGAGAACCAAACGCTTTTGTCTTAAAACTATATAGGCATTTAATTCTGATGCGGGAAGAACTTTAACTCCATGCAAATTTCTTGCAGAGAGGTAGAGTTTCTTGTTAACACCTGAAATACCAAGCAGGCAGGTTGTTTCATCAAGTTTTAAAGCCTTAAGAATTGTTAAAATTCCTTTGGTCTTGATTTCTGCGAGTGTCAAATCATCAATAATCAAAGCTTCGTTATCTTGAAACTTACTCAAGAGAGCCATTCTTGTGGCTGCTCGAACTGCTTTTTTAGGAAGATGATATTCGTAATCTCGTGGCTTAGGACCTTTAGCGGTACCCCCACCACGGCGTTTGTTGGTTCGTTTGTTACCAACTCGCGCATTACCAGTTCCCTTTTGGCGAAACAGCTTTTTGGTGCTGCCTGCAACTTCGCCCCTACGGAGGGTGCTATGGGTACCAGCGCGTTGGTTGGCAAGATGCATAATCACGACATCGTGTAGAAGTTGTTTTTTAACTTCGCCACCAAAATCAGCAGGGTTGATGCTTTCGCTACCAACTTGCTCGCCTTGTTTATTAAAGACATTTACTGTTAACATATCCATCCCGCCTGTTTTATCGCCCTGATCAATCAATACTTAAAGATCAATCATTATTACAAATACTACTGTTTTCGGCACGAATCGGCTGCCAGAAACTTAAATTATCACAACAAATCAATAATAATCTTGAGGATTAATCATTCCAGAGGCTCAATGCCTTTAATCCGGAAGGAAGTAATCACCAAAGTTATTTTGTGGCGCCTGCCATCACGCGAATTTTGATATCTACACCTGGTGGTAAACTGAGGCCTTTATTAAGGGCTTCAATGGTTTTACCTTGAGGTTGAAGAATCTCAATCAATCGTTTGTGAGTTCTTATTTCAAACTGTTCTCTTGATTTCCGGTCAATGTGCGGACTCCGCAACACTGTGTATCGTTCCACGCGTGTAGGCAGTGGTATAGGGCCATTAACGATAGCGCCGGATTGTTCTGCAATTAAGACGATTTCTTGGGCAGTTCTGTCCAAAACTTCGTGGTCATATGCTTCCATCCGAATTCTGATTTTTTCTTTACTGCTAGCCACCGTTCCGCTCCTCACGATTACTTCATTATTCCCGATATAAAGGGAAACAGTAAGAATATGCACTTAGGAACCGACTGTCAAGATTCCCAAAAATATAAGTGCAAAGCATCCAAACACATAAAATAAGGAATAATCCGTTCTTTTCAACAACAAACAAAAGAAAAACCCTAATTAGGCAAAAAGACTAGGCTATTTAAAGGTTAAAAAGCAAACGGATTCAGCATATTTTTTAGGACTTCATTCGGGGCAGGGGAGTAAGAGTAAGGTTCCATAGTGGAAGAAGCGCGGCCTTGGCTTAAACTTCGCACCTTATCAGCATAATCAAATAGTTTTGCCATGGGTACTATTGCTTCAACAACCCTCATTTTGCCACGAATATGCAATTCGCGTATTTCGGCCCGCCTAGCGTTCAAATCAGCGGTAATGGGCCCTAAATACTCTTCTGGTAGGGTTACTTCAAGTTTCATGACCGGTTCTAATAAAATCATGTTGTCTTTTAGGGCTTTTTGAACCGCATCAGCCCCAGCAGACTGAAAAGCTACCTCCGTAGATAACTGCTCATCCATTTTTGCAGCGGTAATAATTGCTTGTACATTCATCACCGGGTATCCAAGTTCCCCTGATTGGAGAGCAAGTTTAATGCCTTGTTCAGCAGCATTTAACAGGATTTGAGTCAAATCATCTGGTTTAAGTTTGTGTGAAACTTTGATGTTATCTTCGCTTTTGTCAGAATTTGGTGGATAAGGAGAAAATTCAACTACGAGCTTGGCAAAAAGGCCAGCGGACCCCGATTGCCTGATGCATTCTCCTTCAACACGCAATGCTTTTTTAAGGGTTTCACGATAGCTGACCCTGGGTTTTCCTGCGCGAACTTTAAGCCGGAAATCCCGCTCCATCCTATGCTGCTTGATTTCTAAATGCAGCATTCCCATACCACTCATCAGTGTTTGCCCTGTTTCGGGATCGATTTTAACCGAAAAAGTAGGATCTTCTTTTCGCAAAATATTTAAGGTGTCTATCAACTTTTGTTTGTCCGCGGAAGATTCTGGTTCAATCGAACGGCTTACAACCGCTTCCGCAAATTTGATTTTCTCCAACAAAATCGGATTAATAGGGTCGCAAATAGTGTCTCCGGTAATTGCCTCTTTCATGCCAACCACCGCAACGATGTCTCCAGCGAAAGCTTCGGTTAATTCTGTTCTGCTGGCTGGGTCTGCTGCGGTGTGATAGATTTTTCCCACAAACTCTTTGACATCGCGCCCGGTGTTAAGAACTCTACTGCCCACTTTTAAAACGCCTGAATAGATGCGCACAAAAAAGAGTTCCCCATGTGCATCAGAGGTGATTTTAAATACAAGGCCACAAAAAGGATCTTTAGTATCGGAGTTTCGGCTTTCTTCTTTGTCTTTCTTTTTAGGATTGATCCCTTTGACAGGAGGCTTGTCTAGCGGACTTGGGAGGTACCAACTTACCCCATCAAGTAAAGTTTGAATCCCAATGTGTTCGCGACCGCTGCCGCAGAGAACGGGCTGAATAATTCTTCTAAGAGTTCCTTCGCGCAATACTTCACGAATAAGGTTCGTCGGTATTTCCATGCCTTCTAGATAAAAAGTAGCTATTCGATCTTTCGAATCTATCGCACTGATTTTGTCGATGAGGTTTTCGCGCCAAGTGTTGGCATAGTCTTGATACTTTTCAGGGATATCAAATATCCTGATTGTTTTTCCTTGGTTGGCTGGATCGAATTCGAGAGCTTTCATTTCGACAAGGTCGATGATTCCATGAAAAGGATTATCACTATCTTTAATAGAACCACTGCCCATCGGGATGATGATAGGGACGGGTTTTGCTTCGAGGCGAGAAGTGATTTCTGAAATAGCGTTTTCGAAGTTAGCGCCAACCACATCCATTTTGTTGACAAAAACCAATCGAGGGACTTCGTATTTATCAGCTTGCCTCCAGACGGTTTCGGATTGAGCTTCCACGCCTTTTTGGGCATCAAAGACGACAACGCATCCGTCAAGGACTCGAAGGCTGCGCTCGACTTCAGCAGTAAAATCGACATGGCCTGGGGTGTCGATAAGGTTGATTCTTGTTTCGCGCCATTGGAAAGGGATGCAAGCGCTGTAAATGGTAATACCGCGTTCTTGTTCTTCTTCATCGTAATCGGTGGTGGTATTGCCAGAATCAACCGCCCCTAACCTATGAACAACGCCTGCATAATAAAGAACATGTTCAGTGGTTGTTGTTTTGCCTGCATCGATGTGAGCAATGATACCAATGTTACGAAAGTTGGAGAGGTCGAGTTTTTCATTGGCCATTGGACAACTCAAGAAAGAAGAAGGGATTAAATAAAAAAGGCCCGCTGGAGTAAAATCCAGAAGGCCCGGTGATTTGAGAGGGTGAAAAACTTACCAGGCAAAATGCGCAAACGCCTTGTTAGCATCTGCCATCTTGATGGTGTTTTCGCGTTTGGACATGGCTTCACCTTCACGACGAAAACCAGCAATGAGTTCATCAGCCAAGCGCAGGTACATAGGACGGCCAACTTTATCACGAGCAGCGCCAACGATCCAGCGAATCGAAAGGCTCTGCTGCCTAGAACGATTAACTTGCATAGGGACCTGATAAGTTGCGCCACCAACTCGTTTGCTACGGACTTCAACCGTTGGCTTTACATGCTCAACAGCTTGGGTGAAAACTTCGAGCGGATCCATGTCGGGGATACGCTTTTTGATTTGTGCCATCGCATCATAGAAGATGCGACAAGCGGTCTGCTTCTTGCCAGAAGTCATGACGCAATTAATAAATTTGCTAACCAGCTTGGAATTGTAAACTGGATCGGGTTTAAGCGTTTCAGCGCTAGCAGTCCTTTTTCCCATGATATTCTTCTTACCTTTGTGCTTGGATCCTGAGGAATGATTACTTTGATTCTCGCTTCGTGCCGTACTTGGAACGAGCTTGCTTACGATCAGATACACCTTGTGAATCGAGTACACCACGAACAATATGGTATCGAACCCCGGGCAAATCGCGTACACGACCGCCACGCACCAGAACAATTGAATGTTCCTGAAGGTTGTGACCTTCGCCAGGGATGTAAGCCGTAATTTCGATCTGGTTAGAGAGACGAATACGGGCGACCTTACGAAGCGCAGAGTTAGGCTTCTTAGGGGTCATAGTTTTAACTTGCAAGCAAACACCCTTTTTATGAGGGCACCCTTGCATCGCAGGATGCTTGGGTTTGCTATATTGTTGAACTCTGGGCTTTCGAACTAATTGATTAATCGTTGGCATAGTGTCAAACCACAACAAGAGTTTCTGTTACACAGATAAAGAACCACAAAGGGCGCAATAACTGTAAACATTTAAATTAGGAACATATCTACACAAGGTCAAGTAACTGCTTCAATCAGGTGTTTTCGAAAACTAATTCAAAAACACCTAAGTCTATACATACTAGTTGGTTAAGAGTGCTTCTTTGTCGTCTGATTTGCCTAGGATGTTTCCTGAGCTTTCATCAACATAAGGAGAATTAACCTTAACTTCGGAATTCTGATGATCACTAAAACCAGTTCCAGCAGGAACTAAGTGACCAAGAATAACATTTTCTTTAAGCCCAACCAGATAATCAACCTTACCTGCTAAAGCTGCTTCAGTAAGAACCTTGGTGGTTTCTTGGAAGGACGCAGCCGAGATAAAGCTATCAGACTGAACCGAGGCCTTGGTAATACCAAGGAGCTGTGTGCTGCAAGTAGCGGGTTCGGGTTTGGTGAAGGTAGGAAGCACTTTGTCATCAGCTTCGAGCAGTGCTCGTTCTTCTTCAAAGACATCCTTTGCAATGATCTTGCCTTCTTCAAACTTGGAGTCACCAACTTTTTTGATCTTAACACATTCACGAAGTCGTTGGTTGACATGCTGGAAAGCAAAACGATCGATGACTGAGCCGGGTAGTAATCCGGTATCGCCCATTTTTTCAACTTTGACTTTGCGAAGCATTTGCGAAACGATGATTTCAATATGTTTATCATCGATATCAACACGCTGCGTTCGATAAACAGCTTGAATTTCACGAACCAAGTAAGCTTGAGCAGCTTCGGTACCGCTGATGCGAAGAATATCATGAGGAGCAAGAGGCCCTTGAACCAAGGCATCGCCTTCACGAACCCTATCGCCAGCATGAACTCGAAGATGTTTGCCTGGAGGAACAAGATGTTCGATCTTAGTACCGGAAGGCTTGCCGTGATCATCAACTGGAATAACCCAGATAGTTCGTTTGCCACGACGCTTATCGCCAATTTCGATGACCCCAGCCACTTCCGCCATAACTGCAGGATCGCGAGGGCGTCTAGCTTCAAAGATTTCTGTAACGCGGGGAAGACCACCAGTAATATCCTGTGTACCAGAAACTTCGCGGGGAGTTTTAGCAATAAGGGCGCCCGCAGAAATCATTTGGCCTTCACGAACTTCGAGGACGGCTTTTTCAGGCATGTAATAGAACATGAGTTTTTGGCCACGCTCATCATTAATGAACACTTGTGGATGAAGTTCACCCTTATGTTCCATAATTACATAGCGCTCTGCACCGGTGACTTCATCACCTTCCTTTTTGAAAGTCTCGCCTTCGACGATATCGTCGAAAGAAATCTTTCCGCCACGGTCAGCAATAATTGGAATAATATGTGGATCCCATTTGCAAAGCATTTGACCGGGAGCAACAGTCTGTCCTTTTTCAACAAAGAGAATCGATCCGTTAGGAACAGCATAGGTTTCAAGGACTTTATCTTTGGGTCCAAGAATTTTAATTTCACCATTACGGGTAAGAGCAATCTTTTCCTTCTTGTCGTTGATAACGATGTCGAGGCGTTCGTAGCTGACGATACCGGCCTTTTTAGCCTTGTGTTCGCTCTCACCAACTTCGCGTTTCACCACGCCACCAATGTGGAAAGTACGCATGGTAAGCTGAGTTCCGGGTTCCCCAATTGATTGAGCAGCAATAATACCTACAGCCATGCCTTCTTCAACTAGCGAACCAGTTGAAAGATCCATGCCGTAGCAAAGTCTGCAGATACCAAGAGGTGCCAGACAAGTCATGGGGCTTCGAACAGTAATCTTGTCGATGCCATAAAGTTCAAGTTTTTGAGCAGCTTCGGTAGAAATCATATCGTTTTCTTCAACGATAGTTTCACCAGTAACAGGGTTAACAATGGTTACCCTGCTAACCCTACCACGAATCGTTTCAGCAAGTGAGCGTTCGGTTTCTTCACCCTTAAGAATAGCTGATTTATCAATACCCGAAGAGGTGGCACAATCATGCATTGTGATAACCACATTTTGAGCCACATCAGCAAGTTTCCTGGTGAGGTAACCTGAATCTGCAGTTTTCAGTGCGGTATCCGCCAAGCCTTTACGAGCACCGTGAGTTGAACTGAAGTATTCAAGAACGGAAAGACCGTCCTTGAAGTTCGCCTTAATAGGAGTTTCGATAATGGTACCGTTAGGTTTTGCCATTAGACCGCGCATACCAGCAAGTTGGCGGATCTGTTCGATACCACCGCGTGCACCGGAGTGAGCCATCAAGAAAATAGGATTAAGATAAGGGCGTTTTTTGCCAGTCTCATCAGGACGGGTGTCGTTGCGAAGATCTTCCATCATCTGCTTGGTGATGGCTTTACTTGCATTGGTCCAAAGATCGATGACATTATTGTAGCGTTCGCGTTCAGTAATATTGCCTTTGTCGTAATTTTTGCGAATTTTCTCGACATCCTTTTCGGCTTCGTTAAGGATTTTTTGCTTGGTATCAGGAGTGCGCAGATCGTCGGTGGCAAAGGAAAGGCCTGATCTGGTGGACTCGCGGAAACCGATTTCTTTCATACGATCAAGAAGTTCGATGGTAGCGCGTCTGCCAAGGGCTTGGTAGCACTCAGCAATAATGCGGGAAAGATTTTTGGTAGAGAGGGCAAGGTCGTAAAAGGCCATGCGATCATCAAGGATGTTGTTGAAGACAACGCGTCCAACGGTGCTTGTAACAAGGCCATTGGATTTTCTTGGAAGTTCTTCAACCTTGGTTTTATCTTTTTCGAAACGAATTTCGGAGATGAATTTTTTGTGGATGGGGAGTCGCACATGAATCCGGGCATGAATGCCAATTTTGCGCAAATCAAAGGCGGTGAAAACTTCTTTGACGCTGGCAAAAGTCTTGCCTTCGCCTGCTTCTCCGCTTTCGCCCATTTCTCCGCGAGTTGCAGTCAAGTAATAGCAACCCATAACAATATCCTGGGAAGGACTGATAATAGGCTGGCCATTTGCAGGGCTGAAAATGTTATTGGTAGACATCATCAGCACGCTTGCTTCAACTTGTGCTTCGATTGAAAGAGGAAGATGCACTGCCATCTGATCGCCATCGAAGTCGGCATTAAAACCTTTGCAAACCAAAGGATGAATGCGAATGGCATTACCTTCAATAAGGACAGGTTCGAAAGCTTGGATGCCCATACGATGCAGGGTAGGTGCACGATTCAAAAGGACAGGGTGATTCTTGATGACTTCTTCAAGAATATCCCACACATGGTCGTCTTTTCTTTCAAGCATTTTCTTGGCAGACTTGATGGTGTCTGCGTGGCCTAATTCTTTAAGCCTTCGAATAATGAAGGGTTGGAACAATTCCAAAGCAATCTTTTTGGGAAGACCACACTGGTGCAATTTGAGTTCTGGGCCAACAACGATAACCGAACGGGCGGAGTAATCGACGCGCTTGCCCAAAAGGTTTTCGCGGAATCGACCTTGCTTGCCCTTGATCATGTCGGTAAGGGATTTCAACGGTCTGTTGCTGGATCCGAGTACGGGTCGCTTGCAACGACTGTTATCAAACAGGGAATCAACCGACTGCTGCAGCATGCGTTTTTCATTACGAATGATAACTTCAGGTGCATTGAGGTCGACCAATTTTTTAAGACGATTATTACGGTTGATGATACGGCGATAAAGATCATTAAGATCTGAAGTTGCGAAGTTACCGCTGTCTAGCAAAACCAAAGGACGAAGGTCTGGTGGAATCACGGGCACGCACTCAAGGACCATCCATTCGGGTTTGTTTTGTGGGCCACCCAATCCGGAATCGCGGATAGCTTCAACAACTTTAAGCCTTTTAACAAGGTCTTTCAGTTTTTGTTTGCTGGGTTTGTCTTTCTTTTCTTCGGTATCAAGGCGTTTTCTTAAATCGATGGAAAGATCGACAAGGTTCAGCCCGGTAAGAAGTTTTCGGATAGCTTCAGCGCCCATTTCAGCTTTGAAACCATCACCATAATTTTCACGATACTTACGATATTCATCTTCGGTGAGAAGTTGGCTTTTCTTAAGTGGAGTTTCAGCAGGGTCTGTAACGACATAATCTTGGAAGTAAATAATCTTTTCCAAGCTTGTGGTTTTCATATCAAGCAAGGTACCAAGGCGGGAGGGCATCGCCTTGAAGAACCAAATATGAACAACAGGGGCTGCAAGTTCGATGTGGCCCATGCGTTTTCTACGAACGCGACTATGGGCGACTTTAACACCACAACGGTCACAAATCATGCCTTTATATTTCATGCCGCGATATTTACCGCAGGAGCATTCCCAATCTTTTTCAGGTCCGAAAATTCTTTCGCAAAAGAGACCATCTTTTTCAGGTCGATAAGTTCGATAATTGATGGTTTCAGGTTTCTTTACTTCGCCAAATGACCAATTACGAATGTCATGTGGGCTAGCAAGACTGATGCGAACAGCACCATAGTCATTAATACGATCATAAGAACTATCACCATTATTAGCATTGCTCATAGATAGCATCGCCTCCGCAGTGAAGAATCCGGTAAAAACCCCGGCCGACCTATAGGAAAAATCTCAATAAATAACACAAACCCCGGCAAAGTAAACAAACCAAGCCAGGGTGTAAATTAACTATAATCGCTTCTTTTCTAGTTGCATGTTCAGCGCCAACCCACGAATTTCATTGGTTAAAACATCAAAGCTTGCAGGTGTGCCAGCTTCGAGGGTGTTTTCACCTTTAACCATGGATTCGTAAATTTTTGTTCTGCCTTCAACATCGTCACTCTTGACGGTGAGAAGTTCTTGAAGGATGTAAGCAGCACCGTAAGCTTCAAGCGCCCATACTTCCATTTCCCCAAAGCGTTGTCCACCAAAGCGGGCTTTGCCACCGAGGGGTTGTTGGGTAATAAGTGAGTAGGGTCCTGTTGCTCGCGCATGCACTTTATCATCAACAAGGTGATGCAATTTAAGCATGTAAATATAACCGACGGTGACAGCCTGTTCGAATCGTTCACCTGTTCTACCATCGAACAAATAGCTTTTGCCCGAAACAGGTAAGCCACATTCTTTCAAGACATCACGAATTTCTTCTTCTGTTGCTCCATCGAATACAGGGGTGATCGCCTTGAATCCTAGCTTGGAAGCTGCCCAGCCGAGATGGGTTTCAAGAATCTGGCCCACATTCATACGGCTAGGAACACCAAGAGGATTCAAAAGAATATCTACAGGAGTACCATCAGCAAGATAAGGCATATCTTCGACTGGTAAAATCTTGGAGATAACACCCTTGTTACCATGGCGACCAGCCATTTTGTCACCAACAGAAATCTGTCGTTTTGCAGCAACATAAACTTTGACCATTTGTTGAACGCCCGGAGGAAGTTCATCACCCATTTTAAGGATGTTGAGCTTGCGGTCTTTTTCGTCAAACAAGGTGTTTAAGCGTTCGCGATGTCTGCCATAAACTTCGGTACAATCTTTTTTCCGTTCTGGGCTGCGAATATCGAGCCGATCCATGGTGAAGTGCTGAGCAAGGTCGAGCAAAGCTTTTTCATCTTTGTCGGTTGAAGACTTGCCTGCAAAATCCTTGACAAGGTTTTTGTCTAGAACGCCACCCAACTCGGTAAGCATCGAGCGGAATTCTTCGATGATCATCTTGTTGTAATGGGATTCTTCATCACGGGATTCTTTATCAAGTTTCTTTCTTTCCTCATCAGTCATGCTGGATTTGCGACAGAATCTCTTGGATTCAGTAACAATCCCTTCAATGCCTGAAGGAACTTCGAGACTGTCATTCTTGACATCTTCGCCAGCACGGCCGAAGATTGCGTAAAGCAGTTTTTCTTCGGGGGTAAGTTCACTCTTGGATTTGGGTGAAACCTTGCCTACAAGAATGTCGCCTGGTTGAACATAAGTCCCAATACGAACCACACCATGCTCATCAAGGTTTGCAAGTGCCTTGGGTGAAACATTGGGGATATCGCGGGTAAACTCTTCCTTACCCAGTTTGGTTTCACGGATTTCGATTTCGAAATGCTCAATGTGAATGCTGGTATAGGTATCGTTGTGAACTAATTTCTCACTGATGATGATGGCATCTTCAAAGTTATAACCATCCCATGACATAAATGCGACAAGCACATTTCTGCCTAGGGCTAGTTCACCATGACTGGTTGCAGCTCCATCAGCAAGCACGGTACCCTTTTTAACTTTTTGACCAAATTTAATGAGAGGCCTGTGGTTCTGGCAGGTATGTTCGTTAAGGCCTACGAACTTACGAAGGAGTAATTCGCGATACCCAGATTGAGCGCGTGCTCGATCAAGAACGCTTCCTTCACCAGTATCAGGAAGTTTATGATGGCCTACAATAATGCGATCGGAATCGACATAAGTAATGTAACCATCGAGCGGGGATTTGAGAACCATGCCGCTATTGTAAGCAACATCTTTTTCAAGACCGGTGGCAACAAGAGGAGCCTCAGTTATTAGCAGAGGAACCGCTTGCCTTTGCATGTTGGAACCCATCAATGCACGGTTTGCATCGTCATGTTCCAAGAATGGAATAAGGCCTGCAGAAACACCAACCATCTGCTTCGGGCTGATGTCGATGTATTGAATATCATCTGCGCCAACCTGTTTGAAGTCGCCTTCATGACGGGCAATGATGCGCTCTTCGGTAATTTTCTGGCCATCGGATGGGGCGTCCGCTGGGGCAAGGTTAGCAAGAGCTTCTTCATCAGCTCGTAACCATTTAACCTCAGTGGTCAACTTGCGCTTTTTGATAGCCCTGTAGGGAGTAATAAGGAAGCCATAATCATCAACGCCAGCATAAATGCTAAGGTGGGAGATGAGGCCGATATTAGTCCCTCCAGTAGTTTCGATTGGGCAAATTCTCCCATAGTGGGAGATATGCACATCGCGCACATCGAAGCCCGCCCTTTTTCTGTTCAAACCACCAGGCCCAAGGGCAGAGAGTCGCCTTTCATGCGTCAACTGCGATAATGGATTGGTCTGATCCACAACTTGACTAAGTTCACCCCGGCCAAAGAAGTATTCGATGGCAGCGGAAATGCTCTTAGGATTGATCAATTGCCTTGGAGTCATATCCGTTTGTTCGCGCATACTCATGCGTTCTTGAACGGTACGCTTCAATTTAAGAAATCCCTTGCGCAACTCATCAGCAGCAAGTTCATCGATTGTTCTAACGCGCCTGTTACCAAGATGATCGATATCATCAGCGTAACCATCCTTGGCTCGCAATTTGAGAACATATTTGATGGCATTAAGGAAGTCGATGGAACGCAGGGTCATTTCGGACTCTTGAATTTCCTGATCGAACTTTCGGTTAAGCCTGAAGCGACCAACTTTACCCAGACGATATCTGCTAGGATCTTGGAACTTTTCTTTGAAGAGTTCCTTGGCCTTTTGCAACTGGGGAGGATTACCTGGACGGAGCCTCTGATAAATTTTCAGCAACGCTTCTTCGTGGGTGCTTGTTGCATCATCTTTCAATGATGCCATGATAATAGGGTCTAAAGCCTTTTGATCAGGTTTTTTCGGGCTATTCTCATTCTGTACGGCTGGAGCTGGAATAGTTTTTAGAATGGTAATTTCTTTTACATTCGTAAGAGAAATAGCATTAACTTTTTCTTCGGTGAGAATTTCGCCACTCTCAGCGAAAATTTCACCCGTTTGTGGGTCGATGACATCCCCAACAACCTGAGCTGCTTTTAACTTGGCTTTTCCTGCCGCTGTCATCTTTACAACTTCAGTTTCGTAAAATTCCTTGATGATATCCGCATCAGTGGAATAATTAGGATCCATGGCACGAAGTAAAGTCATTGCAGAAAACTTGCCGGATTGATCAATTCGGACGCTTAACGCATCTTTTTTGGTTACATTGATTTCAATCCAACTACCGCGTTCAGGAATAATTCTGCAGCTGTGCAGTTCCTTATCGCCATCGATAGTCTTCTGGAAATCAACGCCCGGAGACCGATGAAGTTGACTTACGACAACTCGTTCTGCAACGTTGATGATGAATTCACCACCACCAATCATAATGGGCATTTCCCCGAGGAAAACTTCTTCTTCAACGGGTTGTTCTTTTTCAAGACGGAGCCAAACTTTAAATGGCCTGCCGTAGGTCAGCCTTAGCTGTCTACATTCATCAGGGCCAAAACGAGGTTTGCCCAATTCATAACGAAGATACTGAAGACGAATCGTCTTGTCGTAGCTTTCGATGGGGAATATTTCTTTAAGAACGCCTTCTAAGCCGGAGGCATCGCGTTTTTCAGGATGCACATCCAATTGAATAAATCTATCGTAAGATTTAGTCTGGATGTCGGTTAACGAAGGAACATCAATAGTATCGCCAAATCTACCGAAGTTTCTAACAACTTCTGGGGTGATCGTGCGTTTAGAAGTAATGGGCATGGCAAGTAGCTCCTACCCTTGGTGGATTCCAAGCAAAGTTCAATAATGCCGACAGGTACGAAAGAGGTGACAAACCAAAAACGTTCCCAAGTCAGCCCAACGGGAACATCAAAAGTTAAAAATAAAAGCCGGAGGACTCAACAACTTTAAAACAATATCTGAGCGCTTAGTAAGATTATGGTTTAAAGAGATATAGACATTACCAAGATTTTTTGGCATAAGATAAAATCTCCCAAAATAGCTAAAGCCAGGTATAAGAACCTGGCTAAGTGCCTTAGTAAAGTCAAATAATAGCTCGATAATAAGATATCCTTTTGCTGACATATTTAAGTGAGCTTTCCCTTTCAAACAGCAGCAATTCTAAACAAAGGGAATCCATTTCCTTAATTCAGAGCAAACATCAAACCAACGAATTCATTTTCGTATTAAACCACAAAGACTAAGCTTTTCAAAATAAAAAACAAATCAATTCCGGAGAACATCTTTAATTGCTTAAAGAAGCTACCCGGAATCAAGATTAGTTTGATTACTTCAAGCTTACTTTTGCGCCAGCATCTTCAAGCTTCTTCTTCACGGTTTCAGCTTCATCCTTAGCAATGTTTTCTTTAACATTCTTTGGAGCGCCTTCAACCAAGTCCTTGGCTTCTTTCAAGCCTAGACCGGTGATTTCGCGAACAACCTTGATGATGCTGATTTTCTTGTCAGCAGCAACAACGCCATCCAAAACCACGGTAAACTCAGTTTTAGCTGGGGCAGCTTCAGCGCCTGCAGCAGCACCACCAGCGGCGGCCATAACAACGGCACCACCAGCAGCGGGTTTAATATTGTGAACCTTTTCAAGGTAATCAGCCAATTCGACTGCCTTGCCTAAGGTAAGGGAAACGATTTTTTCTCCAAGATCTTTAATCTCAGGAGCGTAAGTTGTTGCATCGGACATGAAAACTTTCCTTTCTTAAAACGCTGCTTGAAGCTTAGCAGCAATTGGTGCGTAATAACGGTTAAAAAGACCCCTTTAGCTTGCAGCAGGTTCTGCAGTGCCCCCAGTAGACTCTGCAGCAACCCCAGTGGTTTCCGCAGGAATTCTTTCGCAAATTGTTTTGATTTGGCTGGCAATGATGCCGCCAACTGAAGTTATCTGGCTAACAAGCCTTGCACCAGGTGCAAGAATCATGCCTGCAATTGTTCCAATCGCTTCTTCGCGAGTTGGCATTTTGATCGCAACATCAAAGGTAACAGGAAGCGAATCAGCGACCGCACCTTTAATTTTAACAGTAGTTTTGTAACCTGCAGAGGTTTTTGGGTTCTTTAATTCGGCTTCAAGTGTGCGGCACAATTCTGCAATGGAATTAGCACCCCAAACCAAAACAGTAGGCCCATGAAAATACTTGGAATCTTTGCCAATATTAATACCTTGCTCTGTTAAAACCATGCGAGCCAAGGTGTTTTTAACAACTTTAAAGTGGATTTTCTTTTTTCTAAGTGTAGCACGGAGGGCTGTGTTGTTTTGAGCGGTAATCCCTTGAACCTCAAGGAAAACCAGATCCTTTACATTTTTAAAGTCCTTACGAAGGGCTTCAATTTCCATACCTTTTATTAGCTTGCTCATGTTTTCTGTATTCCTGCTTTAGATCAAACTCTAGGGTTCAATCTTATCCTTTTGATTTAATTAAAGAGTGACTGGAATTCCAGGACACATCGTTGCTGATATTGTTACCGACTTAATATAGTTGCCTCGAATACCCGTTGGTTTTGATGCACGAACTTGTTCAACAAAAGCCAAAGCATTAGATGCAATTTTATCAGCATCGAAACTGATTTTGCCAATGCCTGCATGCACATTGCCACCTTTATCTGAACGGTATTCAACTTTACCCGATTTAAATTCTTTGATGATTGCAGCAATATCTTGACCTGAACCAATAACAGTTCCTGCCTTTGGAGTTGGCATTAAACCACGGGGCCCAAGCACTTTACCAAGGCGGCTTACTTGCCCCATCATGTCTTGGGTTGCAAGTACAACATCGAAATCCAACCAGTTTTCAGATTGAATTTTCTTAATTAGATCGCCTTCGCCTACGAAATCCGCACCAGCGGCTTTCGCTTTGGTGGTATTATCGCCCTGGCAGAAAACCAGAACGCGAACTTTCTTACCCACACCATGAGGAAGAGCTACGCTACCACGAATCATTTGATCGCTTTGAGCGGAGTCGATTCCCAAACTCATATGAATTTCAATGGATTCATCGAATTTAGCGCGTTTAACTTGCTTTAGAATGGTTATTGCTTTATCTAAAGAAACTTGGCCTTCTTTAGTTACCTTAGCATAAATTGAAGCAATTTGTGCTTTAAGCTTTTTGCCTTTATGTGGTGGCCTACCGGGTTGCTTGCCCTTCCTTTTACCAGTGGATTCGGAAGTTACGGCAGGAGCAGCCTTAGGTGGAGCAACAGGTGTTGTTACTTCTTCTGACACTTTTGATTCTTTTTCTGATTTTGCCATGACTATTTCCCAAATTATTCGTGAATATTTATAGTAGATACAAATAGCAAGATCGGCCACTAGATATTGGCCGTTTCTTGACGATTTTTATTTACGCTTAGGCTTCGACTGTTAAACCAAGGCTTCTAGCGGTACCAGCAATGATACGAGCGGCATGGTCTAAATCACGGGCATTAAGGTCTACAAGCTTCTTTTGTGCAATATCTCGAACCTGTGCTTGAGATACTTTAAATCCCTTGTATTTGCCACTTCCCTTAGTTTTTTCATCCCCAGGAATTACATCGCCACCTTTTTTCTTTTCAGGTGGAATTCCCGCAGCGATTTTCAGAAGGATAGAAGCTGGTGGGCTTTTAACAATAAATTCAAAAGAACGATCAGAATAAACAGTGATAACAATAGGTACGATAATACCTTTGTTATCTTTTGTTCGTTCATTAAATTGGGAAACAAATGCCCCGATATTCACACCATGTTGCCCCAATGCTGGGCCAACGGGTGGTGCAGGAGTGGCTTGGCCACCTGGACATTGTAAACGAATCTGTGCTGTAACTTGCTTTGCCATTTCAAACCCTTATTTAAACGATTTCAACTTGCCAGTATTCCAATTCAACGGGAACTGGCCTTCCAAAAATAGTGAGTTCCACTTTTACACGGCCCAATGCTTCCATGATTTCTTTGACTTCGCCATCCATGCCCGCAAAGGTTCCATCCTTTACCTTGATTCGATCGCCTGCATCAAATGCGGGCCTGCTAACAACAGTGGGCGCAACATTGTCGCCTTTAACGCGCAACATTCGTTCGATTTCCCGCTCGCTCATAGGAGTGGGAAGTTTGTGAGTGGCGGTGCCACCGACAAAATCACCCACTCCAGTGGTTTCGCGGAACAGGTACAAGATCGGGTCGTTAAATTCTACTTCGACCATGAGGTAGCCTGGAAAAAGTTTTCTTTCTCTGGAAACTCTTTTGCCTCTGCGCATTTCCGTTACTTTTTCAATCGGAATATGAATTTGGCCAAAGAATTCCTCCAAACCATCAATTTTGACTCTTTTTTCGAGAGCCTCTTTGATGGATTCTTCTCTACCACTCTGAACTTTGACAACATACCAGCTTTTGCCCAAGCTAGGCTTTGCACTAATTTCAGGTGTAGAACTTTGAACGGGATGACTTTCAGTATCGACTGAAGGGTCAACAGGTTGTTCTAAATTATCCGATACCATTTCGAACTCCGAAACAGTTGTTTACCATTTTTTAAGGTCAACACTTGTATTTTTCTGAACATTATCCTGACCGAAACGAAGCACCCCCGCTTTTGTCAGGAAAATTCTCCAAAACTGATCCATTGCAAACAAAAAGACAGACATCAAAACCAAAGTAGTTAATACCACTATGGTATCATGAAACAGCTTCTTTTTAGTTGTCCAAGAAACTTTATTCATCTCGGCTTCAGTTGCGATCAAGAAATCGGCAAACACCGGAATATTGACAACTTTCCACGAGACCCATAAAGCGAGAATGATCAAAAGAATCGGGCCTGAAAACTGAACGCCTGGGAGCAGAATAAAGGAATGATAAATCACCGTTCCTTCTGCAACTTTTAAAGGAACAGATTCAGCAGGTTTACGATCGTTTTTAGTTAATTCACGAGATTCATCTTGATAAGAATCTTTAGTTACAATTTCCCCGATTTTGTATTTAGAATCGCCAGTCAATAAACCAATCTTAATAAAAAGGTTCGGGTCGATAGCTGAATTTGCTGCGCGAAAAGCTTCCCGAGAAACCAATAACTGTTCTTCAGGTTTGTAACCCGCAGTTTGAAGCATAGCAAGCGCATCGCCAATTTTATCGGGATTAATTTTCACTTTGCCGGTGTAGGGGATTTCAATCTGCCAGTTCGATCCATTTCTTGCAAGGCTATCGTTACGAACAAGAACCATGATGCCTGTACCGAAAAGAATCAGAAGGCACATGATGGTACCTCTTCGAATTTTCGCACCTTGATTTTGTTTGAATGAATCGCGGGAGAACCAACCTTGTTCTTCAATACGATTAAAAAGCTTCAAGTTTGCAGGACGAAAGAAAAAGATGAAAGAACCAATTGCGATAAGAGCGGCGCCCGCACCAGCCAAGCCCATTCCAAAAGATTCGGGGAAAGCTCTTTTATCAAATACAAGGCTTTCGGTAAATTTACCCCACCAAGAATCCAAATAAAGGTTGGCAAGAGCAAGAACGAATGCGATGAAGATCCCTGCTTTGATTCCAGGAAGTTCGTGGAATATTTTGTTTTTACCAATGATGATAAGAGCAAAAATACCAAGTCCAAAGCCTGCTAAAGCAAGTGTGATATTTGAAGTAGAGGTAGAGGGAAGATGTAACAAATTAAACCAAGCCCAAGGTAGTAATTGAAGCAAAGCGAAAGCAATTGCTACAAAAAGAACGAGGAATCCCAGACTATAAATCGCAGGATTTGCGTTTACAGAAGCTAAGGTTGATTCGGGCTTATTTTTAATGGTCGATGCCATTTTTGTCCTACGAATACCGACAGTTTGAAAAAACCAGGCGAGTTAGCAATTGTTCGCCAAAGAAGATCATATGAGAAAAATATTTTTTTTCCCGATAATATTATTAAGAACACGGGCGGAGGGAGTCGAACCTTCAACCCCCGGTTTTGGAGACCGGTGCTCTGCCAGTTGAGCTACACCCGTATTATCCATGAAACCAACCCCATCTTATCACAAACACCAGGTTGGTTGAAATTACTTTTTGCGGGTTTCTTTATGAATAGTAACCTTACGCAATTTTGGACAATATTTCTTAAGTTCGAGGCGTTCTGGGCCACGAGTTTCTTTCTGAGCCCTGTAGTTGCGTTCGCCTGATTCAGTGCATTCTAGCCAAACATATTCACGCATCTTAAACTCCAATAACAAATGGCCTAAAAACTAAGGGCACCCGAATGGAAATCTTTCCCGTGCGGGCGCCCCACGGCTTTAACCTTGGTGGTATTACTCAAGAATCTTGGTTACCACGCCTGATCCAACAGTTCTGCCACCTTCTCGAATTGCAAAGCGGAGGCCTTCTTCCATAGCAATTGGAGAATCTGGCAAAAGTTGAACCACTAAACTTTTAACATTGTCACCGGGCATACACATTTCAACCCCAGCAGACAAAGTTACAGATCCTGTAACATCGGTGGTACGGAAATAGAATTGGGGACGATAGCCGCTGAAGAATGCGGTGTGACGACCACCTTCCTCTTTGCTAAGCACATAGATTGAACATTCGAATTTGGTATGAATGTTGATACTGCCTGGCTTTGCAAGAACCTGACCTCGTTCAACGCCATCGCGGTCAATACCACGAAGCAAAACACCAACATTGTCACCAGCTTGGCCTCTGTCGAGGGTCTTCTGGAACATTTCGATACCTGTGATAACGGTTTTCACTGGATCCTTGCGAAGCCCAAGAAGTTCAACTTCGTCACCAACTTTACAAGCACCGCGTTCGATACGGCCAGTAGCAACAGTACCACGACCTTTGATTGAGAACACATCTTCGATGCTCATCAAGAAAGGCTTGTCTTCTTCACGAATAGGGTCAGGGATATAGGTATCCAAGGCATCCATAAGGTCGTCGAGGCATTTGCCAGCAGCATCATCTTTGCCACCTGAAAGCATAACAGGAAGCGAGCTTCCACGAATGATTGGCACTTCGTCGCCTGGGAATTCATACTTGTTAAGAAGTTCGCGAATTTCCATTTCCACAAGTTCAAGAAGTTCTGGATCATCAACGAGATCAACTTTGTTAAGGTAAACAACCACTTTAGGCACACCCACTTGGCGGGCGAGCAAAATATGTTCGCGCGTTTGTGGCATTGGTCCATCGTTTGCAGCAACCACAAGGATGGCACCATCCATTTGTGCTGCGCCAGTAATCATGTTTTTGATATAGTCAGCATGCCCTGGGCAATCGATGTGTGCATAGTGGCGTTTGTTGGTTTCGTATTCAACATGTGCAACAGCGATGGTGACGGTTTTGAGATCATCGCGGACGGTACCGCCTTTTGCGATTTCCTTGTAATCCTTGAATTTCAGGATTTTGTTGATGTGAGCTCGACGAGCGACGATAGCCGCTGTTGTTGTGGTTTTGCCATGGTCAATATGCCCAATGGTTCCAACATTAACATGGGGTTTATTACGATTGAAAATTTCCTTAGCCATCACGCCTCCGAAAGATCAAAATAAGGTTAACAAGGATGCCTACAAAAGCCACATCCAAGATTCTAGGAAAAAACCAATAAAATACACCTGTAAATTTTAAAAAACAAGTGAACCCCCAGTGAGACACTGGGATAGTCATTGGTAGTAAGTGCCCGGACTTACTAAATAGCTGCTGCTGGGACTTGAACCCAGGACCTCTGCCTTACCAAGGAAGTGCTCTACCACTGAGCTACAGCAGCGTAGTGGAACTTTTTAGGGAACCACAAAGCGGGTGAGGAGAATCGAACTCCCATAGCCTGCGTGGAAGGCAGGTGCTCTGCCATTGAGCTACACCCGCATGGCAGATAATCTTACAGAAATCCCAGTGGGTAGAGAGGGATTCGAACCCCCGTAGGACAAAGTCCGACAGATTTACAGTCTGTTGCCATTGGCCGCTCGGCCACCTACCCGGCTGAATTTTTCGCCTAAAAAGCAGAGTTACACTCACCCATGTTCAAACTCTGAAGGCGCAAAAATTAAAACCAACAAATCCCTGCAAAATTTTCTACAAAGCTATCTTCCAACCGCCCCAACCAGAGCTAGCGGAGGGACTTGAACCCTCAACCGCTGGTTTACAAAACCAGTGCTCTGCCATTGAGCTACGCTAGCATTGCTAGCCTTGGAGAAAAGTAAATATAGGCCAGCTATTGTCTTAAGGCAAGGCGAAAACAACATTCTAAGTGTATTTACATTTGTTTTTTTGTAAATATTGATGCATTTGAAGGGATTTAAGGTTTGGGTAAAAGCTTATATTGGCGTAAAACCCCATCTAAAGCAGGGTAAATTTTTAAGGTTCTGCCTGAAAAGCCGGGTGAGGAGGGAACCGGCATGATTTCAAATGATTTTCCTGAGTCTGTGGTTCGAAGGGGGACGAGCCAAGATTTTTTTTCATTCACTAAATTTCCGGGTAGTTCCAGATTGTTAATTGTTAAAGAATCACCAACTTTAGGCGTTTTATCTTTTAAAGAAGAATAAAGGACCTCGGTAACCCGGGTAAGAACGATGTTTTCTTGGTCGGTAACTTCAAGGATCAAGTCGAGTTCAGAGGTTAAGAATTGGGGATGGGATAAGCGCACAGGTTTGCCATCCGTACCACGCGTGGTATGGGCGACCAAAAATCCCAAATAACTGATCCAAGATAAAAACAAACCCATGGCGAGGAGAAGCCTCAAGCGGTTTGGCTTCATCGTGCTCTCTCATTTTCAGGCCTAAAAGCAATCACATAATCATGCATAAGCCCAGTTTCAATATCGAATATATCTTCAAAATCATTCATGGAGTCATTATCGGTTTTGCTCATGAGTCCGATTTCGACAAGGTTGAAAACCATGTTTCCGAAATCGCCGGTTTTTTTGATTCCCCATTGGTTGAAAACACACCGCGCCATCAGGCCGAACTCTTCAAGAGCAAATTTTCGAATCCCTTCGATCAATTGTCTGCCTGAAACATGATGTTCCTTGGCGGGTTCTTCTCCATCGGGGGGCTTAATTTTCCCTAGCATTTTTTGAGTATATGCAAGTGCTTGAAAAAGAAACTCATAGGCCTCATAGGGAAACCTTGGGTCTTTCTTTATGATTTCGTGGATTTTAGGATGATAAGAACCCATGACTTTTATTTATTCCCTAAGTGTTTAATTTGCAGAAACATTTAGAACTTCTGAATGCATAATGGAAATTCTACGACCATCTTCAAACTCTACCAGAAGCCTGCGCGAAAGAAGTTCCTGTGCTAATACACGGCCTTTGCCTTTTTCCGTTATTATCAATGACCCTAGCTCAGGCAATTCTTGCTGATGCTGATCATATACATCCTGTTCGAACCGAAGGCAACATTTTAACCTGCCACACCTTCCAGATATTTTAGCAGGATCAAGAGAAGCTTTTTGCATGCGAGCCATTTTCATGGAAACCGGAGGCATCTCGATCATATGAGAGTTGCAACAAACAGGCTTGCCACAATCTCCAAAGTCTGCAAGAAGTTTTGCTTCATCGCGGACGCCTATCTGCCTCATTTCGATGCGAGTTTGAAATTCTTTCGCAAGGTCTTTTACCAGATCCCTGAAGTCAATTCTGCTATCGGAAAGGTAATAAAAGATAAGCCTCTCTGCGCCAAATAGAAGTTCAGCATCAACCATCGTAAGCTGAATGCCTCTTTTTTCGGAAAATTTGCAGCAGGTATTGATGGCCCTTGCTTCCAGCTTTTTGTTTTGCGCAATGCATTGGGTATCTTGAAGGGTTGCTTCGCGAACAATTGTGCCCTTGGTTGGATCTACCAGCCATTTAAGTGAGTCTGCCGTTGATTCACATAGAATTTCACCAGATTCCTGACCTCTTGGCGTTTGAATGATGACGGTTGCGCCCTTAACATAGGTAGTCAAAGCAGGATCGTATTCTCCCATCAAGCGCATTGCACCATGCCGTACGATCCATTTTGTTGCCATGACAACAATGCTCCAAACGATGAATGATAAAAACCAAATACAATGGGTTCAATAAAAGTTAATGGTTTCAAAATTGCAAAGCATACCAGAAAAATGGTTTCATGTAACGGGTATGCAGCATCTGCAATTTGATTAGTGGTTAAATTGAAAAGCCTTTGAGTTAAGTAACGCCCAGACGAGATCTTGTGCCCCGACCTGTCTTTTATCGATTGGCTTACCGAAGGAAGAAAGATTGTTTTGCAGTCGGATCAATTCTGCATCTTGATCCCTGAAGGCTGCTAAAACAGCATTTATCTGCATGGGATTTCTTTTGGCAGGTTCCAACAGTAGAATTTTAACGAGCTCAGATTCTGCACCGAAGGGCTGAACTTGGCCCTGCGATTTAGTGAGGGAAATTCTGAACCTACCCAGAGTATGCTGGGTGCCAAAATTTTGAATTAGAGTAATGGTTATCTCACCTTTATTAGTGATAAGTGCGGGGTTTTGAATTTGAAAATAAGCGGAGTTTGGTTTGCCAAACTCGGGTGCAATAGCCCAACCAGTGGTTAAATTGTTATCAATGGCGTTGGCGATGGGGAAAGTCGGTTGGTTAAAAGTGGACTTTGGATTAGTAAGAGGAAGGGGCATGGGCTTTTGCCCATCGAGGTTAAAAGTAGCTTTAAATTCGTTGAGAACAAAGTTGCCATTGGGCGCACGGCCGGGCCCTTTGGTTGGTAGTAGGGAGTCGTGGGGTAAGACTTCAAGCAAAATGCCAGTCCAAGCCTGTTTATCAACAGGGATTTTTACAGTGATGGTTTCTTGGAGTGGATTTTCGCCACTGGCAAGAAAGCTTCCATCATCGAGTTTTGTCAATTTAGCTTTAGATTTCGCAGATGCCGTGGAGGTTTTGATGTTTTCCCACTCCGCAACTTTGGTGTAGGATTTTTCCCACTGTGTGATGCGCTGTGATTCACTTTTCTTGTGAATTTCGAGGGCCTCTGCTCTGCGATTAAATTCTTCCATCAGGGGTTGGAATTCTGGTTCGCCATCTTTGAGGGCTTTTAAGCCTGCATTGATTTCGGGTTGGGTTGGAGGCCGATTTAAAACACTGAGAAACAATTCTTCAACTAGTTTTGAGTCGTCTTTTTGGGTGCCTAGAAGCTTTGCGATAAGGTTGTTAGGGTCGCGAACAGCATCGCCAATGACTGGGCCGTTTACCAAACTTAAAACGGGCCCGAGCATCATGGAGGAAGATCTTTCGCATTCGCAAGCACTTTGGCGTGGGGGTTTGCCAAACAATTGAAAGAACCCGCCACCAACATCAACCGAAGCATCAACTAATTGTGCGGCTCTGGTGCCAGCGGGTACGCCTGGAAGTTTGGTGATAGAACCGGTTGCACGATGAATGGAATCAAAGAGAACCTCAGCAGGCAGCCTGCGTGCCAAGGCATGGGAGAAATTGGATTCATCATCTTTGTTCCAATCATTGGTTTGAACAGAAAGCTGATAAACCCGTGATTTACAAATAAGCTTGACGATGTGCTGGATGTTGAATTCACTTTGGATGAATTCTGCTGCAAGTTTCTCGAGGAGCATGGGGTTTGAAGAAGGGTTTCCAGCTCGGATATCGTCAATCGGTTCGATAAGGCCAACGCCCATTAAATAGGCCCATTGCCTGTTGACAAAGCTACGGGCAAAATAAGGGTTTTCCTTCGAGGTGACCCAGTGGGCCAACTGCTGTCTTCTGCTGGAGTTATCAGCCGCTTTGTCTTTCAATGCGAAAGGAAACTGAGGCGGTGCAACCAATCCCGTTCGCTCATGTTTCATTTCCCCGGATTTTAAATCTTGAATCACTTCAACCAGGGGTTGGGCACCTTCAACTGCACTGCCACCAACTTTTTGACCTTTGTACTTTTGGTCTTCCACTCTAGATATTTGGGCGAAATAAGCAGAAAGCTGGTAGTACTGGTCTTGGGTCCAGCGTTCGAATGGATGATCGTGGCATTTGTTGCAATTGAATCGGACGCCCAGAAAAAGGTGGGTACTATTTTCTGCAGCCGCAGCAGGGTCTCGCAATATTTTAAAGTAGCTTGCAGCAGGGTTTTCCAAATTCGACCCAGAGCTAGTGAGGATTTCGCTGGCAAATTTGTTGTAGGGCTTGTTGGTTGCAATTAAATCACGGATGTAGCTGTTAAGCTTTGCTGCGCCTTGATCTCCTAAATATAATTTGTTGACTTGTAAAAGATCGGCCCATTTGTTGGTCCAATGTTCGATGTAATCGGCTGAGCCAACGAGCTTGTCAATCACTTCGTCGCGCTTTGTCTTACTTTCGCGTTTGTCTGCAAGAAAGGCTTTTACCGCCTCAGAAGTCGGGGGCAGGCCAGTAAGGTCGAGAGTGATTCTGCGCAGAAACTCGGTGTCGCTGCATAGGCCGCTAGGCAGCACTTTAATGGATTGAAGTTTTTCAAATACCAAGTGATCAATAAAGTTGTTTTCGATCTGAGGCGCCCATTTAAAGTTCTTGCGATCCCCCATGATGATGAAGGTGGAGGCAGCATAATTGCCCTCAAATCTAGCAAGAACCGTAGCTTCTCCCCTTCTCAAACCTTGTACTACGCCATTCTTTTCTACAAGTGCTGCATCGATATTACTGCTTTCAAGAAATGCTTCGGCAGTAACATCTCTGCTGGTGTTGTCTGGGTAGAATGCTTTGACAAGCATTTGTTGTTTCATGCCGGGAAGTGGGAGAACGAAATCTTTAGGGAAAACCTCGATTCTAGAAACTTTAGGAGTGGAGGGGTCGTACTTGACGCCTTCAGCAATCCATTTTCGCAGAATTTCGTAGGTTCGGTCGCCCGGTTGGATGAGAGATCCGCCGGCATGCGGGGTTTGCCCGGAAGCTTTTAAGAGCATAAGGCTGGAATCAGGAGCAGCCCGGTTAAACCTTCGACCTTCAAGGTCATCGGTAAGTGATCTGTGATCAAAAAGTGAATCGTAGCCACGAAGGCTAAGTTTAAAGCCGTTTTTTCCTTCAGCAGAACCATGGCAAGTGCCTTGGTTGCAGCCGGTTCGTGCGAGAAGAGGCATAACATCGTTGATAAAGCTAGTGGGTGCGAGGCTTTTAGTCTGAGAAATTTTTATGGGTATGGAAACAGTCTTTCCATCAAAAGAGGCGGAAATCATCCCCGCACCATCTTTAAGGGAAGAGATAAGGCCCGAGGGAGAAATTTTAACCAAGTCTTCTGGAACAGTCCATTTACCAAGTCGGGTAAGGTCGGCATTTTCGCCTGTGTTTAAAATACCTGTTAGCAAAACTTGGGAATAAGAGAAAGGGCCCGCCAGATCGAGCGAAGCCGGGGTGATGGAGATTTTTTCAACTTTGGCCCCAGCAGGCAGCTTTTCGGGCTCTTGCGCAAGAACAAGATTTGCTTGCGCTAAAAAAAGTAATGTAAGAGTAAAAGCAGTAGAGGCTTTTATGTTGGGGAATCGATTATTCATATTTACAATCTCCTGAAAACAGGCTTGGTGTGTGTGTTTTAGTTTTTACTAACTGTAATTGGTACGGGAACGAATTCTTTTTCTTTTTCACCTGTCGGAACCTTGAACAATTTAACGGTTCCATCAAAACCTGCGGTTGCGATTTTTGAACCATCGGGGGTGAAAGCTAAGGAATAGATGGGGTTTAGCCCGGTTTCAATCCGGGTAACCACTTTACCATCTTCCGTTTGATAGATTTTAATAAACCCTTTTCCATCCAAGCTGCTTCCTGCTGCAAATAAAGCGCCACTTTTATCAAAGCATGTGGCATAAATCCTGCCTGCAATGGCTTCATACTCACGCACTTTGTTGGCATCATCCCCTATGACGCGCTTGGTAACCCGGTGCATTTTGTATAGCCTTGGAATGCCATCTGATCCACCAATAAGTAGCTCTTCATAAACTTTTTCTGCAGCATCGGTTCCCTCAGCACCTTTGACCATGGTTTTATCTTTACGAGGCCGGACGGAGACAGTTTGAAGTCCGCCTTTAAGTGCACCTGGTGTAATGCTGGTAATGTTGTCAATAAAGCGCTGGGTTGCAATTTCGGTAAGTTTCATGGAGCGATCTCTGCTGATGGAAGCAAGAAAAAGGCCATCGCGGGAAAAAGCAGTGCCCAACACCCAATCGGTATGCGCACCTTGATAAAGTATTTGTTTGCCTGTGGTAGATTCGATTGCTCGAACGGAGTTATCCGCCCATCCATAGGCGATTTTAGAGCCATCGGGAGACCAACTCACTCCATAAAGGGTGTCGAAAGTTGAAGGGACAGAAAGGGTGAGTTTTTTCTTGGCAACATCCCAGATTTGGATTTCCCCAAAACGGCCAGGCGAGCCAGCAGCCGCTGCAATTTGCTTCCCATCGGGTGAAAACGCAAGGGATTCGATTCGTTCTGCAAGGCCAATTAGTCTGCCAACGATTTCAGTACCATCAGCCTTGTGCAATATGATTTCGTGATAACCAGAAACAGCAAGAAGTTGCCCATCGGGAGAGAAATCGATCGAAGTAATCACGGGGGGCAGGGAATAGATAGGGGGGTGTTCGGGATCGACAAGTTTCTTGGCGGATTTGGGTGAATCGTCTTTGGCGCCCTCTAATATCCATTTGCGAACGAGTTCGGTTTGATCTTTGGTTAGAGGGTCTTTACCTTTGGGCATTTCAGCTTTTTGGTCTGCATGGGCAATCATTACCTGATAAATGTTACTTTTTAGAGGGTCCCCAGGAAAGATTTGAATTTTATCCCGGTCTCCTTTCAAAAATAAGGAAGGAAAGTCGATCATCATATAGCTACCTTGCACTTTAGCGGGTTGATGGCAGCCTTGGCAGTTTTGCTGAAAAATCGGCCTGATATC
Organism: Planctomycetota bacterium; assembly: GCA_003671255.1. Classification (GTDB taxonomy): domain Bacteria; phylum Planctomycetota; class Planctomycetia; order Gemmatales; family Gemmataceae; genus UBA969. Next base: position 15,582 of record QWPF01000003.1, on the reverse strand, counting down.
TTTAAAATAACTTGTGAGGGTGTTTGTTTTGACTTTATCTTCTGCAGCAATTATGCTTTGTGGCAGAATCAAGGCAAGGAATGTCAAAGCTATTCGGAGGAGTGGTTTCATGTTCAATTCGGGTTCTACCAGAAAATTATGTGGCATGTCAAAAACCTTTTGGAAGGATTAACTCCACCTATATTGGCAATAAAAAACCAATTCTGCAAGTAAGATATCTGAAAAGCGGTCTTGCTATGCGCAAAAGTATTGTGAATCCTTGTTCTATATTTAGTCAGCCCTAAAGTTTCAGGGGGATAGTCATGCGAATAGGAATTTGGAATATATCGTTATTAGTGTTCACGATCATAGGCTTATCATCATGGGCTCAAGAGGGTGGAGAAAAGAAAGAGGGTGGGGAAAAGAAAGATATTGCCCCAAAAATCCCGATTAAATCGCTGAAATCTTGGATTATTGATCTAAAAGATAAAGACCCAAGCGTGCGCGATTTTGCACTTAGTGCAATCCCTAATTATGGTTCCTCCACTTCGGAAGCGATTCCTGCCGTCATTGATCGCTGCCTAGATCCCGATGCAGGAGTGCGGGTAAAAGCGGTGATGGCGCTAAGCGTACTAGAAATTTTAGACAAAGATATTCCCAGAACGGTTGATGCTCTTGCAAAAAGAGCCCAAGAAGACCCGCAAGCTCAGGTGCGTTATCTTGCAATTAATGCCCTGCAAAGATTTGATCCTGTAGATGCCAGAAGAACCATCGCAGCTCTGGTCGATGCGTCAAAATATCCAAATGCTTATGAAGTGCGGAGGATCGCTTTGATCGCCCTTGTAAAATTTGGCATAGATAAAACAACAGGGCCAGATGTCAAAGCGGTAACAGCGGCTTTAATTGCCTTGAAAGATCCTGCTATTCCTGTGCGATATGCAGCCATAACAGCAATTGCGCTTCTAGGTAAACCAAATAACGCTATGGTGTCTGCGGGGGTAGACAAAGCCTTGACCGAGTTAGCCAATGGCAGCGACAAGATCTTTGCGATTTGGGCCAAGGTGGGCTTGGCAAATCAAGATGTGTTAAGTGCTGCAACCCATGTTCAGTTTCTAAGCCGTATGCTTAAACAAGGTGATCTGCAGGTAAAGTTGGAAGCCATGCGTGCAATCTCGGTGATAGGGGCTCTAGCAAAACCCACTGTCCCCGATTTGATTGATCTTCTTGAAGATAAAGACAACTGGGTGGTTTTTAACGCTTGCCTAACACTTGGAAGCCTTAATGTGGAGGCAAGAGAAGCAAGAGATCCCCTGACGAAACTGGTAGCAAAAAAAGATGTGTACGCACCAGTCAAGCAAGCCGCGGCAAATGCCTTGGAATCAATCAAAGGTGTTACTCCAAAACCAATGCCTAAGGCCCCATAAGTGTGGTTGTTTAGATGATTCCGTGAAGGGGTCCGCCTCTTGCGCCCAAAGCATCTACCGCCCTTTCCACTGCAGGATTTTCGACTAAAGCAGGGGCATGGTGCGGTTTGCTTCTTGCATCTATCACCAAAGAACCTATGCAGCCCCAATGCTTGTCGTTAATGACCGAAGCTATGCCATGAATATCCTTGGCGGGATTTGTTTTGGTGAAGACCGTCCACAGAAAATTTCTCTCGCATGCACTTACGAAGTCACTGTCGTCGACAAGAAGAATCATTGGGAATTGGTTGATGGTATCGCTGGGATTAAATGCATCACAGAAATACAAGGCATCTTGGTTTTGTGGAGATTGAAAGGGTGGAGATTTGATTGCGAGAATACCGGGCAGACAAACCCTCGGTGCATCAAAACCATTGGGCAGATTAAGCTTTTCGGGGATGGTTGTGGGAAGCGTTCTTCGCACCGGGCCCGCAGCAGCAAATACCACTTTAGATCCGAGGTTTAAACCACTGCCGCTGTAATCAAGCGTGTCGATGGTAGTGCGTGTGTGAAAATGAAGGTCGTTGGAGAAGTCAATGCGCTCGAGTAGATGTCTGAAAAATAATGGGATATCTTTAATGTCTAATTCAGGGTTGTCTTCCTTTGCGATGATCAGTAGAAATTTGGCAAGAGAGAGTTGCCCTTGGCCTAATATTGCGTTGGCTGCGGTCAGCAACTCTTGGGGCCTTACGAGAGCGTTGTATGGGGTGTATCGTTCGCTGCCAATGGCCAACAATAAAGGATGAACCCCTGCTGCATCGACTGCATTGACAGCATGGATGCCCGGGATGACCGTGGGAAGAATGGGGCCGGTCAATTCGTGGATCAAGTCGCCAAAGGCTGTGTCTTCTTGTGGCGGTCTGCCCACCACGGTGAAAGGCCAGATCGCATTGGTTCTGTGGTATACCGCCTCAACTTTCATAACCGGGAAATCATGCGCAAGGCTGTAATATCCGAGATGGTCTCCAAACGGCCCTTCAGGCAAAAGTCTGGTCGGATCAACAACGCCAACGATGCAAAAATCAGCTTCAGCAGGAAGTAGCATGGGTCGAATATCGGGGGAGGGCATTGGAAATTTAACCAAGTCCATTCGCCTGCCGCCAAGAGCGCCCGCAAAACATATTTCAGGCATTCCTTCGGGTAAAGGCATAACAGCAGCAACCGCAAGGCTGGGCGGGCCCCCCACAGAAATCGCAACGCGGAAGGGTTTGTTCTTGTTGATGGCCTTGCTGTGATGAACGCCAATGCCTCGATGTAATTGGTAGTGCAATCCAACTTCTTCATCGGTTTTGTATTGGTTACCTGATAGTTGGATGCGATACATACCAATGTTGGAAAACCTCCAACCCGGGCTGTCCACATCTTCGGTGTGCACTTGAGGTAGGGTGACAAAAGCCCCCCCATCCTTAGGCCAGCAAACTAATTGAGGCAGTTTTGAAATAAGAGTCTGATTTTCCAGCAAAGGGGCTCTTCGCACAATTCGAGGAAGCGAGTTCCATAAACCAGACAGCACTTTAGGCCATCGCAGAGGTGTTTTAAGCACTTTTTCGGGGTAAGCCTTGCAGGCAACCATGGCTTCCACCGTGGCAAGTTGATGCCTGAATATGAACTTTGCCCGGGCGATGTTCCCAAAGAGATTACTCACCATGGGGAATTTTGAGTTTTTGACATTAGTAAAGAAAATAGCAGGGCCATTTGCCTGAAAGACTCTGCGATGGATAGCCGCTGCTTCCAAATGGGGATCAACTTCAATATCGATACGAATCAAGTGCTTGTGTTTTTCAAGATCCGTGACGCACTGCCTCAAATTTCGATAGCTCATTGCAATAAACCCTCAAATTGATGCTTCACTTATAGACTTATTTAACGATTTAGCAGTAGAAATCGCTCTATTCTTTAAAATTTAACGGTTAACTGGATTCAGAGGTATTGAATTCATCTGATTTGAAGCTTATTTGCATAAAGTTTGCTGGAAGCAGGGTCGATCCATTGATGTGAGCGTTAGGCATCATTTTAGAAAATTTGCTTGGTTATGGGTGTTCGGATGATTGATGGAATACCAATTCGAGAGCCTGTCAGCGCCATGACCCATGGTGCCTGGGTGCTTTTTTGCATCCCCGCATTGGTATTGCTGATGAGGCGAACCCGCAAGGATAAACTTAAAACTCTTGGTTTGCTTATCTATGGTTTGAGTATGCTTGCGTGTTTTGCAAGCAGTTGTTTATTTCATTCCGTCTGGGGTTCAGAAAGAATTATTGAAGCATGTAGATCGCTCGATCATGTTTGCATCTTTTTATTCATCGCAGGTACTTGTACTCCAATAGCATTAGTGTTCATGGAAAAGCGATGGCGCTTCATGTTCCTATCCAGCATGTGGTTTTTTTCCTGTGCAGGAATAACCGTTATTGTAAGTGGTACCACGATGCCCCTTTATGTGCGAACCACGGTCTATCTCATGTTGGGTTGGATGGGGCTATTGCTTTATTTTCAATTGTTGAAGAAGCTAACAGAGAGAAAAGCCCGGCCTTTCATAATGGGTGGGATCATCTATAGTTTGGGAGCGGCATTTAATTTGGCCCATCAACCCGTGATCATTCCTGGTTTGGTAGGCCCGCATGAAGTTTTTCACATGGTAGTAATCATAGGAAGCTTAATGCATTATTACTTCATGATAAAAACGGTGGCTTGTTATTCGAAACCCCTCGACAGCGCCTTCGAAATGTATGATAATCCCATCTTGATTGGTACCGATGCAAGTTGTTTGCAAGAGATGCCAATGTCGCGAAAATCAGCTTGAATTCGAATGCGGTAAAAATGAAAATTGTACTCTTTCCGACTGTTGAAGCACAGCGTGCTTCTAAATTTAAAGCAATTGCAGATCCTCACGAAGTGGTTAACGCCAACTCGTTAAAAGACGCAATGGATGCAATTGTTGATGCCGATGGATTTATAGGGAAAATCACGCCCGAATTGCTAGGGAAGGCAGGCAAACTCAAGTGGGTGCAGTCGATGACTGCCAGTTTGGAACATTATGTTTTTCCCGATCTTATCAAACATCCATCAGTGTTGACGAACATGCGGGGGATTTTTTCTGATGTGGTTGCAGATCATGCGATGGGCATGGTGCTAAGTTTTTCAAGAAACCTGCACAGATATGTAATGCAGCAAGTGGAGGGAAGATGGGCTCCTCTTGGGGGCGAGAAAGGCAGGGTTGATTTTGCCAGTGGCCCGGGTGTCACTAATTCCATCGATCTTAAACATCAAGTCTTAAGCGAAAAGACCCTCGGGGTGTTTGGCTTAGGGGGCATTGGAAAAGAAGTTGCCAAGCGAGGTGCTGCATTTAATATGCGTTGCATAGGGCTTGATCCTTTTTGCTTGGAACCCTCAAAAGAAATTCCGCAACCTTGGCCCATGGAACGATTGGATGAATTTCTCAAATCCTCTGATTATGTTGTGATCGCTGCCCCTCACACACCGCTTACCGAAAAACTTTTCAACTTAGATTTAATCCAGAAGATGAAACATGATGCAGTTTTGATCAACATAGGCAGAGGCGCCATTGTTGTGCTCGATGATCTTGTAAAAGCTTTAGAACAGGGTTTGATTGCAGGTGCGGGGTTAGATGTTTTTGAAATTGAACCGCTGCCTGAAACGCATCCTTTATGGAAAATGAGCGATAAAGTGATTCTGACTCCGCATGTTGCGGGGTATGCTCCGCCCATAGCTTCGAGGCATCTGGCATTTCTTGTGGAAAATTTGCAGAGGTTTCTGAATCAGTTACCGTTGTTAAATGGAGTTGATAAATCGCGCTGGTTTTAAAAAGGGAATTCCGATGAGTGTAAAAGATAAACTCAGAATTGTGATTACAGGAGCAACAAGAGGCCTTGGGCAAGCTTTGGTGTTGGGTATGGCTGAACTTGGACATGAGATTCATGGTTGTGGTACATCAGAGGCGAATGTGGAGGCACTGCAAAAAAAGGTGCCTCAAGGAAAATTTGCGGTTGTTGATGTTACGCAGGAAAAATCTGTTGCGAGCTGGGCAAGATCTGTGCTGGGGCATGGATTGCCTGATTTACTGATCAATAATGCAGCACTTATCAATAAACCTGCTCCTTTATGGGAAATCTCCGAAAAAGAATTTAGCCTTTTAATCGATGTAAATATCAAGGGAATTGCTAATGTTATCCGTTCTTTTGTCCCTTCAATGATTGCTGCAAAAAAGGGTATTATTGTCAATCTAAGCTCTGCCTGGGGTAGATCGGTTTCTGGAAATTTTGCGCCTTATTGTGCAACGAAGTATGCAGTGGAAGGTTTGACTAAAGCCTTGGCGCAGGAATTGCCCAAAGGAATGGCTGCAATCCCTTTAAACCCCGGTATTATTAATACCGATATGCTAAAAACTGCATTTGGAGATGGCGCTTCGAGTTACCACTCCGCAAATACTTGGGCGAAAAGTGCGGTGCCTTTCATTTTGGGTTTAAATGAAGCTAATAATGGGGCATCGTTAACCGTGCCTTGACCCACCAATTTTGTTCTCTCTCCTCTTGATGTGACTAAACAGATGTAAATATTGGATGAATAAGCTTAAATTTTAGAAAAACTAATAGCAACAATCTGTATAAATGCTTAAGATATCTGTTTGGGAAATGTTGGAAGAAAAGAATAACTTATTTTTACAGAGGGCATAGCATGAGTACTCCTTTACAATCTTTAATAACTGCGGGCACAAAACTTTGGCTTGATTCCATCGACCCAGAGTTGGTTAAAGTGAATCGTGCCATGGGCGCGACAGGTGCGACTTCCAATCCAATCATCATTTCAAAATTATTGGGGACACATCGTTTTGATGATCAAATAACCAAATTTGCTGCTGAAGGCCTTGATGATGCAGGCTTGGCTTGGAAAATGACCGATCTTTTGGTATCCCAAGCACAAGAAGTTTTTCTTCCTGTTTGGACTTCCACCAAAGGTAATGATGGTTATGTAAGTTTTGAATTGGATCCACTGCTTGAAGACAATGACTGCAAGTTTTCTGTTCAAGAAAAAGCAGCTCACTACATCGAACTTGGTAAGAAGTGGGCTAAAGGCCACCAAAATCGTATGATCAAGGTTCCTGCAACGCCCGGTGGCTTGGCAGCATTGGAAGAACTTTGTGCCGCTGGTATTACCCTGAACTGTACTTTGATCTTTTCCGAGAGACAATACTTGGAAGCAAGAGCAGCAATTTGGCGCGGTGCCCAGCGTCGTAAGTCACTCGAAAACTTCAAATCGGTTTATAGTATTTTTGTTAGCCGTTTGGATGTTTATACCGAACAACATGCTCCTACGCTTTCTGCTGAGGCTCAAGGCATGGTGGGGATCGTGAACGCTAAAAGATTGTGTGCAATGAACCAAAAGTTCTGGGCTGACAAAAATTTACCATTGCAGCAAGAGATTATTTTTGCGAGCACTGGTACTAAAAAGCCTTCTGATGCACCATACAAGTATGTAGCGGCGTTTGCAGGTTCGGATATCGAAACGAATCCCCCTGAAACGAATGATGCGACTCAGAAGAGTGGTCAGACTTTCACCAAGCAAGTTGATGTTATGCCTGCAAAGGCAATCTTGGATGATATTGATGCCAAGATTAACATGAAGCATCTGGAAGAAACTTTGATGTCTGAAGGTTTGGGGAAGTTTGCAGATCCTTTCAAAGGGCTGCTTAAAACTATCGGTGAAATACGCAGCAAGCTTGCAAAGTAATGCTGCTTTGTTTTTGAAGAGGGTTCTTTGTGAACCCTCTTTATTTTTTAAGTGTTCGTTTTGGTTTATATTTTTGGCTTGGGAGAGTTTTAATGGCAAAAGAAGAAGCGATGTTGGTTCAGGGCAAGGTTACGGCTGCCCTCGCAAATACTCAATTTAAGGTAAAACTTGATAATGGGCATGAATTGGTTGCGCATATTGCTGGCAAAATCCGTAAAAACTTTATCAGAATCCTACCTGGCGACATAGTAACGATTGCAATATCTCCTTACGATCTATCGAAAGGAAGAATCACCTACCGTGGGCCACTTCGTGCGAAGCTGGATGCAGAAGCAGCAGAGGAAGGGCTTTAGGGTTCGGTTTTTTTTCTGCTTGATTTTTCAGCTTTAGAAGTTAAAGTTCTCCCTGCCTTCTTCTTAGTTGTCTTTTCATCCTGATCAGGTTGAACCAATATCATTTGGCTCCATAAACTTGGATCTTCCGAAAAAGGGAAATCCAAGGTGCTGTCGTATATCTGGTTGCCCAACTCCCTATCATGCACCTGAATACAAACGCCTAATCTAGGGCATTCCTCTGAGTCATAACCAGCAAGTGCTTGCGATGGTAAAAAGGCTTCCATGAAATAACCACCTGGTTCGTTGGTGCATCGAAACATGATTTCACTTGGAGTGCAAAAAGGCGCATCCTGCAAGGCTCTGTGAATTTTCGATTGAACGAAGCATGGGTCTTCTCGATCCGGCCCTGCCCCCGATGCAAGAAAATGGAATTGATGGCAGTATCGGGTGGCCCTGTGGCTTGATCTTGAGTCGCGGGTGTCAAGCCAAAGAGTAATACCATCGGAGCTTCTAGGTCGGGTTTGGTCGCCTTCTGGGGGTTGCTTTTTGCCCTTGATGGTGGCTTGAAATCCCAACCCTTGGGCATTCCAACACATCCGCATCTCTGCGAATTCTTCCTGCCCATCCAAACCAGATAAATTAGCAAGGGTATATTCGCTGGATAGGTCTAATAATGCATCTCCCTTGGCCAAGGGTACTCCAGGGTGATTCAGGCACTTTCGTGCAAGCCGAATAAGGAATCTTGAAGGTACAGGTTGCATGGAAGCAATGCTTTCTTAATTTAAAAGACTGCGGGTTAATACTTCCTTGGCTCGATCAAAACAAGGATCCCAAACAATTTCAGGCGACTCGTTTATTAGGCAATCCCTTAGCTTTTCCAATGTGTTTCTACCCATGTGCGGGCATTTATTGCAGGCACAGGTTATCCCTGGTACCGGGTGATAACGGTGCTGCGGGTAACGGTTTTGCATTTGCCACATCATGTTCGGTTCCGTTGCAACTATGAAATCCGTAGGGGTTTTGAAAGTTGCAATTTTATTTAGCATGGCTTCGGTACCACCAACAAATTCGCTATAAGCCCGGATATTAGCAGGGCACTCTGGATGCGCAAGCACCATGGAGCTGGGCAGCTTTTTCTTCATCGCCAAAAGGTCGCCCAAACTGAAAATTTCATGCACCATGCATGCACCATCCCAAAGAATCATTTTCCTGCCTGTTACTTCTTCCAGATATTGCCCAAGGTGCCTGTCGGGGACAAAAAGAATTTCCATATCTGAGGGCACTTTCTTAACAATCGATTCGGCATTCCCCGAGGTCACCACCCAATCGCAAAGGCTTTTAACAGCGGCAGTACTGTTGATATAAGTTACAGTCTGGAACTTTCTGCCATTGATTCGAAGCATTTCCTGGTACCTAGCCAATTTGTCTGCAGGGCAACTGTCTGCGAGAGAGCACCCGGCTTGAAGGTCTGGGAGTAATACTTTTTTTGCAGAATTAAGAATTTTTGCTGTTTCGGCCATGAAATGAACACCACAAAAAACAATGATGGGGGTTTCCACCTTGGTTGCTGCTCGGGCAAGAGCCAGAGAATCGCCATTGAAGTCAGCGATTTCTTGGATTTCCCCTTCTTGATAGTAATGAGCTAGAATCGTAGCTTTTTTTTGTTTTTTTAGTTCTTGGATTTCTTTGATAATATCATTCATTGCAAGGGTTCCCAAAGTTTTATGGTCGGGACAGGGGCCTTAATTACAATTTGGCCTAATGTAATAATACCTAATTTTTGAGTGATGGCATTGGAGAATTTCATGGATAAGCAAGCTGAAGGAAAAAGTGACAAGATATTGCAACTTTCCACCGAGTCAATTTCATTGGCCCAGGCGGTGAAAAAAGCGGGTATTGGGGGTACCGGGGGCCAATCTAAATTCTTGGTTAAAGAGGGGCAAATCCAAGTTAACGGGCAGGTTGTCACCGCCCCGGGCTTTACCCTTCATCCCAATGATAAGTTTGGTCTTCTTAAAGGAGAAACATGGGTGGTTCAGCAGTAGTAAATCCTGTTGTAAAGCACAGCTTTTACACCGATCCAAGCAAGTCCACCCTGCTAAAAGTTTTTTATCTGGCTTGGCCCGCTTTGATACTTCAATTTCTTCATTTGATCATCAATCTATGGGATCGTTTTATCGCAGGTAGATTTTTGCTTGGCGATTCTTCCTCACACCTTTCAATTCAATCTGCTCAAACCACAGGCCAATACTTCTCTTGGCTGATTTCTAGTTATAGCGTTCTTGTTACCGTGGGTAGTACCGCTCTAATTGCACGATTTGTCGGGGCGGGAGATTTTAAATCCGCATCCAAAGTCGTGCATCAATCCCTGCTTCTTGCGTTTTTGTTTGGCTTGCTTGCGAGTATTCTTGCCATTACTTTTGTACCCTTTATTTTGTCCCTCATCGGGCTTCAGGGGGTTGCTGCGCAAGAAGCTTATGGCTTTCTTTTTAATATCTTCATCCTGCTTCCCTTTCAAATGATGGAAGCTGCAGGTATTGCTTGCATGGTTGGGGCTGGAAATACACTTACAGGGTTGATGGTGCTTGGTTTTGTAACCGTGCTTAACATTCCTTTATCTTTTATTCTTGCAACGGGATTTCTGGGAATAGTTCAGCTTGGTTTCCCGGGTATAGCTCTTGGTACTTCGATAAGTCATGCTTCTGGAAGTCTCTTAGTTATGTTCTTGTTATTAAGGGGAACTTCCTCGCTTCAATGGGATTGGAAAGAAAAATTAAATTTTGAATTGATTCGAAGGTTACTTAGGGTGAGTCTGCCCGCAGGGGTTGACAGCCTTGGTATTGGCGTAGGGCAGTTTGTATTCTTGGCGATTATCAATCGATTGGGTGAGGCATCAGGTGGTGCGCATGGAATAGCATTGGGATGGGAAGCGTTGGGGTATCTTTCTGGTGCTGCATTTGGCACAGCAGCCACTGCACTTGTGGGTTTAAACCTTGGAGCGGGGCTGCCAAACGAGGCAAGCCGTTGTGCATGGACAGCCTATGGTTTGGGCGCTGTATTCATGTCGATCATGGGAGGGCTGTTTTTTTTCTTTGCGGATGCTATGTTCTTGGTTTTTTGCCCTGATCCTGCTCAAGCTGAAATAGTTCGGATTGGCGCGCCGGTACTTAGGTTAATAGCTTTTGCGATGCCTTTTCTGGCTTCTTGCATCATCATGACTTCAGCGCTGAGGGGCGCGGGGGATACTCGGGTGCCCGTGCTTTATACTTGCATTGGATTTTTTCTTCTAAGGATTCCTGCTGCATTCCTGTTTGCAAGAAATCCATCAGACGATATCTTTTTCCCCGAGTTGGCTTTGGGCTTACTCGGGGCTTGGTTGGCTATGTTTATCGATTTGTTTGTACGGGGAATATTACTGATTTACAGGTTTGGCTCTGGAAAGTGGCAATCAGTTAAAGTCTGATGCTTACTTGTTCAGGGCTAGCAGTGCGCTTGGAAAATCTTCGGTGAAACAAAACCGGTCATCCAATTTGCATGCTGCAAATATAGATTTTACCTGTGGGCTGACATGGCAAACAGCAAGCTTACCGCCTAATTCATTTAATTGCCTTTGTAGGGAGATTATTTTCCCGAGAAACACACTGTACATGCATTCCATGTTGGGCCCAAGGCTAAGTGCAACCTTGTTGGCTTTTTCATCGGCTATGATCTTTTTGATTTCTTGAAATGAGTCTTGGATCTCGAGTTCGGAAGGTCTTAAATTCTTAAACCTTAGACAGAGGCCATCACCCTGTCTTTCGTAACTCATAAATTTGAATTGGCTCATGGGAAATCTCCGGTCGGATCAATGGCGTTAAATTATTCTCTTCTATTAATTTAGCCCAGTCATTACTAATGTCAAGCAGGGAATACTTACGGCGAATTTAATTATAAAATCGTCGGGCATTAAAAAAGGGAATTGTATAGGCAGATTTTATACAGAGATTAATGCAAGGGGCATTCTTTGTTTTGCTGGAAGCAGAATTAATTCGTCTGTTTCTTGATAGGGAAGTGGTTCAGCTTCAAGCATACCTTGATAAATGCCTGTTATTTTTACTGGGATCATCTTACGGCGTACTGCTTCAATCATACCGGGTAGCATTACCCGAATTCCGCGTGAGGAGGTGCCTTCCACCCAGCCTGATCTTTTTACCGATTTTGATTCAACAAGTATGTGTTCATTAATTCCCAAGAGGCGCTGTTGGTATTTTTGCAGGTTCTCTTGTTCGATTTGCTCTAATATTTTTCGTCTTTGCAGTTTTACCGGTGCGGGAACTGGGTCTTTTAAGGATGCTGCGGGCGTTCCTTCCCTCGGGCTGTAAGGGAACAAATGCATTTTAAAGAACCCGATTTTTTGCGCTAATTCGCAGGTGGATTCAAAATCGGCATCGGTTTCTCCAGGAAATCCAATAATAATGTCGGTTGAAAACCCCGGCCTATCCAAAGCACTTGAAATGCGTTCACATCGATCGATAAAACCCTGCCTTGAATAACGCCTGCGCATTTGACGCAGAATTTCGTCTGAGCCGCTTTGTAGGCATAAATGAAAGTGAGGAGCGACCAAGGGATGAGTTTTCATTACCTCGATCAGATCATCTCGAGCTTCTGCTGCCTCGATGCTGCTTAGGCGAATTCTTAGGTTGGGGAATCTTAAACTTATTTTTTCGAGCAGGTGCCATAGTCTGCACCATTCGCTTTTTTCTTTACCTTTACTTAGATCGATACCGTAATGGCCTAAATGGATGCCGGTAAGAACTATTTCCTGATAACCCGAAAGCTGAAGGTCTGCAATTTCTGCAAGGATTAGCTCGGGTTTTCTGCTGATGAGGGCAGGCCTTACGGATGGAATAATGCAGTAACTACAATTTAAAAGGCACCCGTCTTGAACTTTGACAAAGGCCCTTTGGTGGTCATCAAATCGGGTAATGTTTAAGGGGCGTTGGTCGATGCCAAATTCTGCAAGCGATGAAAGGAAGGATTCTTTGTTACCGATTACGCTTGATACCCCATCGATATTTGCAATGCTTTTGGGGTCGCGTTCTGCGTAGCATCCCGTTACTAGGATTTTGGTATTTGGGTTTCGGGAGTGGATTTTCCGAATTAATGTTCTGCCTTTGGCGTCTGCATCATGGGTGACGGTGCAGGTGTTGATGATGCAAAGATCGGGGGTTTCGTTATCTAAAGCTTCGACTACGCCATTAAGTTCGAGCATTTCCCTAAAATATTGCGACTCATATTGGTTGACTTTACAACCAAGAGTTTCAACTTTACAGGTTTTTGGTTTCCACTTCATAAGTGATAATGACCGGAAAACAACATAAAATGATGTCTAAATGAATAGTACCGAAGGTGGGACTTGAACCCACACACCTTTGAGGGTACCGGATTTTGAGTCCGGCGCGTCTGCCATTCCGCCACTTCGGCTTATCTTCTAAGTTTAGCGATTGCGATTTAAACTTCAAACATTAGATTGTAAAAAGTTTGATTTACTTACGGTTTTTGAGAAAGATAGTGTGGATTAGTGGTAGATTATATTAGAATAATAATTTATGAAACGAGCCGGGAAATTTGATTCATGAGCGATCCCTCCAGTGAAAAAACCGAGTTGGGTAATTATTTTGTAGCCAACTACCCTCCTTTTTCCTTTTGGAAGCCTTCTTTTTTATCAGAGGCCCAGAAGGTTTTAAACTCTGCGCCAGAAGCGGGCACGCCTCTGGGGCTTTATGCGCACATTCCTTTTTGCAGGAAACGCTGTAAATTTTGTTACTTTAGGGTTTATACCGATAAAAACGCCAAGGATGTCGATAATTACCTTGATGCGCTTATCCAAGAAATTGCCCTTTGTTCCCAATTGCCTGTGCGTGGCGGCAGAGATCTTGACTTCGTTTATTTTGGTGGAGGCACTCCTTCCTATTTGAGTGTTAATCAGCTCGAAAAACTTTTTAATGGCATAAAAAACTCTTTTACTTGGAATGGGGCTAGAGAAGTTACTTTCGAATGCGAGCCAGGTACTCTTCAGCAACATAAGCTCGCAGCGCTTAAGGAGATGGGCGTCACGCGCTTAAGCTTGGGGGTTGAGAATTTTAATGATGAGATTCTTGAATCGAATGGCAGGGCCCATCATTCGGCCGAAATAGTTAAGGCATACACTTGGGCACGGGAGCTGAATTTTCCCCTGATAAATATTGATCTCATTGCAGGTATGGTGGGTGAAACCACAGAAAACTGGAAAGATTGCATCAAGAAAACAATTGAAATTGCACCTGATTGCATCACTATTTATCAGATGGAGTTGCCTTTTAACACCGTGTTTTCAAAGGAATTAAAGCAGGTTGACCAACCTGATCCTTTGGCCGTTTCTGATTGGCCCACGAAGCGAGCTTGGGTAAAATATGCTTTTGAAACTTTGATGGAAAATGGGTACGAAATATCCAGCGCCTACACTTTAGTTCGGAGCAAGGCGAAGATGAAATTTGTTTACCGGGATGAGCTTTGGCATGGGGCAGATATGTTTGGAACAGGCGTGGCTTCCTTTGGGCATATCAATGGGGTTCACCTGCAAAACTTGGATGCTTGGGATAACTATCTTGGTGAATTGCAGAAGGGAAGTATTCCTTTGGGCAGAGCTCTTCCCGTAACAAAGCATCAAAAGTTGATCCGAGAAATGATCTTGCAGCTTAAAACCGGACACCTTGAATCAGAATACTTTGAAAATAAATTCAAGGTCCAAATATTCAAGGAGTTTGACTCTCAGTGGGGGTCGCTTGAAAAAGAAGGATGGTTGAAACTTGGTCAAAATTCGGCCGATGTCACCATGGATGGTTTGCTTCAGGTAGACAGGTTGTTGCCCAGATTTTTTGAACCTGATCATTTAAATGCCCGATACACTTAGTTTTTTGTAAGGTTGTGGATACAGTATGAGCGAGCCTTTGCAATTCATGATGGGTAAGTATGCGGCAGAAGTGCCTGCTGATTTGTATTATTCCCGTAATCATTTCTGGTGCAGGGTTGTTGCTGGAAAAACCCGCTTTGGGTTTTCTTCCTATGCCATCAAACTCATGCAAGATGTTTATTTTCTTGATTGGCAGGTGAATGCAGGGGATAAAGTAGCTCTGCTGGAACAAATCGGTCATATTGAAACATCGAAAGCTGTTTCGGACCTTTTTGCCCCTCTCGAGGGAACAGTGCTTTGTTTTAATCCTGAAGTTTTGGCAGATCCCTCTGCAATTAATGTGAATGGTTACGATAAAGGCTGGTTGTTTGAAATGGATGGCACTATCGATAGCTTAATGGATGCAAACGCCTACCATGTTTTTCTTGCAGAGAATTGGGAAAAAGCCCAACGCATGTTAAAAGGTAAAATGAACATTGGGGATGATTAATATGAGTCAGAAAAAACTTACTGTGGTTTTGTCTCAGGCACAGGGTAAAGACCCTAATCGCAGAGCCATAGAAGAAGAAATTGCAGCAGCCTTGCTAATGGAACCAGGCATTGACCTAGGTATAGTTCCCGCGCTTTACGATTTGCATGAAGGCCATACTGGCAGGCTTTATCTTGAAGGCGTTCAAGGCGACATGGTCGTGATTTCCTGGCTTTATCCCCGGGCAGCCTATTGGTTGTTGGATCGGGATGGCATTCAGGGAAAACTCGGCGAAACCAATATCAAGCCCGCTGACAACAACGACGACGAAGATGAGGAAGGCGAAGAAGCCAGTAAACCCAAGGGCATTGGATCTGTTAAAGTTCAGGATCGGTTTATTTTTTGCCTCGATTTGCGGGATGCCAAGGATCACCGCACCTATGTAGAGGAAGTTCGCAGAATTCTAACCGAATGCAAGCAAAGGTGGGCTGCTGCAATACCTGAATCAAAACCTGCAATGGTTCAGCTTGGTATGAATATTTCTGCCCCTGCCTTAAATGGTGCTGCCGCCTTAAATGGTGCTGCCGAGTTAAATGGTGCTGCCTTGTTAAATGGTGCTGCCTTGTTGAATGGTAATGACACCAATGGTGCCTCCTTCCTTAA
>QWPF01000029.1 GCA_003671255.1 Planctomycetota bacterium | reverse complement strand
GCGTACTCACCTTAAAAAAGAAACCTTTGAGTCTGGAAAAGAAAAACTACTTTATCAGATGATGAAACCTGAAAACCCAGCGCCAGCAACGAAATATCCGCTAGTTATTTTTCTTCATGGAGCAGGCGAGCGCGGTTCAGACAACAACGCACAACTCGTCCATGGTGTTAAAGATTTTGCTAAACCTGATTCACGAAAATCATATCCGTGCTTCTTGATTGCGCCACAATGCCCCAACGATAAAAAATGGGCAGAAGTCGATTGGTCTGCAACCTCTCATCAAAGGCAAGAAAAACCAAGCGATCCTGCAACTCTTCTCCTCAAACTAATCGATTCTCTTCCAACTCAATTCCCTATCGATACAAACCGTATTTATATTACAGGGTTATCCATGGGGGGTTATGGCACCTGGGATTTGATTGCGCGAAAGCCCGACTTATTTGCCGCTGCGGTTCCGGTTTGCGGAGGCGGAGATGAAAAAGACGCGCAGATAATAGCTAAAATTCCCATCTGGGCTTTCCACGGAAGCAAAGACACCGTGGTTAAACCACAGCGTTCCACCAACATGATCGAAGCAATCAAAAAAGCGGGTGGTAATCCGAAAGTAACTCTTTACCCTGAGGTTGGGCATAACTCTTGGGTCAACGCTTATTCAGATCCCGAAATGCTCAAATGGCTATTTAACCAAAAGAAATAACATGCACCTTAAAGCTTTAGCATTACTACTATTGATGGGCGTAACTGCGGGCCTTCATGCCGAAAACTGGCCCGCTTTCAGAGGGCCTCTAGGCAATGGAAAGTCCTCAGAAAAAGATCTGCCAAGCACTTGGTCACCTACTGAAAACATCAAGTGGAAACTAAAACTCGCCGGGCCGGGAAGCTCAAGCCCTATCATTTGGGAAAACAAAATCTTCCTCTCCCAATCATTGAATAAAGAGGGATCCGAGAGAGCCCTCCTTTGCATTGACAGGAAAGATGGTAAAGTTCTTTGGCAGAAATCCGTCAACTTCCAAGGAAAAGAACCCACCCATTCCACCAACCCTTATTGTTCTGGCACCCCCGTCACGGATGGGTCAAAAGTTATTGTTTCTTTTGGATCTGCGGGCATTTATTGCTACGACTTTGAAGGAAACATTCTCTGGAACAAAGATTTAGGCAAATGTATTCATCTTTGGGGTAACTCATCTTCCCCCATACTTTACAAGAATCTTGTCATCCTAAATTTCGGCCCGGGAGAAAACTCTTTCCTTCTTGCACTTGATAAGGCCACAGGAAAAGAAATCTGGCGTGCCAATGAGCCCGGTGGTTCCCCTGCAACTGAAAAAGGACAAGATTGGCTTGGTTCATGGGCCACACCTGTACTTCACACCAAGGGTGATGCCACACAATTGATCATGCCCTGGCCCAACAATATTAAATCGTATAACCCTGATAACGGGCAACTCATATGGACTTGCAAAGGGCTCACCAAATTAGTTTATACTTCCCCATTGATTGAAAAAGATACCGTAGTTGTAATGTCGGGTTATCACGGAAGCGCAATGGCTGTAAAAACCGATGGCAAAGGCGATGTCACCGAATCCCACAAGCTATGGCTTAACACTGCCAAAAACCCACAGCGCATCGGAACTGGAATCATTCACGACAACTACCTTTTCATGGCAAATGCTGGACCCGGAAACATTCAATGCATTGACATCCTCACAGGGAAAGACCTTTGGGAGAATCAAAGACTGGGGGCGAATCATTGGGGTAGTATGATTTATGCTGATGGCAAACTTTACGCAACCGACCAGAATGGCGATACTTTCATTCTTGAGGCAAAGCCTGTATTCAAACAGCTAGGAAAAAACTCTTTGAAAGAACATACAGACGCAACCCTTGCGATTGCAGATAAAGAACTGTTTGTTCGAACTTTCCAGCACTTATGGTGTATTAGCAACCCTAAATAGCCTATAATTATTTTATGCAATACTTGTAATTATTGGCTTGCTTAAGTGTTGATATTTGAAGTTGCTGTTAATTGTTTAATGAAAGTAATTGAATATGAACGCATTAATTTTGGTTTCTGCACTTTTACTCAATCAGTCCTACGGCCCGAAAGTAAAAGCAGATCCAAACAATCCACAACCCGGTTCGATTGGCAGGAAAATTCCCAACTTCGTACTTCCATTGCCTAACGATAAAAAAGCCTCCCTTTCTGACTTTAACGAAAGTAAGAGTCTGGTCTTTGTGTTTCTTAGTACAAATTGCCCCGTAAGTAACGCCTATATTCCCACCCTTAACGAACTAAGCCAAAAGTACAAAAAAAGCGAAGTACAATTCATTGGGGTTTATGCCAACTCGGGCGACAATAAAGAGTCAATCAACAATCATGTGCGTGACTTTAAAATCAGCTTCCCTGTTGTTTATGATGCTGAACAAATCACTTTGCGCTTATTTGGAACCCGCAGATCAAGTGAAGCATTTGTGCTAGACCAACGAAGAAACATCCAATACCAAGGGCGAATCGATGATCAGATTAGTAACACTGCTAGAAAAGAAAACCCAACGATCAATGATCTCGCAAACTCCATTGATCAAGTTTTAAATTTGAAGAAAGTAACCGTGGCCTTTACGGAACCTCCTGGCTGCCTGATAACTCATTTATCTAAATCCGTCAGTTCCAAAATCACTTATGAATCTCATATCGCGGGGCTACTCTTCAAACATTGCGCTGATTGCCATCATCCGGGAACCGCAGCACCCTTTTCATTACTCTCCTACGAAGACGCAAAAAACAACGGGGCGATGATTAAAGAAGTAACTTCGCTTCACACCATGCCGCCTTGGCATGCAGATACGCGCTTTGGCCATTTCGCAAACGAACGAAAATTAAGCTCTGAAGAAATCGCCCAAATTGCTTCATGGGTTGATGCAGGCATGCCCGCGGGCGATCTTGCTAAGGCACCAAAACCCCCAGCTTTTAGCGAAGGCTGGAGATTAGGAAAACCCGACATTGTTTTTCAGATTCCCGAGGAAGTTACCGTGCAAGCAAAAGGCACCGTTGGTTACAAATACTTTAGCGTTAAAACCAATTTCAAAGAAGATATGTGGCTTAAAGCTGCTGAGCCTAGGCCAGGTAATCGTTCTGTGGTTCATCATATACTTGTTTTCTATCGTGAACCCGGCAAAGGAAAGCGACCTGTTTGGATTGCTGCAACTGCACCCGGTGCTGAACCCGTCATTCACCCTGAAGGAATGGGAAGAAGAATCCCTGCAGGATCCGACATCATATGGCAGATTCATTACACACCCACAGGCAAAGAAGAAAAAGATCGCTCAGAAGTTGCTTTTGTTTTCTGCAAAGAAAAACCCAAGCAAAACATCGAGACTCATGGCATAGCGAACAATATGTTTCTTATCCCGCCTCTTGCCTTTAATCACGAGGTTGTATCTTCCATCACTGCAAAAAAAGATGCAGTAATCCTTACTTTCTTTCCACATATGCACCTTCGAGGAAAAGATTTTGAATATCAAGTTCATTACCCAGATGGCAAAGTAGAAACCATCCTTTCCGTGCCCCAGTATGATTTCAACTGGCAGAACACTTATCGACTCAAAGAACCCTTGAAAATCCCTAAGGGAAGTAAAATCAAATGTGTTGCACATTTCGATAATTCCAAACTGAACCCCGCTAATCCCGCTCCGTGGAAACCCGTTTTCTTTGGCGAACAAACTTGGGAAGAAATGATGATCGGTTACATCGATTTTTATTATGTCGATGAAGTAATTGCACCTAAAGTTGCAGTTAGTGCCAATTAATTGCTATAAGCCTTCACCAACTTGATTAAAATTCCCAGCTTTATTCATCAGAATGATTGCAAAATCTTTCGTAAAGCCTCATAATCAATTGAGCTTATAGTCATCCCCGTAGGATCTATAAAAGCACACCTGTAGGTAGGAAGACCTTTGCATGGTCTTAGTTTCATGTTCAATCTTAATTCACCCTCTGTGCAAAAATTAAGCAGAAGAAACCTGCTTGAAGTAGGGGCACTATCTGCTCTGGGAGTTAGCCTACCAAACATTCTTCGTGCAGATCAAAACACAAAGCCCATCAAAGCTAAATCTTGTATTTTCATTTACCAATATGGGGGATTGAGCCAACTCGATTCCTGGGATCCAAAACCCGATTCCCCCGAAGGCATCCGAGGCCCCTACAAACCCATTGCTACCAAACTTCCCGGTTTCAGAGTGGGCGAACTTATGCCCAAACTTGCCTCGAAAGCGGACAAATATACCGTCATCCGTTCAATGAGTCATACCATCCCGGTGCATGATATTGCCAATCGAATGCTGCTTGCAGGGCAATCCAACCCGCCTTTAAATGCTCCAGCTTTTGGTTCGATTGTTACAAAATTAAAACCTAGCCCAGGCGATATACCCGCCTATGTATGGTTGCAAAAATTTGGTGGCGGCGCTGCCCCCCCTGATAACACCTACCTTACTGGTGGATACCTCGGCATGGGGAATAGCCCCTTATTAATTGGCAACACTCACCTCGAAAATCCATCAATACCCGGATTCAAAATCAATGCATTCGAACCCGCAGGGCTTTCTACCGAGCAACTAGCTAATCGCATTAAACTGCTTTCTCAAATGGAAGTTTCTGCAAACAAAAACAAATCACACCAATCAATCAATGAATTTCGGGACAAAGCTTTCAATATCCTTACGGGAACCAAAGCGAAAAAAGCTTTTGACATAGAACAAGAAAACCTAAAAACCCGTGAACAATATGGCATGCACCCCATGGGCCAAAATCTTCTCCTTGCAAGAAGATTAATCGAGTCAGGCGTTCGCACTGTTGGCGTTGTTGCATGGACAGGCCTTGCACCCAAAGAAAAATTCGTCAGCCTAGAAACCTGGGACATGCATGGCAATGCAGGGATCAGCATTTTCGATAACGGCTGGAACGGCCTAGGTTGGGCCCTGCCCCGGTGTGATGAGGCAGTCAGTGCGCTTCTTGATGATCTTGAAACAAGAGGATTGCTAGATTCCACCTTAGTTGTTTTGGTTGGTGAGTTTGGGAGAACCCCAAAAATTAGCAAGGGCGGATCTGCAATCGGAAGAGATCATTGGCCAAAATGCTACAGTGCGATGATTGCTGGCGGAGGAGCAAAAAAAGGTTTGATTTATGGCGCTTCCGATTCCACTGCTGCTTATGTCAAAGATAACCCCGTATCCCCAGAAGATTTCGCAGCAACATTATTACACCTGCTAGGAATCGCCCCAGAAACTAGACTAAGCCCCGATGGATTCACACTTCCTGCAAGCTTGGGGACACCAATCCAAGGATTGATTTAAAAAATGTTAAAACCACCATTATTCTTGATAATCTTTTTATCTACATCAATGGTAGTTTTCGCACAATCTCCCGATGATGTTGCGATGAAAATCATTGTTGAAAACTGCTTGGACTGCCATTCAGGGGCCAAACCAAAGGGTGGACTTAATCTTTCAACACGCGAAAATCTATTAAAAGGTGGTGATAACGGACCAGGCATCGAAATAAATAACTTCTTAAAAGGCCAAATGAAAGACGTACTTGATGAAAACCGAATGCCTCCGAAAAAACCATTAGACAAAACCTCTTCTGCCCATCTAAAAAACTGGCTTACAAGTGGGGCCAAATATCCTACTACCAAAATCGATATCTTCAGCACCACCACTTCAAAAAGAGCGGGAAAAGACTGGTGGTCGCTTCGCCCTTTGCAACAACCTCTTTTACCTTCTTCAGTTGATCACAAATATGCATTCCAACCTTTAGACCACTTCATTTTCGATGGCTTAAAAAAACTTGATCTAAAACCCGCAGAGCTTGCTGATCGTAGAACTCTCATCCGCAGGGTTTACCTAGATCTTATCGGCCTACCCCCTTCGCCCGAAGATGTTGCTGATTTCATCGAAGATAAATCAATCAATGCTTTCCCAAAGGTGGTCGACAAACTTCTTGCTTTGCCAAGTTATGGCGAAAAATGGGCCAGGCATTGGCTCGATATTGTGCGCTATGGTGAATCAGATGGGTTTGAACGAAACGCCCCTAGGCCAAATTCTTGGCATTACCGCGATTGGGTAATCAATGCATTAAACGCAGACATGCCTTACGATCAATTTGTTCAAATGCAAATTGCAGGTGATCGTATTTTTCCTGATTCTTCAGATTCAATATTAGCCATGGGCTTTTTAGTTGCTGGAATCCATAACACCGTATTAGGGTCAAATGCAGACGCTAAAGAACAAGCAAGGCAAGACGAAATGGAAGATTTGGTAAGTTCCATTGGGCAAACATTCTTAGGCCTTACCGTCAATTGCGCTAGATGCCATGATCACAAATTCGACCCGATTACTCAGCATGATTATTATCAAATGGTTGCCAATCTTTCTGGTGTTCGGCAGGGGGAAAGGCCTATCCCTAATGAAACCATCGTAAAGCAACTAATAAAAACAAACGAAGAAAAAGCGGAATTGTATAAAGCGTTGTCGGATATCGAAAAAATCGCACTCACCAAGATGGGGGCTAAAGCCGAATCGATAATATCAAAACCAATTGCCCAGTGGGATTTTCGCAAAGGCGATAAAGACTCTCAGGGAAATCTAACCCTTAAACTTGAAGGAAATGCAAAACTAACACCCAAAGGATTGGAATTAGATGGAAAGAATTCTGTAGCAAGATCCTCCACTTTAAAAAATGATCTGAAAGAAAAAACTTTAGAGGCTGTTGTCATCCTTTCCAATTTGGAGCAAAAAGGTGGTGGTGCCATCACCGTTGAAACCACGGATGGAAACCTTTTTGATTCCATTGTTTTTGCAGAATTAGAGTCCGCCAAGTGGATGGCTGGAAGTAATTTTCACAATCGAACTCAATCTTTTAAAGGTATGCCTGAAAATGAAGCGCATTTAAAACCTATTCATCTTGCAATCACTTATTCAGATGATGGTAAAATTACGGCTTATCGCAATGGAAAAACTTATGGCGCACCCTATCAAAGCAAAGGATTAGCAGTATTTCCTGCTAATGGTTCCATCATTGCTTTTGGCATCAGGCATGAACCGCCAAGTGGTAACCATTTATTTGCAGGCACTATTTTAAAAGCCCGAGTTTTCGATAAAGCTTTAAACTCGAGCGACATCTCTAAACTTTTTGAAGAATCCGAAGTTTTCATTTCGGAAAACGATCTTACAATTAATTTAAACCAAGAGCAGATAGTTCTTCGGAAAACGATCAAAGATAAAATTGCGAAGCTTGAATCTGATGCAAGGTTGTTATCCAGCAAGAAGGGCAACGCAATCATTTACTCCGCTGTTTCCGTTTCTCCTTCACCCACCAAATTTCTCAACAGAGGACAGGTGACAGAACCCGGAATCGAAGTTGCCCCGGGCAATATTCCTGTTCCGTCATTTCCGGGTAACTTAACTAAAATCGCTCCTAACTCCTCTGACCCCGAACGAAGAACTGCTCTTGCTAAATGGATTACGGCCAAAGAAAACCCTTTATTTACAAGGGTAATCGTCAACAGAATCTGGCATTACCACTTTGGTAACGGTATTGTCGACACCCCCAGCGATTTTGGTTTCAATGGTTCCAAACCAACCCATCCTGAACTTCTTGATTACTTAAGCCAATCGTTTATTGATTCTGGTTTTTCATTGAAACAACTTCATCGAACTATTGTTCTATCCCGAACCTACCAACAAGAATCAAAGCCCTCTGCTGATTCACTCAAAAAAGATTTTGACAATCGTTATCTTTGGCGCTGGGCACCCCGAAGATTAGATGCAGAATCGATACGCGACTCTGCTCTGAAAACTAGCGGAACCTTCAATCAAGAAATGTATGGCCCCGGGTTTTCTGATTATAAAACAGAATCAAACAACGGCACCACTTACTATCATCCAATAGAAAAATTAGACTTCAGCCTTTCCAGACATAGTATTTACCGTTTTACTCCGCGTGGCGCTAATCAAGGATTGCTTGATAGTTTCGATTGCCCCGACAATTCTTCTGCGGCTCCAAAGAGAAGCAAGACCACAACACCTATTCAAGCTTTGGCATTCTGGAATGGGCCTTTCACACAAAATCTTTCAGAATCCTATTCCAAAAATCACCCTAGCTTTGATGCTTTAACTTCCACGGACCAAAAAATCAACCATATTTTCAATCATCTGCTTCAACGCCCACCTTTAGATACGGAAAAATCTAAAGCATTGGCCCTTGTAGAAAAACATGGAGTTACCCCTTTAATAAGGGCAATATTAAACACCAACGAATTTCTCACTTTGGAATAAATCTTACAATGTATGATTCTTTTAATAACCGCAGATCTTTCCTGTGTAACGGCAGCCAAAGTATTGCCATCACTGCCTTAGCAAGTGTTTTGGCACAGAAATCTTTTGCAAATGATAACAAAGAAAAAAGTAAACCAAAGAAAATCAGAGCGAAACGAGTAATTCAAATATCTCTGGTTGGCGGGCTTTCACATCTTGATTCCTTTGATTACAAACCTGAACTCGAAAAATTTCATGGTAAAAAACTACTCACCGACAAAGTCCCGGATACATTCTTTAATCAAGTTGGATTGATCCGAAAAAACGATTGGGAATTCAAACAACGGGGCAACTCTGGCCTCTACATCTCCGACTTATTCCCAAACATTGCCAAATGCGCTGATGATTTGACCATCATTCGTTCCATGGTTTCTGATTCTGCAAATCACACACCCGCACTCTTTATTGAAAACAGTGGGTTTAACTCAAATGGCTTCCCTTCCATGGGAAGCTGGATTTCCTACGGCCTTGGCTCTGAAAACGCTAATCTCCCAGTCTTTATCGTGCTCCCCGATGGTAGAGGTGAGCCGAACGGTTGTGCTTCCAACTGGTCCAACGGTTTTTTACCTGCAAACCACCAAGGCGTTATTTTTCAATCAGGTAATCAGCCCCTCAAAAACCTTTATCCTGCAAAATCTAGAAGCAATGCTGAAGAAATTGACTCTCTTGATTTCCTTAATCAATTAAACGCAACGCACCTCTCAGGGTTCCCCGGCGACACAAATCTTGCTGCACGAATTAAATCCCATGAAATGGCGGCAAAGCTACAGCTTTCTGTTCCTGAAGCTACAACCATCAGCAACGAACCCATGCATATTCAAAACCTTTATGGTATCCACCGGCCAGAAACTTCTGTTTGCGCTCAAAAATGCCTTCTTGCTAGAAGACTTTTGGAACGAGGAGTTCGCTTTGTTCAGATATACTCAGGGGGCCCTATTGCAGGCAGCCCAAGAGCTAGCTGGGATGCCCATGAAAATGTAAAAGAAAATCATTCCGCTGAAGCTTTGAAAATTGATCAACCAGTTGCAGCATTGATCCTTGATCTAAAACAACGAGGAATGCTTGACGATACTCTGGTCTTATTCACCACTGAATTTGGCAGAACTCCTTTTGCCCAATCTTCTTCAACAACCATTGGAACTGGAAGGGATCATAACAAATACGCTTTCTCAGTGGTGATGGCAGGGGCAGGTTTAAAAAACGGAACAACCTATGGCGAATCAGACCCGGTTGGTTGGAAGGTAGCAACCAACCCTGTTGCATGGCATGACTTTCATGCAACCGTCCTCCACATTCTTGGCATCGATCACGAACAACTTACTTTCTATCACAATGGTATTCAACGAAGATTGACCAATGTGCATGGCAACATCATCCAAAATATTCTGGCGTAAAATACCTATGTTAAAATCAAAAACAGTGATTATTGCTATTACTTTTCTTTGCTCGACTATGGCTGCATTATACCCTTTAAAAATGCACGCCTCTGAAGAACAAGAAATGAAGAAATCCCTTGATCTTTTAAGGGTGGCAGCCAAGGGTCATATTGAAAAAAAGAGTTGTTTTGGCTGCCATAATCAAGCTTTCCCCATGCTTGCATTTTCAGAAGCAAAAAAAAGAAACTTCAACATTCCCACGGAAGAAATAAAGGCACAGTCTGATTTTGTTTTAGACTTCCTTAAAAAGAATCAAGAAAAGTATTCAGAAGGCAAAGGAACTGGAGGGGAAGCAGATACCGCAGGTTACGCACTTTTAACTCTTGAGTTAGCAGGCATTAAACCGAATGAAACCACGGATGCAGTAGTCACCTATTTTTTAAAACATCAGGCATCAAATGGGTATTGGAAAGTGACATCAAATCGCCCACCTTCAGAAGCAAGCCATTTCACCACTAATTACTTGGCACTTAGATCTTTAAGAGTATGGGGTAGTGATAAACTTGCTAAAGAGATTGAAGAAAGAACAAAGAAATCAGCAGCTTGGATCTTAGAGACATCGCCCAAAACAAACGAAGATCAAGTATTTCAACTTCTAGGTTTTTCTGAAATAAAGGCTGATAAATCTATCATCGAAAAATCTGCAAAAGCATTAATCGCAAAACAAAAAGCCGATGGTGGCTGGGCTCAGATAGACAGCTTGGATTCTGATCCTTATGCAACAGCAACTGCATTGGTTTCTCTGCATTTTACTAAAATGCTCTCCAATAAAGATAAGGCTTTTCAGGATGGTGTTAAATATTTGATTAAAACCAGAAAAGAAGATGGCTCATGGTTTGTAAAATCCAGAAGCAAACCATTTCAGACCTATTATGAAAGTGGTTTCCCCCATGGTAAGGATCAATTCATATCCGTTGCTGCATCCGGGTGGGCAGCTACAGCCTTGCTTCTTTCGCTTGCAGAGTAACTTTGGTCGCAGATTACTCTTGGATCGGTATTTTGATTTGCAGTATGTTTTTGTTTCTTTTAAGTGTCAGCGAAACCATATCACCTGCTTTTCTAGAATCAACAGCGTAGAAAAAGATATCCGACTCCCTTAGCAGATTTGTTTTCTCATCAAAACCCAGCAAGATATCTCCTTTCAATACTCCTGCTTTATGGGCAGTTGCATGCGGACCAAATTGACCAACATGCTTGACCCTTAAAGCCATGGCATCCTCTTTTAATCCCTCGGCTTTCATTTCTTCAGCACTCATGCTTTCCAACAAAATCCCACCAAGAACCATTCTTCTCAGCATCCAGGATGAAGAACGCCAGGATATATCATCCAGCCTTCTCCAAGCTTCAGGCAAACACAACTCCAAGTTTACATTTTGATTATTTCTTAGCACTTCGACAGGAATTTTTCCACCAAGTGCGGGAATGGAATTCAACACCCATTGAACATCTGCAATTGAAATAATGGCCTGACCATTCATCGTGCGAACAACATCGCCTTTCTTAAAACCTGAATTATCACCAAACGATTTGTCTTTTACTTCGATCAAAGTTCCTAAAGTGTCGGGATGAAATACCAAACCAATTGATTTGGGGTGGGGATGGGGAAAAAGCACTTCTTCAGAAATCTTCGATTTACCCAAACGAAGATTTTCCCTAATCGCCTCGCCTACTTGATGACAATGAATGCAGCTTTGCACAACTTTTCCTTCGTAATCTAATTTTGAAGTATACTTTGTTTTTAAAGATGGAAACAACTCAGGCGATGCGAAATCGGGCTTCGGCCCTTTCTTATTCACCAAAGATGGTTTGTTTTTTGGATAATTTTCATGCAATTGCAACACCTCTTGCATTGCTTTGCCCAAACCAACGAGAGAAACATCACCCGACCAATTAGTCCGATGCGATCGCGTTCCATACCTACCATAAATGGTACCATCTGCATTCAAAAACATAATTGCAAAGGATTGATCGTAATCAAACTGAAAAAGTGATAGATCCAAACCATTGGTGCCAACAATCCGAACTCGAACAAACTTTTCCAAAAGCGATTTTATAACAGTATCTTTTTCCATAAGTTCATCGTCTAACTTGACACATTCTTCGCAAGGCAAGCAACGCAGAACAACCATCATTGGCTTTTTGTTAATTTTGGCGTCTTCAACACCCTTGGTGAAGTTGTTGTAATGCCAAAAACCACTAGCTTCATTTTTGGTTTTGTCATCTTTAACTTTTTGCTCCCTTGTCTGGGCAAAAGAAATTGAGCCAAAAACTAGAACACAAATAAAACTACCAGCCATCAACTTATTCATGTGATCGAATCCTTTAAATCACGGTTTTAATTTGATACTTGCACGAAGCGAAATTTCTTTTTGATCTAATGCATTGGGATAGATAGCGACCTCGTCAATCTTTCCTTCCCAACTGAACAATCCATCAAGACGACTGCCAATGCAAAAAGTAGAATTTTTGCTGGATGCACCTACATCGCCTTCAATTTCTTTTTTACCATCGAGATAAATAGTAACTTTTCTTCCTTTATGAACCAATGCAACATGATGCCATTGTTTCAATGAAACGACAGTTTTTCCTGTGAGCAAAGGTGTCAAGCTATTACCTTTGGAATAAAAAAGATGCCCAGGGTTGGCGGTGCCACCGATTCCGAGATGATCACTTGATGGATCATTGTCTCCTGCGGTTCCCCTAGAGAAAAAGTAGCCTGCAATGTTGCGTGCATTAAAAGGAAGGCCATTCCAAATCCAACCTTCGATAGTGTAAATATCATCAATATTTTTAATATCTGCAACCATGTTTCCGCCTGCAAAATGAACAGCATGATTAGATTTCTGTTCCCCAAACACAATAGATTGAGGCCCCGGAAGATAAAAAGCCTTACGATCCAAGTAACGCCCATGGCTTTTATTGGGAGAGGAATCGATGCAGGTATTTCCTTCGATATCTTCAAAACGCCAATAAGCAGCGGGGAATGCTTTGCTAATAATTTGCTCGTAATCACATGCTGCGGGAGTTCGCGACTTTCTTTTTGTTTTAGAAAGTTGCTCGAGAGAAAGCAGTAAAGCTTCAACAATTTTAGGTTCCGCCCCGACTTCAAGTGCTGCACTGCGCGCGGGCCAGGTCGTGTACCCACCCAAGGAATGTTGTTCTGGAGGTGGGATGTAACCTTCAGCCCCATTGGCAAGTTCAATGTTCATGGTAAGTTCAAAAGGGCTTTGTTCTTTGATTTTAATTCCAGTGATGCCAAAAACTTCGTTTGGAATCGCGGCAATACCCAACCCACCGATTCGAATTGCCTGAAGTTTTAATTCTGCACTGGGTTTTTCGAGGAGATACAGTTGTTCCTTGGCATAGACTTCGTCTCTGTTTTTAGGAAGGGAAGTTTCCATTTTAGAGATAAGGGATCGTGCCCACTCTTCTCTTTTTTTATCTGGCGTTCGTTTATTAAAACTTAAAAGTGATTCCTTCATTTCAAGAGGAACCCAATCCTTGTAAGAAATCATTTCCAGAGCTTTATAGCAACGATCTGCAATATTTTTAGCAAATACTTGAACATCTCTTTTGGGTGCAACATCGCCATAATTCATCCACATAAGGTCGCCACTGGTTCCTTGAGACATAATCGAAACATTATTGGAACCCGGAGAATTGGCGTTAATATTTTGGTTCAAGGCGTTGCAAAAATGCCCATAGTAATCAGCAGAAACAGCAGGGCTTCCATAATAATGCATGGAGTAATTTGCAAAAATCGCAAGGGGTTTACCTTTATCTGTTTGAACCGAAAGCAAAGTAATAGCAGTATCGACAGGCCCGGAGGGGCCAATTACATTGGGATTTTTATGCCCGGGATGCATATTCGCCCTTACAGTTTTATCGCCAAATGGATCAGTAAGCATTTTATCGGGTTGATAAATCCATCGTCTGCAAAAAGTATGTTCATCGTCGTGAAATGCAGTCCAACCTATTCGAGCGGGAACTTTGTTTTTATGGGCCAAAGTTATGGCTCGAACAATTTGCGGTGCAAGAAAAGATTTATAAGCTTCATCTGCCCGCGCGCCCAAAACTCCCATAGCAGCGGGGGCAGAGTGGGTATGCGTTGCACTGATCATAATATTACCAGCAGGTATGCCGGTTGTTTCCTGAACCATGAGTTTGATGGGGTCAAGAAAATCACGGGGCATCATGCAACTATCAACAACAACAAGTGCAATTTGTGTTTTTCCATCATCAAGAACTAAGGCCCGTGCATAAAGATCATCGACTTTGGTCTTGGCGAGGGCTTCGAGAAACCCGCCATTCACAATGACTGGGAAATTCGTGGGTGAAATATCAACTACCGCAGCACCTGCTTTGAAAACCTTATTGATTGGTTCTTGGCCGTTTAACAGCAGAGGGGTAAAGATAAGAAAAATAACCAAGAAAAATGCCCTAGTCATGGTGTGCCTCGATGGAGAGTAACCCAGAAAAACGAGGGTTAAATACAAATCAAGTTCTAGCAAGTTCAGCAATGGCTTCGCCTGACCTGATGATCGGGGTGGGTCTACCACTGAAATCTTTTAATGTGATGTTTTTATAATCAATACCAAGATGCTGATAAATGGTTGCAAGAAAATCTTCGGGAGAGACTTTGCGTGAGATGGGGTCTTCGCCTTTTTTATCGGTGGCACCGATGATTTGCCCTGTTTGAATACCGCCACCTGCAAAGAGAAAAGATCCAGCTCGCGGCCAGTGATCTCTACCGGGTTGGACGACGCCTGCCGCTGCGCTAGCAACCCCTCCCCCACTACTTGCAACATGGGAAATACGGGGAGTTCTGCCAAATTCGCCGCCAACTGCAACCAATACACGCTTATCTAATCCTCGTGCATAAACATCTTCGATAAGGGCGGTGACAGCTTGATCAAAGAATGGGGCACGGTATTTTAAAGCATCAAATACATGATGATTAACTGCATGATCATCCCAGTTGGCAACCCTGCCACAAAGCGGACCATCAAATTCAGTTGTTACAATGTCAACACCTGATTCCACCAAACGCCTAGCCATCAGGCACTGCTGCCCCCAGGAATTCATTCCATAGCGTTCCCGAACTTTCGCAGATTCAAGCGAAAGATCAAAAGCTGTTTGCGCTTTGGAACTTAGGAACATATCCAACGCTTGTCGTTCAAATTGATCCATAGCCAAGGAATTACTTGAGTCGTCAATGGATTTTAAAATCTGAGAAAGCGACTTTCGCAGGCCAATTCTTTCAGCAAGCCTATCCCGCTGCGCATCATCCTTAAGCCCGATATTAGGAATGGAAAATTTAGGATTGTTTGGATCACCTAAAATTTTAAACGCATCATAACCACCCCCTAAATAGGTGGAACCAGCTATGGTAAAACTATCGTAACGATCCACGGGGTTAACTGCGATATAGTTAGGAATACCCTTGGCATCACCTGATCGCAAGTAATTGGCAATCGACATCCAATCAGGATATCTAGGGCCGGGTTTATCTTGAGCATCTGGATCACCAGACAGCATTTGCAAGGAACCCGCTGGATGACCGCCACCCGAGTGGGCAATCGAACGCAGAAGGGTGTATTTATCTGCTATACTTGCAAGCCCTGGAAGCAATTCGGTTAATTGGATACCGGGTACTTTGGTATTAATTTGCTTGAATGGTCCGCGGTACTCTGCTGGCGCATCGGGCTTAGGGTCAAAGGTATCTAAATGACTACACCCGCCCCTTAGCCAAACGAGAATAATCGCAGTTTTTTCCGCCTGTTTTTCAGAAGCACCAAGGCTTCGCAAGTTAAACAGTCCGGGCATACTAAGGCTTGTGAATCCGCCCAAACCCAAGCGCAGCAATTCCCGCCTGCCAATTTTATTAGCACTCGGCACAGGGCCTTTGCAAGAAATAAAGGGTTTGTTCATAATCATTCCCAAAAGCATCAACCAATAAAATACAATAATAGCTGCATTCTCAATTCTTTATTCTAACCAATCTAATTAACTAATTCATAGCACTATCTAACAATTCGGGCATCAACTTAAGATCCCTCATCACTTTTTGCGATTTAAACAGAATATGATTGACCCAATGTCTGATGAAGATTACGAATGGTTCAACTTTTATAGATCCAAGAAAGGAAATAGTTCCATGCGACTTCTACCCTGCCTCATTTTCTTCACTACCGCCCTTAGCGTTGCAATTTCTCAAGAAAGCACCAAGAGTGTAATGTTGTTTGATGGAAAAACTCTACAAGGGTGGGATGGGAACGAAAAAGTTTGGCGTGTAAAAGATGGAGTTATTGTTGGTGGTTCCTTCGAAAACAACCCTAAGAATGAATTCCTCACTTACAAATCAAGTTTTAAAAACTTCATCCTCGAACTCGATTACAAGCTTGTTTGCAAAGATGGCGACCCGAATGCGGGCATCCAGTTCAGAAGCAAACGCATTGAAAATCCGCCCAATGAGATGTTTGGTTTTCAAGCTGACATAGGTAGTTATAAGAAAGGCAATCTTATTTCAGGTAGTCTTTACGATGAATCCCGCAGGAAAAAGTTCCTAGTCCAATCTGACCCCAAGCTTGTCAAAGAAATCGAAAAACTTGAAGATTGGAACACTTATAAAATCCACGCCAATGGCAACAAGATCGAATTATACCTCAATGGTAAAAAAACCTGTGATTACACAGAAACTGATGCGACCATTGAAACTTCTGGTTTCATTGGCCTTCAAATCCATGGTAATTCCAAGGCTGAAGTGTATTATCGAAATATCAAAATTCAAGAATTACCTTAACAGTTTTATAAACCATGCCACAAAACCTAGAGCACGAATCTGGACTGTATAAAACGAATACTCTAGGTTTTGGCATTGCTGGTATTATTTTATTCTGCATGGCTTACTCTCAGGCGCCACTCTATTACTCCAATCAAAACCAATACTTCCTGCATGGCTTCACGAAAGCAAAATTAGGTTATCTTGAAAAAGACTGGCTAGGAAACACCACCGATCCAACCCCCCTATTCAGCGGACTTGTCTGCTTGAGCATCACATGGGTTCATGAAAACATCTTCTACTTGTATTACGCAATGCTGCAAGGGGTTTTCCTTTCTTGCGCTTGGATCATTTACCACCGAAAAAATAATAATAAACCTTTTGAAATAGGGCATTATGCGCTCTTCAGTGCAATATTTATCTTTATTAATTCGGCAGCATTACGATGGGCATCATATCGTCTATTCGGGCATGATTACCCATGGTTCTTACAAGCGGGGGTTGCAGGGCAATATATTTTAGGGGCAATGTTCCAACCTTCAAACTTTGGTGTGTTCCTGTTACTTGGTTTGTCCCTGTTTTTGGTTGAGAAGCATATTTCTGCAACGGTGTTTACATGCCTTGCAGGAATCCTTCACACCACTTATTTATTAGGCGGAGCGTTCATCATCCTTGGTTTTCAACTCTATCTTGTACTGGATGGAAAGATAAAAAAAGCGATATTGATTGGAATACTAGCCCTGTTGCTGGTCACGCCCTCGGTTTTTTATGCTGCGGGCAATTTCCAACCATCATCATCCGAAGGCTTTAAAGAAGCCCAGGAATTCCTAGTTAAATTTAGACTCCCTCATCATTGTTTGCCAGGGTTATGGCTTGACTGGGTCGCATGCCTGCAAATACTTTGGATCATGCTTTCCATCTTTCTTTTTCGAAAGCAAAAAGAATTGACGGTAATTCTTGTCCCTTTTTTGCTAGGGGCTTTGCTTACCATTTTACAAGTCGTAACTCAAAGCAATACTCTTGCGTTATTATTCCCCTGGAGAATAAGCTCGGTACTTGTTCCCCTAGCAACCATGATCATCCTTTCTGAGTTGCTGGCTTATTGCAATCCTTTCATTTCGAGGCTCAAACCTTTCGTTCCCTCCGTTGTTTTAAGTATTATTCTCGCACTCTTGGGCATTGCAATTCCTGTTTTTAAAGCAGGATTTGTCATTAAAGAAAACGAGAATGGCATACTTGCGCATATTAAAACAAATAAAACTATCGACGATCTTTATCTTCTACCCGTAAATGTGCCAAATCTAGCAAGCACCACCCGCGGATCTCTTTCAAGTGATTTTAAACCCATAGGCAAAAAAACTACCGACACTAGAATTGTTCCCATCGATATGCAAAGATTTCGTCTATATGCGCAGGCCCCTCTTTATATCGATTTTAAAGCCATTCCCTACAAAGATGCAGATGTACTTGATTGGCATAGGCGACTTTTACTCGCCCAAAATTGGCAAAAGAGATTGTTAGATAACAAATCCCCCGAACTTCTTCTTGAAGAATTAAGAGCACAGAAAATCAACCACATTGTTACCAATGCAAATGTTGATCTTGAACAATCCGAATTGGAATTAAAGTTTTCCGATGATCATTTCAAGCTATGGAAAATAAAAGAAGCCCGAAACCCTTAAGGCCTCGAGCTTCAAGTGATTACACATCTACTATTTCTTAAACATCGTGTGCGATGGGTCGCCACGAGATAACAAATAGGCAAGCAAGTCAAGAACTTCATTTTCATTGAGGGTTTTCAAAAGATCTTGTGGCATCAATGAAACAGGGGAAACTTTAACCGACTCAACATCTTTTTTCTTCAAATCTTGAACTTTGCTGGAATCTTCAGGGTCGGTAACCACAATAAGTGATTCTGCGTTTTCACTGACCACTTTTCCTGTGATGAATTTCCCGCTCTTGGTTTCAATAATCGAAGCCTTATACTGATCAGAAATCACCTTGTTGGGTTCAACAATTGATTCGCAAAGATCTTTCAAACTGAATCGGCCTGCAACTTGGCTAAGGTCTGGGCCGGTAGCTCCACCATCACCGTTATAACGATGGCAAACCACACAGCGGGAAGCAGCATACATTTTCTGACCATTCTTAAAATCGCGCTTAACCATTTTGCCATCTGCAAGCTGAACTAATTCTGCAAGTTTGTATTCCTTACCAGGGCCAGTAGCCTTGGGCAATGCTGGAGCTTTATAAGGCTTTTTCAAGCCCAAAGCTTCGATTGCCAATCTTTCATTATCGGTAGCATTATCAAAAGCTTCTTTTTCGATGTTGTTCAAAAAGCCCTGATAACTTGAACCACCACTTCTGGTTCGTGCATCGTTAAGTGCTGTGAAATACATCTTGCGTTGATCGATGTTCCAATTTTCCTTTAGATTACGAAGGGAATACAGATAGTAATTTTTCTGAAGGTCAGGAAAATTAGAATACATCTTGGCAATGCCACCGCCATAACCACGATTTCGCAAAAGCAACTCTTCCATTTCTTTACCATCAACAGGCTTGGAAGGCTGCATCAGCAATTGGGTGATTTTAGCTGCAATGGTGGAAGACTTTAAATAAACGAGTAGATCGCCAAGATCTCTATTCAATCTCTCATCATTGGATGGGAAGAAAGAGTCAAGTTTAGCAGCTAATTTGGCTGAAACTTCTTTTGCAGGTTCGCCCATGCGAATGAAGATGAGTTGATAAGCCCTGACAATTTCAAGTTTTTGATTTTCTGAAAGTGAAGAGAATTCAAGGGTATCAAGCGCTTTAAGCGCCTGGGTTTGCAAACTTTTATCTGCCTGCCTTGCAAGAGCCACTATTCCTTGGATTAGTGGTTCTGGGCTCTTTTCAGATAAAACTTTATCCTGCCAAGTTTTGGAATCTTGGTGTTCTAGAGCGACCCTAGCTGCATAGCGAATGAATCGGTCTTCATTGCTAAGGTTGGAGAGGATAAATTGCAAATGGTCTGCAGAAACTTTTGTAGGGTTATGAAAAGCCTCAAGTTTTTTCCGGATCTCACGGTCTTTAGCACCTTCTTTATCTTGAAGTTCTGCTGGTGCAGTAGATTCCTTACCTACATAAGTAACTCGGAACAATTCAGATTGAGCGCCTCGGCCGCCTACTGAAAAATAAAGAGCCCCATCTTTTCCTGCAACAACATCCGTCAATGGTAATGGGGTGCGGGAAACGAATTCTTCCTTAACTGCTTTATAAGAACTACCCATGGGAGAAATATGAATTGCATACATGGTCCCAAAGGTCCAGTCACAGATATAAAGCGCTTTTTGGTATTTAGCAGGAAACTTTGTTCCATAACCAAAATCAACGCCCACAGGGGAACCTGGGCCGATATCAACCATTGCTGGAAGACTATCTACATAATGGGCAGGCCATTTACCGGTGCCACTTCTCCAACCAAGTTCACTGCCACTAGGAGCGTGGTTCACACGGGTCGGGCGATACCAAGGCATCCCCATATCCCATTCCATATCTGCATCGTAGACAAACATTTCGCCATCTGCGTTCAACGCAAAGTCATATTCATTGCGGTAGCCACTGCTAATAATTTCCCAATCTTTGCCATCGGGATCAGTCTTTGCAACATACCCACCGGGGGCAAGAATACCTCGTGCATGGCCGTTGGCATCCCACTGCCTTGGAAGCAAATGGTCTTCGCCCCAATTGCTAGGTAATCTGCTTGCATTAAAGTTTTCTGGTGGAAGGGTGTGGTTTCCACAAACTATTAAAATAGATTTACCATCGGGAGACAACCTAAGTGCATGGGGGCCATGCTCGCCACCACCACGCAAGGCCTTAAGCTTAACAACCTCATCGAATTGATCATCATTATTGGTATCGCGTAGGCGATAAAGGCCACTTCCCTGCCCGCCATTAACAGAAACATACAAGCTGCCAAAGGCAAAAAGCATGCCTTGCGCTGCACTCATTTTGACATCCAATTTTTCAACTTTGACATCACCTGCAACACCGGGTGCAGGAACAGTAATCCGATAAAGGCCTTTATCACCTTGATCAGAAGCGATGATTCGGCCTTTAGGGTCAACGGTAAGGCAAACCCAAGATCCGAGTTTATCTTTTGGAACCGTGAAAAGTTTTTCAACCTGAAAACCTTCAGGGACTTTGAAAGAAGAATTGGAAGCGCTTGCCCCCACTCCTTCCCCAGTTAAAACATTGCCCCAAGGAGAATCGCCCAACTTAGCCACTTTTTTAGTAGCAGAGGCTTTTACAGCTTTACCCGCTTCAACAGCTTTCCAAGAATCATCAGAAATCACATAGGATGACTTTCCATCAGCAGAAATCATAACCATTTTAAATACGAACCCAGCAGCAGCACCTTCATTTTCAACCAGAGCCTCGATGGAATTATTACCATCTTTCAGAAGTTTGGTAACATCTTTTTCAACGGGAGTTTGCCATTCGGAGCTTCCTCCAACATCAACCCCGTTAATTTTCAACTTCACGATATTGTCGCAAGCAAATTTTACCTTGGCTTTGCCACCAGTCCAGGCAAAGTCTTTGGTCAAAGTATATTTGGTGTTGGTATTTGCGCCCCAGATCCAAAAAGGATTGGTGCCAACTGCGAACTCATTGGAGTTTTTAGGTTTAGCAATCGCAGGAGGGAGAGCATCTTTATTTTCTGTAGAAGCCATAATTTCGGGTGTCTGGGTAAAAACCTCTTTCTCCCAGGCAAACAATGTTGCCTGACAAGCCACAAAAGCTCCCGTTAATATCAATCCCAATCTGATTTCAGAAAACATAGCCACTCCTTGAATATTGCAAACAGACCATTTTAAATGAAAAAGAAAGCCAAGATACTATTTAATACTACTCAAATAACCAAAACAATCCCAAACAATAATAGTGATGAAACAAAAGCCAATTTTTCCAACCTATGGAACATCCTAGCGAATTATGTTATCGTAATGCATTAACTGTTTTTCAAATGAAAAAGAATTTCAAAGATATGAGTAGTGCTTCGATTTCAATGCCGAGTTTTGTAATAAACAAGCCAGAAACTGCACCAAGTGCAATGATTCTTGTGGTGGATGATAATGCATGGAACCGCGAAACTCTGGTAAAATTACTGATGGAGAAGGGGATTCAGGTCGTTTCAGCTGAAAACGGGATGAAAGCACTAGAACTTATTGCAAGCAATAATTTCAGTCTCGTATTACTTGACGCAAAGATGCCAAAATTCAATGGTGTTGAAGTATTAAAAAAAGCCAGAACCAGTTTCACTCCCCTAGAGCTTCCAATCATCATGATGACTGCAAGGGGTGAAGCAAAGGATATCATTGCAGCTTTGGAACTCGGGGCGAACGATTACATCACCAAGCCGATTGATTTCCCTATTGCCTTCGCCCGTATTCAAACCCACTTGTTGCTTAACAAATCGTTTCGTGAAATCGAAGAACTAAAGCAAAACCTTGGTGACAAGAATGAAAAGCTAGAGACTGCAAATCGCAGATTGAACAGGGATCTTGAGGCTGCTGCTGCCATTCAACAAGCGCAATTGCCCGATGATTTACCAACATTTCCTGGAGTCAATTTCGCTTGGATATTTGAACCCCACGAAAAACTCGCAGGCGATATGCTGCATGTATTCCCTATTGGAACAAACAAGGTTGGATTTTTCGTACTTGATGTAAGCGGCCATGGTGCGCCAGCCGCCCTTTTATCCGTGACTGTTTCCCGCCATATCACAGGGTTACAAGGCGAGGCAGGAAATAAGTTACTCGAAAAGCCCCAGAAAATCCTCGCTTCACTCAATCAAAAATTCACCATGGACAACATGGGCGACAACTTCTTCACCATCGCCTATTGCGTTTTAGACCTAACTACCCTTGAACTAATCTACTGCCTTGCAGGGCATCCAGGCATGATTTATCTGCCAAAAGGAAGCAACCCCACAGTTCTTGATAAGCCCGCAATTCCCATCGGCCTTTTCGATGACTCGGTTTATTCCGAAGAGAGATTACAGCTTCATGATGGCGATCGATTGGTACTGTACTCCGATGGAATCATTGAAGCAGTCAACCCGGAAAAGCAATCCTTCGGCAAAGAGAATTTAAAAAGCAGTCTGCACAAATCAAGTGATGCAAAGTTGCCTAAATCATTCAAGCAAGTTATGAAAGATGTAAAAGATTGGTGCAAACCGGACAGGCCCACCGATGACCTGACAATCTTAGGCATCGAAATTAACAAGAACAAATAATTTGCTCTAGAGCACATCCTAGGCTAGTCTCGCTTATTCCACTTACAATCTTGGAGTTAAAACATGCTACCTGGAATCAAGCTTTTCGATCTTACGAACAAAACCGCAATTGTTACAGGGGGATCCAAAGGTTTGGGCCTTGCAATGGCTGAAGGGTTGGCCTCTGCTGGGGCAAATCTCGTCATCATCAGCAGAAATCAAAAAGAAGCACAAGCTGCTGCTGAAAAAATCATCGCTGAATACAAAACAAAAGCCATCGCAATCAGCGCAACGGTAACTTCGGAAGAAGAAATTCAAAAAGCGGTGGCAACCACAATCAAAGAGTTCGGCTCCATCGATATTTTGATCAACAATGCAGGCATTAATATTCGTGGCCCCATCGACGAACTGTCCTACGAAGATTTTAAAAAAGTACAGCAAACCAATGTTGATGGTACATGGCTTCCTAGCAAGGCAGTGGTACCACAAATGAAGAAGCAGAAATCCGGGAGAATTATCAACCTTGCGAGCACGCTAGGTGTTGTAGGATTGGCCAACCGCACGCCCTATGCCACTAGTAAAGGTGCGGTAGTACTTATGACTCGTGCATTAGCTTTAGAGTTAGCGCCCTTTAATATCACTGTAAAT
>QWPF01000028.1 GCA_003671255.1 Planctomycetota bacterium | reverse complement strand
AGGGTTGTCTACTTGGAAAAAGAAGAGATGCTTGATGCCTTGAGATTTAAGCTGTATTAGCAGGCCGGCCTTTTTCAATGCGGTCAGGGTGCCGCCATGGCCATCCGGGCTGGCGAATACTTTTGCAGGTTCTTCAAAAAGAATGGCGCCTGTATTAAGGTCAACAGCGGGCATTGTTCCTTGGGTGAAAAAGATGACCTGTTCTTTTTTCAGTCCGAAGAACGCATGCGATGTGAAAAAAGTAACGGTTTGATCATGGGTTGCTGGGCTGGTCATGATTAAAAACGGAATATCGCGATTGGCTTTTTTTGAAAGGGTTAGCACTTTTTCAGAGTGAAGTTCAAACAGGCTTTTTTGCGTTATCGGTGTGATGGGCCAAGTGCCTTTTGGCTGCAATGTTCCAAGCCTGCTGCCTTGCCCCCCTGCAACCATAAGGATTGCAACCTCGCCCTTTGCCAGTGCGTTTATTCCTTCTTTTTTGGCTTCGGTAAAGTTCGTGGTTGGGTGCAGTACAGGAACTGCGGTGATTTTTTCTATGTCGGGTAATGCAAAGGGGATTGTTCTTTTTGCAAATAGATTCGCAAGGAATTCCAGATCAATTGCTTCTAATTGGCGTTCGACCGAAGATTGTTCGTGGGGTGAAAGCTTATCCCAATGAGGAAGTATTCCACCTTGGTTGGATGATAATAATCTTTGGCGTAAATCCTGTCGCAAGTCCTGCCCCTCCTGGGCTGCAATCCAAACTAAAACTCAAATGTTAGGCCATCATAGGCCAGATTGACCCCTTTAGGCAACCTCGACTCCACTTCATCATGATCCATATCGTGGCATAAATGGGTTAAATACGCTTGCTTGGGCTTTAACTGTGTAATTACTTCAAGTGCTTGTTCCAAATTAAAGTGTGCTGGATGGGGCTTATGACGCAACGCATCCAATACTAAAACATCCAGCCCTTGTAATAGTTCCATGCTTGTTTCTGGTATGTGGTTCACATCAGTGCAATAAGCCATGGCTTTTATCCTAAAGCCTAAAACATCAAAATGGCCATGCACCAAAGGCACAGGGGTGACTAATTCTCCAAGCACATTGATGGGCGAAGTATTAATGCGTTCGAAGGAAAGCTTGGGTACATAAGTTTTGCTTTTTCCAGGCTTAACGGTTTCAAACGCATAAGAAAAAGCAGATCGAATTCGGTCTTCAACATCCTCGGCGCAGTAGAGGGGAACTGGTTGCCCCAAAAGATGCTGTATGGGCCTAAGATCGTCTAAACCATGCAGGTGATCAGCGTGATAGTGAGTAAAAAGAACGCTATGAATCGCCCCAACCTTAGCACGCAGTAATTGTAACCTTAGTTCAGGCGGAGTATCGATTAAAATATTTCCATTAGGTAGCTTGATCAAGCCGGCACAGCGAAACCGGTGATTGCGTGGGTTATCCGAAGTGCAAACTTTGCAATTGCAACCAATCATTGGCACGCCAACAGAAGTGCCAGTACCCAGAAATGTAAAAGAACGCATACTCATATGGGGTTAGTATATCGAGTATGCGTTCGGTTTATAAGTAATTAGACTGCTACCTTCTATTTTCCTGAATCAGCACCAATGCTGACAGGCTTATAGCCACCAATTGATTGGAAATAGATAAGCAAAATTAGGTAGATTGCAGCCATGGTTAACGGGATATAGGCGTCTGCTTTCAGGGTAGCCCGATCGCCATGTGTGCTCGCTTCAATGATCGCTTTATCATTTGGTTCGAGTTTGCTAAGCGCAGTGTTTAAATCGCCTTTTTCAGCTTCGATTTTCTTGCGAATTGCTCCAAGCTTATCGTTGGCTTCGCCAAGTTTCTTGCCATCAAGGCCAAAAGCTTCGGTGCTTGCTAGGTTCAAGAAGGTGCTTGGTTCTTTAGCTTTGTATTCTGCATAAAGTCCAGGGTTGGTCTTATTAAGTTCTTCTCCAGCAAAGCGATCTTTACAATAGCCAAGGCCTGGTCCACCGATTAGGCCTGCTGAAAGCATACCAATACCACCCATGATGGACATCGCAACCGCGCCGGTCTGTGGGTAGCGATCGCCAACCACCGCAAGCATGGTGGGCCAGAAGAAGGTTTTGCCTACGGCATAAATGCCAAGGGCAACAAGCGCCATCGAGAAGGATTGCATCCCGCTTGCGAGGTTAAGGCCCAAGCAAGCAAGTCCTGAGCAAACAAGCAGAAGTCCAATAGGCGATAATTTGAGTTTGGTTTCGATGAAATGAGCGCAGAAGCGTAGACCAAACATGATGGAAGAAGTCCAGATGAAGAGGTATTTCCCTTCTTCGGAATTGAACAAGTTCCCTGTTATGTTTTGAATCCAACCATCGGTACCTAGTTCAACCGCACCCACCATCGCATGAGCCACGAAGAGAACAAACAGAAGGAAAGAGCCGATAGAGAAATTAGTCATCACGGAGACGATGATAAGTAGAACGCCACCAATGCCATATCCAATTACTTTCGCATTTTCAGGGTTAAAACCCTTAAAGATATCGCCAAAGAAAAGTGCAAGAAGATAACAAGCAACAAGTGCGCCAAGCATACCTACGCTGCGGAACATTTCAATAAAGCTAGCGCCTTTTTCAGCAGCTTCTGATTTTGGGAACTTCTGGCCCAAAAACATGAGCGCATATAAAACAGTAGGTACAAGGTACAAAGCAAGTTGATACTTCCATGGTACTTCCATTTTGTCGTCAAGAATCCAGCCAGCAACCGAGCCTAGAATCATACCTGCGGGCCATGATGCATGAAGAATGTTGAGGTAATGCGTTCTGTTTTCAGGGAAAAGAGTCGCTACCAAGGGGTTTGCTACTGCTTCGAGTGTTCCATTCGCAAAGGCAAAAATGAACATGCCCCAGAATAGGAAGTTATAAGCGTTTTCAGGAGTGCTTGCGCCAAAAGTTACAAAAGCAGAAATAATATGGCCAACTAATGCGAGTGCAACAAGCTTTCCGTAGCCAACCTTGTCGACGATAACGCCACCAATAATAATGCCGAAGCAGAAGCCGCTAAAGCCACCGCCACCGATTGCCCCGAGTTGTGCCCCGGTGAACCCATATTCTTTTCCCCAGTTATCGAAGATACCGCCTCGGATTGCGAAACCGACGCCAGCGGCCAAAATGGCCATGAAGCCTGCCCATAGCAATCGCATTGCATTTGGGTTTTGATTTGAAACAGTTGCACTAGACATAAAGGTTTGCCCTTTGAAATAGGAACACGGGGAGAGTTTCTGAAGCTGCAACCAACATAAGCATAATTAAGGTTTATGCAGGGCAGGCAAGCTTAGTAACTTGTTTTCAATATTTCAGGATAGTAACCAGACATAGGACCTTGTGTCTAGATAAATTGGGGTTGGCAGGAAGGATTCTGTAGTCTAGTGCTTTTTATTACCCGATCTTCCCGTTAAAAAGAAAGATCTTGCCCAGCTTTACATTGATTGCTCAACCTTTACTTCCTCTTGTTTTCGTTGGGAAAATCGTTATAAGCCGGGTGCATTCGGTTATAGATAGCTCCTAAATAGAGTGGTGAAGTTATGTTGCTCGGAAGATTATTTGCTGTTTTATCAATAATAAGCCTTAGTTTGATTGGGTGTGTTTCCACACCTGTTAAGGAAACTGCCAAAAACTACCCCCCAGCAACTGTTTCAAATGCTGCTCGGGCCCAGTCACCTGAAAATGATTTATCTGCATCTGCCGATGAGATAAAAGTAGCTGCAGCAGAATCTCTACCTAAGCCAGGACAAAAAAACACAGGCAGCAATATTGTTGCATTAGTTAATGGCGAAGCGGTTTTGGAAGAAGAAGTTTTGTTGACTCTTAGCCAAGGTATTGGCGAGGGGGCAAATGATTCTGCCAAAAGAAAAGCTGCGATTAATCAGTTGGTGGAAAGAGAGATTGTTATTCAGGATGCCTACACAAGGTTGTCCAAGAATCCACAAGCGAAGAAGTTTTTGGATAAGTTGCAGGAAATGGCGGGAAAAGAGTTTGATCGTTATGTGCGGTTGCTTAAGGAACGAAACAAATCGCTGAGTGATCCAGAATTCAAGGCGCTTTTGGAATCGCAGGGAATTTCGCTTGATTT
Organism: Planctomycetota bacterium; assembly: GCA_003671255.1. Taxonomy (GTDB): domain Bacteria; phylum Planctomycetota; class Planctomycetia; order Gemmatales; family Gemmataceae; genus UBA969. The sequence goes on along the minus strand of QWPF01000028.1, from coordinate 19,510 downwards.
GCTTCGAAGGCAATCGGAAAGAAACTTCATCGCAATGCAGTATATGCAAACCAGAATCATTCCGAATTTAGATCGAATTGGTCATAAGCAGATTCGCGATTATTACGATACCCATCCTGAAGAGTTTCAAATTCAAGATAGTGTCGAGTGGAAGGATATCTTTATTAGTTATAGGAATTCGAAATCGCAGGAAGAAGCGCGGGAGACAGCTCAAAAAATTGTTGAAAAGGCAAAGAAGGGTGAGGATTTTGCCAAGCTGAGCAAAGAGTATTGCCACGGGGATGGTGCCTTTAGAAACGCAGAAGGCATAGGTAGAAAAAAGGGTGAGATTAAACCAGTTCAAGTTGAAAAGTACCTGTTTGAATTAAAAGATGGCGAAGTTGGCCCCTTGGTCGAATTGCCCACCGGGATTCATATTATTATGTTGGTTAAGAGAGAACTTGCAGGGATAAAGGTTTTTGATGAGAAGGTGCAAAAACAGGTTCGAGATCGCTTGCGCAATGAAGCTGGGCAGTACGAAATGAAGCGCATGCTTTCTGATATGAAACGACAGGCTGTTATCGAATATATTCATGACTAAAAGAGCAACGCCAGCTTAAACTGCATCATGCAGATCAAGCTGGCGTTTTTTTTGACGCACTTTATTTTGATGTGAATGGTATGCCCACAATTGCTCTGCTGGGCGCTGGTTTGGATGTTGAAATCATGGAATCATCCTGGCCTAGCAATTCTTGCAATCCCTTTTTGAATAGCTCGCAGCGTAGTTGGCTGGCATCTCGTTCGCTAGTTCTAACATCTGCAAGCGCTTTAAGATCATCTCTTTCCTGAACGACTTCTTTATGATGGATCAGTTTCTTTTCTAAAGCAGTACGATCTTCTTCGAGTGCACTGATGCGTGATTTCATCTGATCTCTTGTTGATAAAAGAATTTGATGGTCATCTTCCATCTTGGATAAGCGCTCTTCAAGAGTTTTGATTTTTTCTGCCTGAACTTTAGGAGATGGGCCGGGGTTTTGAGCACAACCCCATATTCCAAGGGTTACTGCAATTGCGATCAACAGATTTCGATTCGATGGATTCAATTCGTTCATAACTAGGCCCCTGTTTTATTTGGATTTAATTTCTCTTTCAGCCATTCCGATGACAATCGAAAATTGGTTGTAAGATCGATACCTAAGATATCGGTCACCCATTTCGCCAGGATCACTCTATTTGCCAAGCTTTGCTATGCTTCTTGTTTTTAGCAAGCGGAGTAATTGGCATAATGCTTAAAGAGCGCAAATCTTATGTTTTTAAAGGGTTTTTACTAATTCTTTGATGGTGAATATTAAAGTGGTTCGGTCTTTGTTTTTCGAATACTTGATCTCTCGAAGTGCCTGTACCGCTTTCTCAAAAACTAATCTTTGGGGCTGTGTCAGTTCTTTGAATTTTGATGATGCCAGTTCATTCGATGCATTTGCATCCGCTTGCTTTTGGAGTTCCGTTTGCAATAGGGGTTCAAGGGTTGTGATGGAATCTTCCAAAGATAAGGTTTCAACTTTTTTCAGCCAAGTTTCTAACTCTTTTGCAATATTTAATTCTGTTGTAATCAACACGGGTGGTTTTTTAATCAGCATTAAAACTCCCAAGGCAATCAATAGCAGCAATCCAATTGCAAGCCAGGGAGAATCGCTTTCAATTAATAGGGCCTCCTTTATTTGCGGCGTATCAAGTTCCTTAAATGGAAATAACTTTTCTGGTATGAGCCAGTTTTCCCAGATAAAGGTGGCCTCTTTTCCATCAAGCAATGCAGATGCTTTCAGTGTGGGGATATCGATCGCACCGGTTTTTTTTGCCCGAAGAAGAAAGGGAATGGTTTGAATTGCTTTACCTTCCGTTTGGGTTTTCGAGGCATTGCCTGCAGCCAACAGTTCCCACTCGTTCTTGTGTTTTTCTTCCAAGTTGAATTGAGAAAGTATAGCTTCGCTTTTGGTTTCGAATTTTAGAACGATCGAGAACACCGCACCGGGCAATTTTTCTTCCAATAATTTAACTTGAATCGATGCATCGAATCCCGCGGGAGATGACAACCCAGGAACTATGATACTGCCATCATTTATCTGAAATAGAAAGCAACCTATCAGCGATACTAAAAGCGAGTAAGGCATCATCGTTATTATTGATAACCTTTGAATGTTTTATTGATATAACTAATTAAGCTTGAAAGATAGGGTTCGGATGTGCTGATGCGAAGAAACCCCGCACCATTGCTTTTGCATAACCCAAGCACTTTGTTTTCGTGTGCCGCAAATAGTTGAAGGTATTGATTGCGCAAATCTTTATCCGAGCTTCTGATTAACATTGGCTCATTATTCCCCAAGTTTTTGCAAAGAATATCGGGTGTATCTGGCAGAGTGATTTCCCTAGGGTCAAGAATGCGTATCAAGTGCAGATCATGCTTTTTAGCGCTGGCTCCAAAAAGAACAGGGTCTATTGGTTCGTAAAAGTCTGATAAAACAAAAACCATGCTTCGCGGTGTTTGCTTTTGTGCAAGTGTTTTCCATAAGTTTGCGCTTAGGCCCTTTAATGGTAATTGATCTTTAAGCAGGCATGCACTTATTGCTTGAACTTGTTTTTCTGTATTTGCATCCTTGATGCTTCGCTTTACCGAGTTATCAAATTTCAAAAGAGAGAATCTGTTGCCCGAGTTGATTGCAATCCAACCCAATGCGGTTGCAAGTTCTGCTAGCACTTCTAGTTTGGTTGATGCAGTGGTTGAATAATGCATGCTTGCACTAGTGCATGCAAAAATCTGGATCGAAATCTCTTGATCATGCATGAACTTTTTAACTAGAACTTTGCCCGAACGCGATGAGGATTTCCAGTCGATATGCCTGACTTCATCCCCTGGTTCGTATTCGCGTAGGTTAACAAAATCCATGCCGCCACAGGGAATCTTGGCTTTCATCGGGCCTGAAGGTCGCCCTTCCAACGCCTTGCGTGTACGCAAGAATAGGGATTTTAGAAGCGATCTGCTTTTATAGTCGAGCATAAGTTTTAGTCCAAAAAAACAATGTCTTGATTTTAAACGCTATCTCGTCCAGAGGGCGAACATAATCTGAAAATTAAACTTTTAACTTTTATTGTCACGGATAATTGATACAAGATGTTATCGAAATCCTATTTGGAATTCTTAATAAACATGAATATTCCGCACTCAATCTGCTTAAAAGATTTTGACCCTGGTGAAAAGCATGGGCCAGAACGGGTAGCATTGATTGTTGCCAACATTCTTGAAAAAAGCGATAAGTGCAAGGCGACCGATATTTATATCGAACCATGGGTGGATAAACTTCAAGTTTGTTTTCGCGTCGATGGTGTAATTTTGCCTGCAACGGAATTGCCAAGAGAGTTGGGGCCAAATATCATCGCCCGCTTGAAGTTTCTCGCAAACTTACTTTCTTATAGGCAAGATATCCCCCAAGAAGGGCGTATAGCTCAGGTTGATTCGCTGGAAGGGATTGAAGTGCGAGTCAGTACATTTCCGACCATTCATGGTGAAAGAGTAGCGCTCCGACTGTTCCGCCGCGAGAATAGGCAATTCATTTTGGAAGAACTTGGGCTTGAACCCGGAGTGCTTAAAAATCTTAAAGATGCGATAGGTGAGCGCACAGGAGCGATTCTTTTTACAGGCCCTGGCGGGAGTGGTAAAACCACTAGCATTTATTCCTGTTTGAGTCACATTGCTAAAACTGAAAAAACTAGAAGGCATATTGTCACCCTTGAAGACCCCGTAGAACAAATTCTTGAGGGAGTAAGCCAGACGCAGGTGTCGCCCAGTACCGGGTTTGATTTTTCTTTGGGTTTGCGGAGTTTGCTAAGGCAGGATCCCGAGGTGATTCTCGTGGGTGAAATGCGAGACCCTGAAACCGCAAGGGTTGCAATTGAAGCTGCACTTTCAGGCCACTTGTTATTTAGTACCTTGCATGCTGGTTCTTCCTGCGGAGTTATTTCACGATTGTTGGAAATGGGGCTGGAACCTTATTTGTTGACCAGCTCGCTTCGATTGATTCTAAACCAAAGATTGTTGCGAAAGATTTGCTCTAAATGTAAAAGCAAAGGTTGTGCAGATTGCAACAATACTGGTTATAAAGGCAGGCTTTTGCTGTTGGAAGCGATGGCATTAAACGCAGAAATGCGTAGCACTATTCTTCAGCGTGCAGATCGTGCAACGCTGGAAAGTGTTTTTGTAAATAGTGGTGGAATAACCCTTGTAAGCCATGCGATAGCAGCAGTAAAAGCAGGCCAGACCACCAGAGAAGAAGTGCTTCGAGTTTTAGGTTCTGCAGATTGCTCTGCTGTTTTTGAAAACAAACAAGGTGATTGATGAGTATGGATAATCAAGAAAAGAAGTTCGGGGCACTGACCCCAGATCAATTGATTTATCTGAATGAAGAAATTGCAGGCATGGCTCGGGCGGGTTTGCCTTTGGAAGAAGGGCTTGCGTCTATAGCTAGGGAAATGTCGCGGGGAAATTTAAAGCAAACCACCCAACATCTCGCAGATCAATTAAAACAGGGTAAATCACTTCCCGAAGCGATTGCAGCGCAGCAGGGCCGGATGCCAAAATTTTACTCCAGCCTGATGAATGCAGGGATTCGCGGAGGAAATCTCCCCGATGTTCTTGCTTTGCTTACCACTTATGCACGAACCCTTTCTGATTTATCGACTGTTGTATATACTGCGTTGCTTTACCCAATGATGGTCATTTTGATAACCGTATTTTTGATCGTTATGATCATGATATTTGTCATGCCCCAGTTTATTTCCATCTTTAGTGATTTTGGTATGCGCCTGCCTTTTTTTACCCAATTGATTGTTGATGTTTGCCGAAATCCCATTCCAACACTGGGTATCCCTTTGGGGGTGATTGGGGTAACAGCAATAGGATTGCGCCAGGTGTTTAATGCTACAGAGGCAGGGCGTTGCATCTGGGCCAGAATAATTTACTCATTGCCCGTGTTTGGGGTTTTGATTCGCTCTGCAAGGTTGGCTGCATTTACGGATCTGCTTGCAATCTTGGTTGAAAATCAAATGCCTTTACCCGAAGCTTTTGAACTTGCTGCCCAAGCGGGTTCAGATCCGATTTTAAAAACTGGTGCGATTCAAATCGCAGAAAAATTGCGTCAGGGGTCTTCTTTGGCTCAGGCCCTAAAAGAATACAAGATCCTGCCGGAAGTTGTTTCATGGATGGCAGGCATGGGCGAATTAAAAGGCACATTGCCCCAGACTTTGAAGCAAGCTGCGCAAATGTATTCCAGACAGGTTGCGGTCCGCTCACAAATGGTTCTAAGTGTTTTTCCTCCTATGTTGGTTGTTTTATGTGCTGGATTTATTACCTCGGTTTTTGTGTTTGCAGTTTTTCTTCCCTTGATAGGTCTGCTTGAAGGGTTGAGTAAGTAAGGTTTTTTTAACCCTAATTAACATCCAAATGAACAAAACGAACAATAACATCCGATTACTTATCACCATGATCCTCGCAGGGTTGTTGTTCCCTATCTTCATTTTTATCGTGTTGTGCGTAATGAGGCTTCAAGTCTTTGCATTGTATTACGCTATGATGTATTTCGCTTTTTCTACCTGGTCTTTGGTTTCCTTCTTCTATTACCGCAATGTCAGGCAGGAAGAATTTCAAAACCTTTTGCAATCAACTTTTGAAGCTGATAAACCGATCATTCCGATGCTTACCAATTATCTAATTGATAGGCCAAAAGGTTATCTCCGCGAATTTATAATTGTTTGCTTTCTCTCCTTCATGAACCCTGCATATTACCTGATTTATTACAGGTATTGGCGCTTTGAAATGCGGGTTGCAGGGGTGATAAGTCTATTGGAAGAAGGGTTGCCTTTGACCAAGGCGTTAACGGCATACCCTGGTTTGGTTTCACAGGAAGTTTATCTTGCAATTTCTCTGGGGGAATCTTCAGGGAATATTTCTTCCTGTTTTTCCATGGTTGGTCGCTGGCACAAGGATCTTTTCTGGCTCATTGTGTTGCCTCGGTTGGCTTACTTATTTTTTATGGTGATTGCAACTTTGAATGTTGCAGTTTTTTTCATGATTTTTATTGTACCCAAATTCGAGCGCATTTTTAAAGATTTTGATTACTCCCTCCCATGGGTAACTCTTGTACTTTTGAAGATTTTTAATTGGTTGCCTACTTTTGGTCAGCGTGGAAATATCGTCGCAGAATTCGGCCCGCTGATTTGGGTTATTGTTGCGGTTTTTATTCCTTTTTTTGCAGCTCTACCTTTTTGGAACATGACTGCTAGATGGTATTTTCCGATCGTTGGTTCAATCTATCGTATTCACTTGCAGGGAAATTTTTTGAAAATGTTGGGCATCACCTTGCAGGGGCAAACGGTGATTTCGAAAGCACTAACTTTTCTGGAAGAGTCGAACTGTTTTTCCGGGCCTGCGCAAAAACAGTTGGTAAAGCTTAATTCTTCCATCAAATTGGGAAGTTCCCTTGAAGAAAGTCTTACTAGCTCCGGTTGGTTGCCCAAATCCATGAAACCCTTTATCCAATCTGCCCAAAAAGTAAACAATCTTCCCTGGGCATTGACGGAAATCGGGAATCAAAGACTGCGCCTAGCTTCCTTGTTTGCCCAGCGCTTTTCTTTGGTTGTCTTTCCTTTATTAATGTTGCTTTTAGGCGCTATGATTGGCTTTATTGCAATTGCAATGTTCATGCCATTGATAAAAATGATTGTGGAGTTGTCATGAACATAAAACCAATCAGAATAACCCAAAGACGACAAGGGTTTACTATCGTGGAAATTGTTGCTTCGTTTTCTATTTTAGCAATCGTCATGGTGGTGATAGCGCAGACAACCACCTGGTGTTTCCACGAAAGGCATCGCAACAGCAATGTATTTCTTGGCAATCAGGCGTGCATAAATATTCTTGAAGAAGCACGGAGTACCCCGTGGGAAAAACTGGATGAAAAGTGGGCGCAGTTGGCACAAGATGTGAACCGGTACAAATCATTACCCATGGGTACTGTAATTAAAGTGAAGGTTGTGCCATCAAAAGAATTCAAGCTAATCAAGGAAGTAGAAGTGACGGTGCGTTGGGAAATGGGGCGCAGTTTTGATCCCAAAGAATGCACTCTCTCTACTTTCATCGCCCCTCGATCAATTGCGCTGCAGGGTGAAAAATGATGTTAGATAAATCAAAAGTTCGAAACGCTTTCACCCTGATTGAAATGGTTGTGGTGATGGCATTGCTTGGAATTGTGATGGCAATTTCGACTGCGATGATCATTGGGTTGATGCAATTTTCATCTTCGGAAGTTCGATTGGGAAATAGGAACATGGAGGTTGCAGCTCTTGCAAATCTTTTCAGAAGTGATGTTCGGGTTGCTTCATCCGCATTAATCACCAGCAGCAAAGAGAATAAAGCAAAGGGATTGAAATTAGCTTTGTTATCTGGGGGAGAGATCAGCTATGAGGTTGAAAATGGGGTGTTTGTTCGAATTTCTCCTCAAGGAAAACAGCGCTTGGTAAGAGTTGTAGATGTGGAGAACATGTCATTTCTTGTTCAGGATAATGGGTTAATGGTGGAATTGTATTACGAAGAGAAAAGCGATTTGGCCAAGTCGAAGGGGCGAACCTTCAGTTTTCGTGCTGCATTAAATCGAGGTCGAAAATGATTAAGCATTCTGGAAAAGAAAGAAAGGGAGTTGCACTTTTAACTTGCATTGTTTTGATGGCATTAAGTTCTGCCCTTTTGATTGCAGTTGTTTTTCAGGAGCTTTCCACCCGAAAGAAGTTTGAGATGATCAATCTGGAAACGAAGGCGCAAAATCTGGCGCTGTCTGCGCTGGAAATAGCTGTGGGTTTTCTACTAGAAGATGCGGTGGCGAAAATCCCCACAATGATGAGCCTCATACCCGAGGCTAAGGTGACTTTTATCGTGCAAGAAACTAGCAAGAGTAGCTTTAAGATCGATATTAATGCTGAGTACACTGCCAAAGATAAAAAGCCTGTCAGGTCTGGCCTGTCAGGCTCTTTTTTGATCAAAACGCAAGATGGTAAAAGAGTTGCCCTATCTGTTGGCAAATAACTTTAAAGTTCCTTCTTTACTGAGGCTTATCTTTGCTTTCTGCCCCTTCTATGGTGACCGCCATAACGATTGGTGAAGTCGCATCTGAACCCTTGACAAATTCGATATCCTTGATGATTTCAGTCGGCCTTTTAGGGCGAACGGTAAGGTATCTGATCTGCTGGCTTCTTAAAGGGAACGCATAAACCGAATCAGGCACTTCAACTTTTCCGATGTAGTCTGCAAACACTTCGCCATTCTTCAAAGGATGATCTTCGGTTTTGCCATCGGCATAATGAAGCCTGACAATCATGGAAACCGAACCCTTTGGGGTTGCAGGGTATCCCCAACCGCTAATCCCACTTAATAAATGGATGGCGCTGACAGGCCCATTGCAAGCAAGTTTAACCTGCTTGGGCATCTTTGGGGGGATGGCGCCAAGGGTTCCATGCAGCATGATTACATTGGGATATTTATCCCCTTGTGGGTCAACCAGATTGAAAGGGACGCCTTGAAACACTTTGGGTTTCCAATCGGGGAATATCAGCCGTTCGCCCACATTTTCTTCCTTGTGAAACATGCCCTTGGTGCTAACGATGGTTGCAGCTTTATCTAGGGGTAGTGGAAGAAATTTGCCTCGTTGGGTAAGGAATTCGAGCAGGTTGACGAGATCGGGTTTTGAAAGTTGTTTCTCAAAACCTTCGGGCATGAGCGAACGATCAGAGGCTTTGATCTCATCGATATCTTCGCGTAGAACAGTCTGCTTTTTCGCTTCGGTATCAATAAGCTCGATGGAAGATTTAGTTTCTGAAGCAAGCATTCCGGTAAGTATTTTTCCAGCTTTGGTGGAAACAACATACTGTCGGAAATTGCCCTCAACATCTCTATTCGGATCTAAGATGTGAATCAGTAATTCTTTTTTGGGATGTGCCGCCATGCCTGTCATGTCAGGGCCGATTTTTACGCCTTCTCCCTGATGCTGATGGCATTTGGAGCACTGGTTTTTGTAAACGATTTTACCAAGATTTGCATCCCCGGATTGAGTGGTTGCAAACATGAATTCTTCGATAACCTTTTGCCTGTCAGCGTTGGGCAAACCACCCCCACGGGCAAGTAGGACTTTTGCTTTGTCGGTGATTTTCTTGTTGCCGGTTTGCAAAAGAGCTTGCTTTTGATCGAGGCTTAACTCGGAGATGCGTAATTTGTTTACTTCAAGCGAAGCGATCAATGCTTCAGTCCAGATGGCTCTGGAAAGAAGTATACGAATAGCAGTTTGTCTGAGGTTAGGTGTCCAATCGGGGAAGCGTTCAACGATTACATTGCCTGTTTCTGATTGATCAGAAAGTGATACCGCTTCAAGCATTCCAAGCCCTACTTCAGGTGAAAGTTGAGCCGTGATCAGTTCAAGAATCGCTTTTGCAACAGAAGAATCAGAAGAGCCAAACTCACATGCTTGTTTTGCTGAAGAGATTCTCTCTGCGTCAGGAAGTTTGGTATCAGATGCGGCTTTTAAGAATCCTTGTACGATTACCTTCGATTGTTCTGCGAGGGATTTACTGCCCCATTTTTTTCCTAGTTGGGCGAGTTGGCCCCTAGCTGCGATGGGGAGAACCACAAAGAGATCCTTAAGGGCTTTTTCAGTTCTGTCATCTAATTTTGGGGGTTGGTTTGCGGGCCAACCTCGTGCTAGGCCTTTGAGTGTGGCTGTTTGAATCAGCGGTTCTGATTGCAATAGTTTTTCAAGCAGGTTGGCAATGCTTTCATCGGGCTTGCCTCGGGCGTGATGCTCTGCAATTCGTTCAACAATGGTTAATAATTCGGTAGAGGGTAGGGCGTTTTTATCGGTGACGGAATTCAAGAATAGTACATCATTGTTTGCTGCAGCGGTGGTGACGCCATCAAGCAGCCATTTATCCAAGGGGCGCTTAGGCGACTTTAGCAGTTGGGCAATTGCCTTGCTTGATTGTTCTGAAGGGGGCATATCGGATAATGCCAAAAGGGTTGCAAGTTGAACCTGCGCATTGGTATCACCCAAAAGATTTGCCTTAAGGATTGCATCAATCGAGCTAGCTTTTAAAGGAAGAACTTTCAAAGCGTTTAACCGAACTCCCGCAGAGGCGTGGGTAAGTGCAGCAATTGCGACTTTCGTAGCAGGAGAGTTTTCTTCTTCGAGGGCGCCTAGGCCTTTCAATGTCCAAAGCGCATGAATAACGCAAGGAGTTAATCCTGCCCCATCGATTTTTGTTTCTTTGGCAAGTTCTATAAGGGCGGGGATGGCATCTTTACTTTGCTTTTCAACTAGAAGCCTTTGCGCATGCCTGCGCCAGAAGAAGTTGTCGTTTCGAAGAGTCTCAACAAGTTTGCTGGAGTCTGCGGTTGTAAGGTTTACATTGGCGCTGTTTTTGCCTTCTTTATGAACAAGCCTATAGATACGGCCATGCTTTTTGTCGCGCAGATTAGTTTCGTAAGCATTACCTTTTCCGGTTTTAAAACCAGCAGGCGTGGGGTTATGTTGCACGATGAAGTTGTACCAATCGATGACCCATACATTTCCATCGGGGCCTACTTCTGCAACGATGGGTGAACTCCATTCATCATCACTTGCAACTAAATTAAATGCGTTGCGCGAAGTAAAGCTTGCACCTTCAGGCGTGATGGGGAAAGTTGCAATCAGATGCCCTGTAGGTTCGGTTACAAATGCGGTTTTGTTCCAATAATCAGAGGGGTAGTTTCGGGCAGTGTAAAGTGCATGGCCTGCTGCAGCGGTAAACTTATCGTGATGATCCACCTGCCTGATTTGTTTGGTGATGGGGTAGATTGGGGCGCTGCCTGCAATGCCTTCGAGCACGCTGCTAGACCAGCCTCGAACTTTTTCATAATAACGGTTAGGGATGGGCAAGTGCACACTCGGATTGCCGTTGGCGGTGGAACCAAAAAGAAGCCCCTCTTCGCTGAGACCAACTCCCCAAGAATTGTTATTGGTGTTGCGAAGAAATTCGATTTTAGAACCATCAGACTTCATGCGGTAAAAACCAGTTCGGAAAGATTGCTTTTCATCGCCTACGATTCCTGCAAAGCCAGAGTACCCAACCATGCCATAGATCCAATTATCTAGCCCGTAGTTCAGATTACTTGGCCCAGCGTGGGTGTCGCCTGTGCTCCATCCTGTGAAAAGAACTTTGCGTTCATCGGCTTTGTCATCCCCATTGATATCTTTAAGAAAAAGAGTATCTGGCGCCTGATGCACAATGACGCCGCCGTTTGCGAAAATCAAACTTGTGGGAATACTGAGCTTGTCTGCAAAGGTTGTGAATTTATCAGCAACATTGTCGCCATTGGTGTCTTCGCAGATAACGATTTTGTCTCTGCCTTGGCCTTGGGGTTGTAATTCGTTGGGGTAATCAACAGTGAGTGCGACCCATAAACGACCGCGCTCATCCCAATTCATTGCGATGGGTTTGCCTTCTAGATCAGGTTCGGAGGCGAAGAGTTTAAGTTCGAATCCCTCGGGAACGATGTAGTGTTTTTGCGCCTCTTTGGGTTCAAGGGGTTTTTGCATTTTGCGTATGTTATCGCCCATTTTGCCCCATTGTTTGTTAGCAGGGTAAAAGGGCACATCAGCTTCAACATAATCAAAAGGCTTAAGATTTTTAGGAAGTTCAGTCATCAGAGTTTGATCAGAAAAAGCTGCAACTTTAGAAGGATCGCCATTGGTTGCCCATCGAATACCGCGTTCGAGAAGATTTTGAAATCCTGGGTTGGACCAAGTTCGGGCATCATGGCCCCATGCGGTATAGAAAACTTTACCCTTACCTTGGGTTCGCACCCAAGTCCAAGGTTCAGACCCTGAAGCATCTTTTCTTTCTTCAAGGACTATACGATCCTTGGGATTATGTTTGGTGTGAACATAAGTTTCATCCCAACTTTCAAAACTTTTGTAACCCTTCATAATTGGGTGGGTGGGAAGAATGTTTTCAACGCGGAAAGTCCCCGTGCCATGTTTTGAAAATTGAGCGCCAACAAGATCGATGTATTTAGGCGAATTTAAAAAGCAGTAACTAGCGCAATGCAATGGAATCAAGGCATTGCCCTGTTCAACATAATCAAGCATTGCTTTTTCTTGTTCAGGCGAAAGCGTTGTCAAATTGGCAAAAATGACCAAACCTTGATAAGAGTTGAGAATCTTGGGGGTCAGGCTTTCCACTTTGTCTGTGTAAACAAGATCAATACCCTTGGCTGCAAGAACGGGCTGAATTTGCCGAAAGCGATCGTTGGGTTTATGGTGCCCATTGTCGCCTAAGAATAATAGCTTGATTTTGGTGTCCTGCGCCCGGATCCCTGGATTTAAAGTGATCCCAAGAGTTACCGCGAGGAGAATTGAAACGCTGAAAATAAACTTCTTCATGTTTAAGGCCTTTAATTTGAAAGCTTCTAATCCAATATTATTTATAGTGTGAAATCAGGAAGGTTTAACACTTTGCCACCTTGTAATGCAGATTCATGGGCAAGAATACCGACACAGGTCCAGTTTGCGCTTTGAGTAGCATTGGGCCATGGGTCGCGGTTGTCCGCTAGGGAGTTCAAAAACTCGTTGACCATGTGCGGGTGGGAACCGCCATGTCCACCACCCTGCAAGAATGAAAGATGACCTGCATCATGAATTTCAGAAGGAAGGGTGAACCTTCTAATGGGCTCGGGAAGCAAGTGCGCAAAATCTGGAACCGTTATCTTGCTGGGGATTTCAGGCTCGGGCTTTTTAGCAGTGTGAATGATATGTGGCTCATGCTCAACCAAGCTCCATTCAAAGCTTTTCTTGGTGCCATATACATCAAAACTCTCCCGGTATTGCCTTGCTGTATCGTACAAGAACCTCCAGATATGGCATGCAATATCAGAGTCCTTGATTTTGATATGGCAGGATTCAACAGCGAACTTGTTGCCTGATATTTTTTGGATATCCTCCCTTACCGTACCCGAGCCAAAGCAACTAACATTTTCAGCTTTGCCATTTACTAATCCAAGGCATGGGCTGACAACATGGGTTGCGTAATGCATCGGGATCATTTTCTGCCAGTAGTCGGGCCATCCATCCATATCTTGGGGGTGGGAAGCAGCCATGTATTGGATTTTTCCAAGTTCGCCCTTTTGGAACATTTCCTTGATGAAAAGGAATTCGCGAGAGTAAACAACTGTTTCCGCCATCATGTATTTGAGGCCGGTTTTCTTCACCAACTCAACAATGGTTTTGCATTCTTCCACGGTGGTTGCCATTGGTACAGTACACATAACATGCTTGCCCGCTTTGAGTGCAGCGATGGACATAGGCGCATGATCAGGAATGGGGGAATTGATGTGGACGAAATCTACATTCGGGTCTTTTAAAACATCTTCGTAGTTAGTAAAGCGTTTCTCAATCTTGAAGGTGTCGCCTATTTTGTTAAGCTTTTCCTTGTTTCTTTGGCAGATGGCATAAATATTACCAAGAGGGTGGTTTTGGTAGATCGGCATGAATTCTGCACCAAAACCCAAGCCCACCATTGCCACATTCCACTTTTTAGCACTCATACAAACGCCCCTAGAAAACAAATAATTTGTGATGTCTACCTAAAAACGATACAACATTTCACTATAAAATGTAAGCATTTAAGGGTCAATATTTAACTTGCGACCCGGATGTTTAAATATTTGCAATTATCTTCAAACTAATGCTGGATTCTTGTTTTAAACTCTATTATTCTACAGTTACTAAAGGATGCATCATTATTGAATGATAGTTCCCGCCTTTGTTTAGTATTTTACCGGAGTTTGACCATGAGAATTCTTTCAATTTTGCTCGTAGGTTTTGTATTCGCCCTTACTGCATATTCTGCAGAAGAAACAACTTCAATCTTTAACGGTAAAGATCTCACAGGCTGGGAAGGAAACCCCAAGCTTTGGTCCGTTGAAGATGGCGCAATTACTGGCAAAACAGGCAACGAACCCCACAACAAACTCAAGCACAATACTTTTCTGGTTTGGAAAGGTGGAGATGTCAGCGATTTCGAATTCAAATGTAAGTACAAGATTGTTGGTGGTAACTCTGGTATCCAATATCGCAGCAAGGTAATGGGCCAAGGCGAGTTTGGGCCTAAGGTTGGTGGCTACCAAGGCGACTTCGAAGCTGGTGCTACTTTCTCCGGTATTCTTTATGATGAAGGTGGTATTGCTGGTGGTCGAGGTATCATGTGTGGCCGTGGCGAAAAGGTAAAGTGGAACGCTGATAACAAGAAAGAAGTTGTAGGAAAGACTGAAAAGTCTTCTGCAGACCTTCAAGCTGCTATCAAAAAAGATGATTGGAACGATTTAGTAATCATTGCAAACGGCAACAAATTGGTGCATATGATAAATGGCAATGTAACTGCTGAAATTCTTGATGAATCACCCAAGGCGTTGAAGAGTGGTGTTCTTGCACTTCAAATTCATGTGGGCCCAGTAATGACTGTGCAATTCAAAGAGATAACTCTTAAGAAATTAGCGAACAGTCCTGAAGAAAAAAAAAAGAAGTAACTAAAACAGGCAAAGGTGCTGGTAAAAAGAAAGCACCAGAAGATCCCAAGCTGGCGGGCAAAGAACCGCCAGCTACTTCTCCTGCCCAAATCAAAACCCTCAAAGGTTTTAAAGTCGAGCTTCTTCATTCGGTTCCCGCTGCTACTCAAGGCTCTTGGGTTTCCATGTGTACCGACCCCAAAGGTCGGCTAATTGTTTCAGATCAGAATGGCGGACTTTTCCGCGTTACACCTCCCCCGGTTGGCGATTCAAAAACTCCTACCCTAGTTGAAAAAATACCTGCTGATATTGGTGAAGCACAGGGCCTTCTCTGGGCTTTTAACAGCCTTTATGTCATGGTTAATAAAGGTGGTAAGTATGAGCACGGCTTGTATCGAGTGCGAGATACCGATGGTGATGATCAATTAGATCAGGTTACCATGCTGCAGAAGTTTTCAGGCGGTGGCGAGCATGGCCCTCATGCCATTTTACTTTCTCCCGATGGTAAAAGCCTTGTTGTAGTTGTCGGTAATCAAACCAAGTTGGTTGATTTTAAAACTAGCAGGGTTCCAGTTCGTTGGGGCGAAGATCATTTGCTTCCCCGTATGCCAGATGGCAGGGGATTTATGGCAGGGGTTATGGGGCCAGGCGGAACCATTTACAAGATTGATCCCGATGCGAAGAACTGGGAAATAATGGGAGTTGGGTTTCGTAACGAATACGATGCTGCTTTTAACAGGCAGGGCGAATTATTTACTTACGATGCTGATATGGAATGGGATTTCAACA
This sequence comes from Planctomycetota bacterium, assembly GCA_003671255.1. Lineage (GTDB taxonomy): Bacteria > Planctomycetota > Planctomycetia > Gemmatales > Gemmataceae > UBA969. The sequence goes on along the minus strand of QWPF01000028.1, from coordinate 4,113 downwards.
CTCCTTGGTATCGCCCTACAAGAATTTGCCATGTTACAAGTGGAGCCGAGTTTGGCTGGAGAAATGGTGCGGGGAAATGGCCTGTTCACTATGCAGACAGCCTTCCCGCAATCGTAGATATCGGGCCAGGTTCCCCCACAGGAGTAACCTTTGGCTACGGTGCCAAGTTTCCTGCGAAGTATCAGGAAGCGTTTTTTGTTTGCGATTGGAGTTACGGCAAAATGTATGCCGTCCATCTTTCTCCTTCTGGAAGCACCTACAAAGCAGAGGTCGAAGAATTTATTTCGGGTTCTCCTTTGCCATTGACCGATTTGGTTGTGAACCCCAAGGATGGTGCATTGTATTTTGCAATTGGTGGCAGAAAGACAAAATCCGGTCTTTATCGTGTAACTTATACTGGGGAAGAATCCACTGCACTTTCGAAGGGTGATTCTAAAGGTTCTGAAGATCGGGCAATACGATTGGGGTTAGAGAAATTTCACGAACCCAATCATCCCGAAGCCGTTGCAAAAGCTTGGGATAATCTTGGCAGCCCTGATCGATTCATCCGCTATGCAGCGAGGGTGGCACTTGAGCACCAAGATGTGAAACTTTGGCAGGATAAAGCACTTGCAGAAAAAGATCCCAACAAAGCAATTACTGCTTTGCTTGCTCTGGTTCGATCCACATCATCCGATCCCCTGCATAAAATAGAACAAGTTGATCAGAAATTGAAAACGCAAATCATTGCTGCGTTACAATCTATCGCTTTTGATAAGCTTGATGACACGCGAAAGCTCGATCTTTTAAGAACCATGGGCGTGCTTTTTGTTCGCACGGGTTCGCCTGACGAGGCTACAGCAAAAACGCTTGCAACCCAGTTGGATGCTTTCCTTCCCGGGAATAACAAAACTGTTAATGCGGAACTTTGCCAGATGCTGGTTTACCTTCAATCACCAACAGTGGCGATAAAGGGTGTTGCGCTTCTTAAAAATGCAGCAACGCAGGAAGACCAGATGGAAATCGCCCGTGCGTTGCGCATGCTTCGCACTGGTTGGAATCCTGAACTTAAAAAAGATTACTTTTCATGGTTCATCAAGGCTGCTGGTTATAAAGGTGGCATGAGCTTTGGTAATTTCATTGAAAACATCAAGCGCGATGCCTTGGTCATTCTTTCCGATAAAGAAAAAGAAGACCTCAAGTCTATACTTGAAGCCAAGCCTGCTTTGACTGAAATTGCTGCCCCCGCAGTCAAGCGCGACTTTGTGAAGAACTGGAAAATGACTGATCTTTCCACTGACAAGTTGGATGCTAATCTTGCTGGCGGTAGGAACTTTGAAAAAGGTAAACGATTGTTTGCAGAGACCCGATGCGTGGCTTGTCATCGTTATGAAAACGAAGGTGGGGCGCAGGGCCCTGATCTTACCAATGCTGCAGGAAGGTTTAACAAACGCGACCTTCTTGAATCTTTGATTGATCCAAACAAGGTTATCAGTGACCAATATGCAGGTGTTATTATCAGTACCGATGATGGCAAACTCACCACAGGAAGGATCATCAATCTTTCTGGTAACAACATTATGGTGAATACTGATATGCTTAATCCCACCGCAATCACGGTGGTTGATCATCGTAAGGTGGAAACCATTGTGACCTCCAAGGTTTCCATGATGCCCGCAGCTCTTATAGATACTTTGAAGGAAGATGAAATCTTTGACCTTCTGGCTTATATTCTTTCGCGTGGGAATCCTTCAGGGCCCATGTTTGCTAAATAGGAAACTACCCATGTTCAGACTTGTATCCGTTTGGGTATTGCTTGGGTTTGTTATGGTTGCGATTGTGGGTGATCGATCAAGATTACCTGCTGCGCCCGAAGTTTCTATCCCAGCCGGCTACAAAGAAGTGCAACTGAATGGCCATAAGTTCAAGCTTCCTCTTGGCTTTGATATTACCGTTTGTGCTTCGTCTGATGTGGTGCCAAGGCCCATCAGTGCTGCGTTTGATAATCAAGGTCGGTTGTATGTTTCCGATTCTTCTGGTTCGAATGAAAAGTCTGATGTGCAACTTCAGAAAAAGCCCCATCGGATATTAAGGCTGGAAGATAAAGACGCTGATGGCAAGTTCGAGAGCGTCACTGTCTTTGCTGAAAATATGATGTTTCCTGAAGGTACGATGTGGCTTGATGGATCGTTGTATGTTGCTGCGCCTCCCTCGATTTGGAAATTAACTGACAAAGATGGCGATGGAGTTGCTGAAGATAGGGTGGAGTGGTTCCAAGGTAAAACTCTTACAGGTTGCGCCAACGATTTGCATGGCCCCTATGCTGGGCCGGATGGTTTTATCTATTGGTGCAAGGGGGCATTTGCCAAACAGGAATACAAGTTATCCGGGTCATTCCCCTTAAGTTCTAATGCCAGCCATATTTTTCGATCCAAGCCTGATGGTAGCAGTTTTGAGCATGTGATGACCGGCGGCATGGATAACCCGGTTGATGTAGCTTTTACTTCTTCAGGCGAAAGAATCTTTACCACAACTTTTTTTCAACACCCAGCCAATGGGCTTCGCGATGGCTTGATCCACGCTGTTTATGGTGGCATTTATGGAAAAGTTCATGGCGTATTAAGTCCCCACCCCTGGACATCACCCGAAGTTATGCCTGTGCTAAGCCATATGGGTGCCGCTGCCCCTTGTGGTTTGCACGCTTATGAATCCAATGCGTTTGGCAAGGATTATAAAGGCAACTTGTTTGCCTGTTCGTTCAACATGCGAAAAATCACTAGGCATCAACTTGAGTATCAAGGTGCGGGCCTTGCTTCTAAAGATTCAGATTTTCTTGTTTCTGATCAGATTGATTTTCACCCAACTGATGTGATTGAAGATGCTGATGGTTCGCTTTTGGTGATAGATACAGGTGGTTGGTACAAGTTGTGCTGCCCAACTTCTCAACCTGGCTTAGTAAAGCCCGATGTGCGAGGTGCAATTTATCGTATCCGGAAAACAGATGCTGTAACTATCGCAGACTCCATTGGAATCAAAGTAGATTTTAAAACCACCACGGCAAACAAGTTGGTGCAAATGCTTTCCGATGAACGCTTTGTAGTAAGGCGAAAAGCAGTTGATGCCCTAGCGTTAAAAGGGGACGCAGCAGTTGAAGAGATTTTGAAAGCGAATGTTCGGGAAACCAAGATTGATGCAAGAATTGCTACTGTTTGGGCGCTTTGTAAATTAGGGACACCAAAGGCCATACTTGCTTTAAAACCATCATTAAATGACTCTTCCCAAGAGGTTAGGCTTGCTGCGCTGAATGTTGTTTCGCTTCATAGGAGTAACGCGCATCAAAAAGAAATCCAACAACTGTTAAAGGGGGGAGCGCCCCCGGAACAAAGGTTGTCTGCAGAGATAGCAGGCCGTACAAAGGATAAACAAGCTATTCCGTTGATTTTGAGTGTTGCAGAAAAAACAACCGATCGGGTCCTTTCGCATGCCCTTACTTATGCGCTTTATGAAATCCAAGATTTTGATTCTGTTGTTGAGGGGCTTGCAAGTAAGAATCCAAATGTAAGAAAGGTCTGCCTTCATGCCTTGGAGATGGGGAAGCCTGAAAAGTTAAAGGTGGAATGGTTGTTGGAAGATTTGAATTCGCCTGATAAATCATTGCGCGATTCTGCATGGTGGATCGTTTCAAGGCATGGCGAATGGGGCAATGCTTTAGCTCCTCATTTACAAACAGCACTTGATAAGACTGTCGAGAATGATCCTGCAATAGTTGATTTATTTAATAGGCTTGGAAGTTTGCATCAGGCGCCATTGATTGCTAGCATACTCGCAGATTTGGTATCCAAGGAAACCACAAAACCCGCCATTCGGAAAATGGCACTACGAACCATGGCATCTTCGGGCGCAAAAGATGCACCTGAATCGTGGGTGAATTCGATTTTAATTGCCTTGAGTTCCAAAGATAAATCAATGGTGTTGGAATCTTTGAAGGCCCTTAAATCGCTGAGGTTGAGTGCTGCCAAGTTTGCAATGGTTGCGCAAACTGTCGGGTCGCTTGCTGTGGATAGTAAGAGAGAAAGTGATTTAAGGTTGCTGGCTTTTTCGTTGATTCCCACAGGATTCAAGATCAGCGATGAT
>QWPF01000027.1 GCA_003671255.1 Planctomycetota bacterium | reverse complement strand
GCTAATGGCTTCGGGTTTTGGATCCCAAGTATCCATGTGGGAAAGGCCACCTTGTTCGTAAATCACAAGAACATTTTTAGCTTTGACATTTTTGCCTGCGGTTGCAGCAGCAGATAAGCATTGAGGGAAGGAGAGGCCTAAGATTCCGAGGCCGGATGATCCTAAAAAACTTCGTCTGCAAAGGAGATCGAGCTTTTGTTTGGAAAAACTTTTCTCGGGCATTGGGTCTTAGTCCTTAAAATTCCTGGCGAGCCTGTTTCAAATCAAATCAATTAATCACAGGTAGGAAGATATCAAATACTTGGTATAAGGTATTTTATCGGATTAAAAGAGGAATGCATACATGAAAACTAAGGAAAGAGGCTGGAAATGGAAAATCGGAAGCATATAAGTAGAAGGCTGTTTCTGGGGACTGCGGGTGCCTTGATTCCAGCTTGGGCCATGGGCCAAACTCCGTATTCTTCTCCCCGAACCAAGCCGATTTTACCAAGTATCAAAGGGCGCAAGCCCCTAGCGGTGATTGGTTCTACTTATTACCCGCTCTCGCATTCGTATCATATTGCTGGCCGTTTCCTGCATGGTTATTACCTTGATGGCGGATTTCATGTGCCCGAGCATTACATTCATTCTGTTTTTACGGATCAAAAACCTGAAAACGATGTTTCTGTGCCTTTGTCTAAGGAGTTTGGGTTTAAATTGGCGGCTAATGTGCGCGAGGCCCTGCTTGATAGCAAGGGCGAACTAGCGGTCGATGGTGTGATGATCATCATCGAGCATGGAAAATACCCTGAAAATGAAAAGGGTCAGGTTTTATACCCCCGCTATGAAATGATGGAGCTGGTAGTCAAGGTTTTTAAAGAGGTAGGGAAGTCGGTTCCAGTTTTTAACGATAAGCACCTTTCGATTGAGTTTGAAAAAGCGAAAAAAATGGTCGGATGGTCGGAAGAGTTAAAATTTCCGTTCATGGCGGGGTCAAGTTTGCCCTTTGTATGGCGCACGCCTCAGCTGGAGTTGCCTCTTGAAGCCCCAATTGAAGAGGGATTGCTGGCAGCATATGGCAGAATCGAAATTTATGGTCTGCATTCTTTAGAAGCTTTGCAAACCATGATGGAGAGAAGAAAGGGCGGGGAGACAGGGGTGAAATCGGTGCAGTGCATTCGGGGGGATGCTGTTTGGAAGGCAGGCGATGAGGGGCGCTGGAGTTGGAAACTTTTGGATGCTGCACTTGCGCGAAGTGAAACTTTAAACCCGGGAGATATCCGCACCAATACTTCGACGGTGGCTTCGTTAACCATACCGCGGGTTGAGCCGATTGCCTTTTTGCTTGAGTATCTGGATGGCACCAAAGGCACGGTGCTATTGTTGAATGGCCATATACAAGACTTCTGTTTTGCAGGGAAAATTAAGGGTCAGGAGAAGCCTGCATCGTGTTTGTTTCGATTGCCCCATGCCGCCCGGTGCAAAGTTTTTTGATGCGCAAGTTCATAACCTCGAAAAGTTGTTTACTAAAAAAGAATCTCCCATTCCGATCAAGCGGACATTACTTACTTCTGGAGTATTGGAAGCTGCAATGAATAGTAATTTTCAAAAAGGAAAAATGCTGACAACTAAACAACTGGAATTTGCATACACAGCGAAAGCAGATAGCGGATTTCTTCGTGGAAGAATAAGTGCTGAAATAGATTAAGAAATTTTTATGAGTTTTGAAGATGTTCCGCTGTATGTAAATCCGACATCGCCCAGTTGCCGAATAAACAATGCAGCGGAACAGATTTAATTTAAGACGAAATAAAAAGAATTGCAAGTAGTATGAATGCTATAAAGTGCAATATTTTCTATAAGCGTATGAATTAAGTGAAACAGGCCAAAAATAAATAAGTTTTTTCAAAGAGATTTTAAAACCACAGCATTTAAAATGATAAATCGTTTTGCCCGGTATGTTTAAACTGAGTAATAGCAAGAACTTAATTGATAAAATCGTTGTAACAGTGATGTTTGTTACAAAGCACCCTGTTTGTTCATATTGTTCATTTTAAGAAACCTTTTCGGTTTGATAAATATTCTTGGATTTATGACAATAGACAAAAGTGAAGTTAATCTTTGCTCTGAAGATTTCCGTTTGAAGAGATGCACGGTTGAAATAAGATTGGAAATGCTAGGCGGGGTGGGATTTTTTTAAGTTTGCCTGAGAGAATGCCCCCAACTATAGTCAGCAGAGTTGAAGTAGGGTATCATGACACTCGGGTTTAAGGTGTTGTTTAAAAATTTTTATTGCTCAGGATCGGAAACAGGATGCGTTTTAACCTGATTGACAAAATTGTCGAAGTTCAAGCTGGGGTTAGCCTTAAGGCATTAAAGAACCTAACGCTTGGGGAAGAATACTTGGCGGATCATTTCCCAACATTCCCGGTAATGCCTGGGGTGTTGATGCTGCAAACTTTGGTCGAAGCTGGGGCTTGGTTGCTTCGCATTAGTGAAGATTTCGCCCATAGTGTAATCGTCCTAAGGGAAGCCAAGAATATTAAGTATGGTAATTTCATGGAGCCCGGTAAACAGATGCTGATTACCGTGGAGCTAGTTGAAAAAACTGCAGACTTGGCAGTATTTAAAGGTAAAGGCGAGATGGAAGGGCAATCCACGGTATCCGCTCGGATTACTCTAGCCCGTTATAACCTGCGTGATAAAGATAATAGCTTCAAAGATACTGATGAAAAGATGATTGCCCATTATAAAGAATTACATCGCTATCTAAGCATGAAAGCTTGATGATATGTCGATAGTTATAGGAATGACTAGACTCTAACTTAAGATTAGGAACGCCAGGATGATTTTTAAAGACAAAGTTGCCATCGTTACGGGCGGAAGCAGGGGCATTGGAAAAGCTATTGCCACGGGTTTAGCCCTTCAAGGCGCCAAGGTTGCGATCATCTACAAGGGTAGTAAGGAAGCAGCGGATGGCTTAGTTACAGAAATTGTTTCTAAAGGCGGCACCGCAATTGCGATTCAAGCTGATGTGGCGGAATATGCCCGCACCAAAGAAGTGGTGGAAGAAGTCGAGAAGACTTTGGGTGGCGTAGATATTCTGGTTAATAACGCTGGCATGATTCATGATGATTTGTTTGTTAGGCTAGAGCCTGAGCAGTGGAGCAAAGTGATTCAGACGAATTTAGGTGGAACTTTTAACTTCTGCCATGCAATAGCTTTCTCCATGATGCGTAAGCGATCGGGCAGAATCATCAATATATCGAGTGTTGCAGCAGATTATGTGAACCCTGGGCAGACAAATTATGCTTCCAGTAAGGGTGCGGTAAATTCCTTCACCAAATCACTTGCGGTGGAGCTTGCATCAAGAGGGGTTACCGTTAATGCGGTTGCACCAGGGTTTATTGAAACGGATATGAGCGCAGCGGTACGAAATAAAGCTGGGGATATGATCAAAAAATTTATTCCCATGAAGAGATATGGCCAACCCGAAGATATTGCAAAAGTTGTGCTGTTCTTGGCTAGCCCAGATGCCAGCTATATAACTGGACAAGTGATCACTGTTGATGGTGGATTGAGCCTAGGAGCGGCGTCCGGTTGATGTTTATTTCGGGGTTCAATGTTGATTTTTAGTATAATTGAGGAATGGATATGCCAAGGATGGTATTGTGTTACATGGATGATGAAATGGGCAAGGTGGTATTTTCTGAGAAGTAGGCTCGCTTAAATTTTAAGTTGAGGTTATTTGATCAGGCTAATTATCAGTTTGCATTATGTTTCTTCGAGTTTTTTGGAGATTTAAAGGTATGGCTACTAAAGAAGAGATTTATGCTAAGGTTTCCGCAACTCTTATCGAAGCGTTGAATGTTGAAGAAGATGAAGTGAAACCCACTTCAACTCTTCAAGGCGACTTGGGAGCAGAATCGATTGACTATTTGGATATAGTTTTCCGATTGGAGAGGGAATTTGGAATTAAGATTCCCCGCAACGAACTTTTCCCAGAAGCAGTTTTGCAAGGCGATCCTGATATCGTGCAAAATGGCAAAGTTACCCCCAAGGGTATCGAAGAACTTAAGGAAAAGATGCCTTTTGCAGACCTGACTGAATTTGCAAAAAATCCTGAAGTGAACAACTTTAGCGACCTTTTCACCGTTGCCCTTATTGCCCGTTATATCGAAGGCAAATTGGCCGCAGGCAAGAATTAAATTTGACAATAAGTCCGGTCAAGAGGGCACTTATTTCGGTTAAATCCGATTTATCTGCTTTGATTTTGGCCTGACTGCATGGCAAGGTTAGTTGATCTATGAGATGGATCTGGATTGACAGGTTTTTGGAATTTGAAAGTGGGAAATCCGCTAAGGCTGTGAAGAATCTCAGCACTGCGGAAGACCACTTTAGGGATCACTTCCCGGGTTACCCTGTGATGCCCGCGGCCCTTATCATTGAGGGTTTGGCGCAAACAGGTGGAATCTTGGTGGGTGAAGCCAACCAATTTCGCGAGAAAGTGGTTTTGGCTAAAATTGCTAAAACTCGCTTCGAACGGGAAATGTTTGCTGGTGAGCAGCTCATTTACCAAGTCGAGATTCTGATGATGAGGCCGGAAGCCGCTTCCGTTTTGGGTAAGGTCTTCGTGGATGGAGTACAGACTGCCGAGGCAGAAATTTTCTTTGCCCACCTCGATCAGGCTCGCTCCAAACAGATGTTTGGTGATCATAATTTTGTTTTCTCAGGAGAGCTTAAGTATCTTCTGGGGTTGGCAAAAGTTGCTTCTCAGACTGGCAAGGATAGCCCTGGCTAAATTGAGGGTACAGGCCCTCGGTGTTTGTTTTTCCTTGGGTGATTTATTACCCAAGATTGGTGGGGTGCCATGGTTGTTTCTTTGCGCAGAGCGGTTATCACCGGTATTGGGGCTCTTACTCCATTAGGAATTAATGGCCCGTCCTTTCATCAAGCTTTGATTGAGGGTAAAAGTGGTGTCCGGGGAATTACCTCGTTCGATGCCTCTGGTTTACCCATCCGCTTTGGCGGTTGCATCCCTGATTTTGATGCCAAAAATTATGTCGATAAGAAAGATCGTAAAGCCCTGCGAGTGATGGCAAAAACCATCCAGCTTGCGGTTTCCGGTGCTCAATGCGCAATTAACGATTCCAAAGTTGATAAAGAAAAACTCGATCGTACCCGCTTTGGTGTGATCTTTGGGGCGGGCCTTATCGCTAGCGAATTAAATGAACTTGCAGATGCTGCTGTTGTTTCCAGTTCGGGTGATCCCATTAAAGTCGATCTTGATGTCTGGGGCCATAAAGGCCTTGAAGTCATCCAGCCCCTCTGGATGTTGAAGTATCTTCCCAACATGCTTGCCTGCCAGGTTTCCATTCTTCATGATGCACAAGGGCCCAATAATTCCATTACGCAAAGCGATGTCGCAAGCATTTTGGCACTCGGCGAAACCTACAGACTTCTTTGCAGGGATCGAGGCGACTTTTTCCTGAGTGGTGGCGCAGAAAGCAGAATCAATATTCTCAGCATGACCAGGCATTCGTTGTTTGAAGAACTTTCTTCTAATAATGAGCACCCTGAAAAGGCCTGCAGGCCCTTTGATAAAAATCGCGATGGCATGGTGATCGGCGAAGGCACCGGTGTTTTTGCAGTGGAAGAGTTGGAGCATGCCAAGAGTCGGGGAGCAAAGATTTATGCTGAAATCCTCGGGTTTGGCGCAGCTTTTGATCAAAAGAAAGATGGGTCTGGCGTTGCTAGGGCTATTCAAGCAGCGATGAACGAATCTGGTATTGATGTCTCCGATATTGATCATGTGAATGCACATGGTTTGGGTTGTAAAATATCAGATAGGATTGAAGCGCAGGGAATTCGCTCTGCATTGCCTAAAACGCCTGAGGTGATTGCAATCAAATCTGCAATTGGAAATCTGGGTGCAGCGGGTGGCTTGGTCGAGTTGGTTGCCAGCTTAGAGGCATTTCAAACAGGCGTTGTGCCTGGCACATTGAATTATGAAAATATAGATCCTGATTGCCCGGTTCCTGTACTTAGGGCACCTCGTGAACTTAAAAAAAATTGCGTCTTGAAGGTTAGCATGTGCCAAACAGGGCAATGTGGTGCGGTGGTTATTCGCCGTTGGATTTAAGCCCTGACTTGTTCTCTTAGCTGTTGTTTTTTGATACAGACCGAAAATGGATCGAGATTTATCAATGAGAAGAAGAATTGTGATAACTGGAATGGGTGTGGTAACTCCGCTTGGATCTACCATTACAGAGATGTTTCAAAACCTGATCGCAGGAAAAAGTGGCATCGGTGCGATTACTCGATTTAATGCCAAAAACTTTCCCACCACCTTTGCTGCAGAAATAAAGAACTTCGATCTCGCAAAACATGTTAAAGATGCATCTCCCTGGAATAATTGTGGCGTGAATAGCCGTTTTGCAGCTGCTGCTGCACAACAAGCACTCGAAAATTCCGGCTTGCTCGACAATACAAAGATTGATCGTACCCGCTTTGGTGTTTACCTGGGTTCGGGCGAGGGTATTCAAGATTTTAACAATATGATTTCGATGATTGCCCGTGCCTATAATTCTGAAACTCGCAGCCTCGATTGTGTTAAGTTTGCTGGTGAGGGTTTAAAGCATTTTCATGGCGGACACGAAGCTGAACAGGAATTGCATACCACCCCTGCGCACCTCGCACAGTATTTCTGCCTCGAAGGCCCCAACTTCAATTGCCTTACCGCTTGCGCTGCCAGCAGCCAAGCTATTGGCGAAGCATTGGAAATCATCAGGCATGGCGATGCAGATATCATGTTAACAGGCGGATCGCACAGCATGATCCATCCGTTTGGTGTTACGGGATTCAACCTTCTTACCGCTCTTTCGACATTCAAGGGCGATCCTACGAAATCGAGCAAGCCATTTGATTTAAACCGGGATGGTTTTGTTCTTGGGGAAGGATCAGGGATGCTGGTGATTGAAGAATTAGAGCATGCGAAAAAGCGGGGCGCAAAGATTCATGCAGAGCTTACAGGATATTGTTCCACTGCAGATGCTTTCAGGGTTACCGATAGCCATCCTGAAGGTCGTGGCGCGATTGCATGCATTGCAGGTGCGATCAAGGATAGTGGTGTTGCGATAGAAGAAATAGGTTATATTAATGCACATGGTACGAGTACGCAGGTAAATGATCGTGTAGAAACGCTGGGGATAAAAAAGGTGTTTGGGGATAGGGCGTATAAAACTCCGGTTAGCAGTATTAAAAGTATGATGGGTCATTTGATAGCAGCGGCAGGCGCGGTGGAATTGATCACCTGCATTGAAGCGATGCGAACAGGAATACTTCCACCCACGACGAATTATGAAACTCCAGACCCTGAATGCGATTTGGATTACATTCCAAACAAGGCACGGGAGCATAAGACCAAGAATTGTTTGAGTAATAGTTTTGGTTTTGGCGGACAAAATACTTCTTTAGTGGTGAGTGCATTTAACAACTAGTTTGATGGAGTTGATAACTTTGGAAATGATTCAGTTTGGTTTGCTGTATCTATTAGTTAGCCCCATCTTATGTGTGCTTGGGCTCATTCTTGTTTATATTGTAATCACCAGAAACTACATTCATTTTGTAGCCCGCATTTTTCAGGAAAAGCCCCTCTTTATCATTCCTAAAGGCGATGTTACCGCTGCTTGCGAATCGATTCGTTTCCCCACTTCAGGTGGGCTAATGCTTCAGGGGTGTTATTTCAAAACATCTTTCCCTAGAAAAGGTGTCATTCTTTTTGGCCTTGAGTTTAGCTCGAATCGCTTTAGCAGCATCCCTTATTGTGAATGGTTGGTTACCGCTGGGTACGATGTTTTTATTTATGAACCCCGTAATCAGGGCGATAGCGACAAACAACCAGATTACGAACCCTTGCATTGGATTACCCAATACGAAGTGGATGATACGAAATCTGCAATCGCTTACTTAAAGACCAGACCTGATGCAGATCCCAATGGCATCGGATTTTTTGGCATCAGCAAAGGCGCTGCCTCTGGTTTGTATGTAGGCGCTGACGATCCTTACGTTTTATGTTCGGTCTCGGATGGTGTTTTTGGTACCTACACCACCATGGTTCCCTTTATGAGGCAATGGATTTGCATTTATAGTAAACGCGCTGCAATTCATACGATTTTACCCTATTGGTTCTTTGGAAAGCTGGCACTTGATGCCATTAAAATTGCCGAAAGAGAACGCGCTGGTAATGCTAAATTCCTTCATCTTGAATCTAAGATCAGAAAAATGACCAGCCCGTGGTTCATGATTCATGGCGTGCTTGATACCTACATTAAACCAGAAATGGCCCGCACTCTTTTTAAAATGTGTAATAGCCCCAAGAAGCTTTGGGTGGTTCCGGGTGCCCGTCATAATATGGCAATGCAAGTAGCCCCGGATGAATATAAAAACAGGGTACTAAACTTCTTTGATTCTTACCTTGCCAGTGTTTCTACCGTAGAATCATCATCGAAACAGTTGGAAGCCGTCGTTAGTAGTTCCAAGTAAATACAGGAGTTTTTTATGCCTGGGTTACGAGAACTTGCTGGCAACGCTTTGAATCATTTCTTTTTTCAGCGCATCGTTTCACCCTTGCTTAGTTTATCCATCAACCGGAAAATCAGGCAGTTTGAAAACGCTACCAAACAACCTCAAGAAGTGCAACAAAAGCTGCTGCTTTCCATTCTTCGCAAACATCAAAACACTTCCTTTGCAAAAGATCACCACTTCTCTTCCATTCAATCCATCATAGAGTTCCGCAATAATATCGGAGTTGCAGGCTACGAAACTATTGAGCCTTACATGAATAGAGTGCTTAAGGGCGAAAATTCTGCATTGCTTGCTGACCGCAGAATTCACATGTTTGCCTTGACTAGTGGCACCACCAATACTCGGAAATATATTCCCGTAACCGATTCTTATCTCGATGATTATCGCAGGGGTTGGAATATCTGGGGCCTTAACGCTTTCATGAAACATGATAAAGCCAAGTTTAAACCCATCCTGCAAATGAGTGGCGATTGGGATGAGTACCGGAGTGAATCGGGTGTTCCCTGTGGCAGTGTTACAGGTCTTACTGCAAGAATGCAGAGAAAAGTTATCCGCTGGCTTTACTGCGTTCCGCCTGAAGTTAGTAGGATTAAAGATTCAGCTTCGAAGTATTATACCGTGATGAGACTTTCCATCGACAAGCCATTGGGAATGATATTGGCCGCCAATCCCAGTACTCTTATCAACCTTGCCAAGGCGGGTGATCTTGAAAAAGAATCTTTGATCAGAGATTTAAGAGATGGCACCCTGAGCACTCGGATGGATATTCCCGAGGATGTCCGTAAAGTTCTTGCATCACGAATAAAAAAACGACCCGAGAAAGCGCTTGAGCTTGAAGCTATCATCAATAAAACAGGTTCGCTTTTTCCCAAGGACTACTGGCCTGAACATTGTTTGCTCGGAAATTGGACAGGCGGCAGCATGGCTTCCTATCTCAGGCACTATCCGAAGTTTTATGGCGCAATGCCCGTGCGCGATGTAGGCCTTATCGCAAGCGAAGGCCGTATGACCATACCTTTAGAAGATAACACCCCTTCGGGTGTTCTTGATATCACAACCCATTTTTTTGAATTCATTCCTGAAGAAGAAAAAGGGTCGGCCAATCCCACTGTGCTACTTCCCCATGAACTTATCGAAGGTAGGAATTACTTCATCCTTTTCACTACTTCCTATGGGCTTTATCGCTACGATATTCACGATGTGGTTCGTTGTACTGGGTTTTATAACAAAACTCCACTGCTGCAGTTCCTTAATAAAGGTTCCTACTTTTCGAATCTTACTGGCGAAAAGATTTCTGAATATCAGATCACGGGATCGATGGCGGAAATCCTTAAAGAGCTTGATCTTGCCCTTAACACTTACAGCATTGCACCCATATGGAATGATGATCAACCTTATTACGGGTTATTCATCGAATCCAGTGATATTCCAAGCCCTGATGTTGCAGTTCTTCTTGCCAATCGCATGGAAGAAAAACTTCGTGCAATCAACATCGAATACGATAGCAAGAGAGAAAGCCTCAGGCTTGGGCCCATTAAATCTATGATAATCAAACCAGGCACCTGGCAAAAATGGGATCGTGAACGATTGAAAAAAACAGGTGGCACTCTTGAGCAATACAAGCACCCATGCCTGATCAACGATCTGGCGTTCAAATCGCAGATCGATGCCTGATTTTGCGGTTCCTTTCTTGACCTATATTTCCTTATATCTGATGATTAACTAGGTAACTATTTTATCAGGTATAAAAGCATGATCACGATTCACAAATTCGATGAACAAGGGGAGTTGTCTCCGTTACCTTCTGATTCCATCCATGATCTCCACTTAAACACCGAAGGTAATTCTGGTGCGGGCCTTATCTGGATCGATCTGGAAAAATCAACCATTCAAGAAGACGAAATCGTTTTTAAAAAGGTCTTTCCTGTCCATAAGCTTACCCTCGAAGATATTTCTTATTTGCGTGATGTTAACAAAAAACCGCACCTCCCAAAGGTCGAAGAATATCCCACTTATCTCTTCTTGATTTTAAATCCTCTTTGCGATGATTTTCAACATGCCACAAAGGTTCTTGATCTTGATCATGCCACCACCCAGCTTAGCGTTTTCATCAGCCCCAGATTTTTGATCACCCATCATCTTAGTTCGCTTGTTGGTATTCGTGAAGTGATGACTTATCTTGAAAGGCACGCCTTAAAACCACATCATGGCTCTGATTTTATCTTACATTTGATCATTGATGGCATCATCGATCGATACCGGCCTTTGCTTGATTCTCTTGAAGAACATTTTAATCAACTTGAAGAGGTTGTGTTTGTTGCACCTGAAAAATCCAAGCTGCAGGATCTTATCGGGCTCAAGCGTGTGATCAATGTCTTAAGAAAAACGCTTGTGCATGAAAAAGAGATTTTATTCAGGCTGGGTCGTGGAGAGTTTCAAGTCATCAGCGAAAACCGCACCATCTATTATCGTGATGTTTATGATCATGCTGCAAGGTTTATTGAAGCAATTGAAAACAATCGTGATATGGTTTCAGATTTACTTCAAGCGCATTTGTCCTCCTCATCAAACAAACTAAACGAGGTCATGAAAGTTCTTACCATCATCTCAATTTTGATTCTGCCCATGACGGTGATTTCAGGAATTTATGGCATGAACTTTGAGCATCAACCTGAAGTGCACTGGCAATATGGGTACCCGATGGCTCTGTTTCTAATGTTTTTGACGAGTTTTGGTTCTTATCGTTTCTTTAAATTCATCAAATGGATATAAATCTTTTGCCCGTGATCTTGCTTTGATCTAAGCTTAGGGAAGGTTTTAAATAGTTAGGCACTGTTATTGAGGAGATGGTTCCATGAAAAAAACAATTTTAGTGTTGGCTCTTGCATTTACTTTTACTGCAATTGCTTATGCCCAGGAAAAAGCTATCACCGCCTCTGAAGCTGCAAAGATGATCGATAAGGATGTTCTGCTCGAAATGAAAGTTGAATCTTCTTCGATGGACAAGAATAAAAGTAATATGTTCTTGAATTCAAAAGCTAGTTTCAAGGATGCAGATAATTTCACGGTTGTGGTGAGGGCAGGGGCCAACGAAAAGCTTAAGGAGAAGCTTAAATTCAAAGATGCCCCGAAGTTCTTTAAAGACAAAACCATTCAAGTAAAGGGTAAGGTTTCCACCTACAACGATAAGCCTCAGATTGTAGTTGATGGTTCTGCCCAACTCACCGTGATAGAAGAAAAGAAATAGTTACCAGGAATAAGGCGGGAAACTTTCCCAATTCTTGATGTCTCCTTTAAGCAAGGTTTGCGCAAGCATCCTTGCTTCTTGCTTTTGTGCTTCATCCAAATAATCAACCCGGCTTGTACCTGATACTCTGGTCAACAGCACCACTCCTAGATGCCCCAACACTGATTCCTGTGCATTCAAATCGCATATTCCTGCATTGCTTTGGTATGCTTTTAAAAAAGATCGAATCAATTCTGCATACAAAGATCGGTTTGATTTTGCATAAAGACACTTCAAAACCAAATGTGCAAGAAACAATCCAAGATCCATCGTGTAATCACCAAAATGCGCTGTTTCATGGTCTACCAAGGTCATACCGTTTGGGTGAAGCAAAAGATTTTTGGGGCTGAAGTCGCCATGGCAGAGTGTTGGGTTTTCTTCCAAAAGTGATTTGCGCAGAGCATTGATTCTGGTTGAATACTCAGGGTATTTCTGGGCTAGTCGTTCATAAAAAGGTTCAATTCTTAATTGTTGAAAAATCGTTTTGTCTAAAAGTTCGGGGAAGTCCTTTTTCAAACTAGGACCTTTATTATGAATAGCTGCGAGTATGGTTGCAGCTTGAATTGCACGAACCCGGTCAGCAATCAAGTTTAACAGTTCAGTTTTCCAAGGTGTAGAGGGAGAGGTCGCAAGAGTCATAGCAATAACATGGTTTTTATTATCATGCCAGAGAGGCTCGGCGAGGTATCCGCGAGGTGCGAGGGAATGGAAGGCGCGAAGGAAAAGGAATTCTTGTTCGATTCTTGCGGGATCGCTTAGCCAAACCTCTTTGACCCGCAATTGTTTGCAGGCTTGTTTAAGTACAAAACATTGATCTTGTGTGGTGATTTTAAAAACAAGTGCGGAAACGCCTCCGCTCAAGGGTTCGATGGTTGGGTTGGGTACTGAGATTCTATGATTGGAAAAAAGATATTCAGCAAGATTGGAAGAGTTTAATTCAAGCACAAATCACCTGGTTTTGTAGCCATCCGGGTGCGATTCATGCCAGCGCCATGCGGTTGCAATGATATCCCGAATATCCTTATAGCTCGCTTCCCATCCAAGCCTGAGATTTGCTTTTTTACAACTGGCAACCAAGGCGGGCGGGTCGCCTTCTCTGCGTGCACCGATGGTAAAAGGCACTGGTTTCCCGGTGATATCTTTGACCGCATTGAGGATTTCGTGAACGCTGTTGCCTTTGGCTGTACCTAGATTTAAGCAGAGATGTTCGGCTGGTAATGTTTTTTCAAGAGCCAATCGATGTGCGCTTGCGAGATCATCCACATGAATGTAATCCCTGATGCAGGTTCCATCGGGTGTAGGGTAATCATTACCAAAAATTTCGAGCGCTTTGGAACGCCCTACCGCAGCATTAAGTGCGAGAGGAATGAGATGGGTTTCAGGGTTATGATCTTCTCCAATGTCTCCCTTAGGGCTAGCACCCGCAGCGTTAAAGTAGCGTAAAGAAGCGCAAGACCATTTGTGAGAGGTGCAAAGATCTTTCAGCATCCACTCAACCATCAACTTGGTTTTTCCGTAGGGATTGATGGGTTTTTGAGGCGTTTCTTCAACAATGGGCACTACGGTTGGGTTGCCATAGGTTGCGCAAGTGCTCGAAAAAACCAGCTTGGTAATGTTGCATCGTTTCATTGCATCGATAAGGGAGATGGTGCCTGCAACATTATTACGGTAGTAGAGTTCGGGGTTTTTGGTGGATTCGCCCACTTGTGCAAAAGCAGCGAAGTGAATAACCGCTTCGATCTGATTTGTGACCATGACATGATCAAGCTTGTTAAAATCGTGGAGATCGCCTTGGGTGAAAATATCGGCAGGAATAGAAGCAGAGTGTCCGCGGGAAAGGTTATCGTAGACGGAAACGGAATGCCCATGTTCTTGTAGATGTCGAACTGTATGCGAACCGATGTAGCCTGCTCCCCCAGTAACCAATATTCGCATGTCTTGACCCTTTCGGGGTTGTAGATCAGTTGGTGATCCCTTTGGTAATGCCCATAAAGACATCTTCCAAATTAACCTCTTCTTCATGCAGAGTTTTAAGTTTGTACCCAGCACGCACCAAGGCTTCAGCAATAAAACTACCATCTTTAAAATCGTGTGCCAGAGTTACCCGGAGATAATCTGTAT
Source organism: Planctomycetota bacterium (assembly GCA_003671255.1). GTDB lineage: Bacteria > Planctomycetota > Planctomycetia > Gemmatales > Gemmataceae > UBA969. The sequence goes on along the minus strand of QWPF01000027.1, from coordinate 10,890 downwards.
TATCTCGTTCTTCGATGGAAAAAATGCCGTCCATCGGCTTAAGGAACCCCGCAGCTTCCTTGAGCCTGTTGATTTCAACCCCCACATGGATGACGGTATTTTGGCGCACTTGCTTGATCGCAGTTTCGACATCGCCATCAAAGAGAAGCTGCCCTCGTTCAATAATGCCTATTTTATTGCAGATATCAGCAAGTTCAGGAAGGATATGGCTGGAAACTAGAATAGTTTTACCCATGGATCGGAGTCGTTTTAGCAAGGCTCGCATATCAATTCTGGCTCTGGGATCTAAACCGCTGGCGGGTTCGTCAAGCAGTAAAACCATGGGATCATGCAGCAAAACCCGAGCCAGACCAAGGCGTTGGGTCATGCCGCGGGAAAGGCTGGTAACGAGCGCATCGCGTTTGTAGCCAAGGTCGACAAGCTCGAGAACTTCATCGCATTTCTTTTTGCGATCGAGGCCCTGAATACGATAAGCTGCTGCAAAGAATTCAAGGTATTCGCTTACTTTCATATCATCGTAAACGCCAAAGAAGTCGGGCATGTAGCCTATCAATTTGCGGATATCCCTGGAACTGTTGTAGATGGAATAACCACAAACCGTGGCTTCGCCCCAGCTAGGGTTTAAGAGGGTTGCGAGGATGCGCATGGTGGTGGTTTTGCCTGCGCCGTTGGGCCCGATAAAGCCATAGACATCACCCTGATCAAGCTTGAGGTTTAGTCGGTTTAAAGCGTAGAGTTCGCCATACATTTTGGTCAAGTCGCGGGTTTCAATCATAAAAGTAGTTCCATATTTAAAAAAGAGCGAACTCAGGGTTTAAGGGGTTGGATGGGAATAACCACCCTTACAAAAGTATCTTGATTGATGCTGGGAATTATGGGTATTGGGTTGCCATTTGCTTTTTTGGAAAGAGAAAGAGTCGTTGGGGCGGCTGAAGTATTTTTAGAATCAACCCTGCCAACGAGGATGATTTCTTCCGGGTGCCTGAGCCTTGCACTTTCGGAAAGGAATGTTTCTGCGACTTGTTTCAAGCGCCAACTAGTGTCGAGTTTTCGGAGGGAACTATTGTAGAGAAGATCGCCTGCTTCGGGATGGTCATGAAAAACAAGAGCTTTGACGAGCCTATGAATGGGGAAGATATTGTCTGAGGAAGAGTTGGATTTTTGATTGTTCCAATTGCTGGGTGCGAGGATTTTCAAGTCGTTCCATTGCTGGATGGATTGCCCTTTGCCTCCTAGTTGGAGCATGTCGATGCGCCTTTTTTCGCCTGCAAGAAACCTGCCCAGGTTGTACCAGGATTCCTGGTAAAAAAGATTGCATTCATTAAGGTCGAAGGAAAGATTGTTGGAGATAGTGCCTGTTATAAGAACTGTTTCAACCCTGGAATGGGAAAGGTCTGCGCTAAAGGGGGCACTTGCAGGATTGGATTTTTTCTGCCAACTGCCTTCAAGCGTTGCACAAGCCCACGCAGGGATTCCAACTTGATCAAGAGAGGAAGGGAAAGAGTTGTATTCGTAAGGCTTTCGGAAGAGAGATTGAGAAGCTCCCCTGAAAGTGCGATCGGGTGTTTCCAGAATTCCGAGGTCGGGCAGGGTTAAAGATTCACCCGAACTCCAAGCGGGGTTGGCTCGGAAAGTAAAGGAGTAATTCCCGGGTGTGGGGCTGAAAAAAGACATCCAGGAAGTACCCTGCACACATCCAGAAGAAATATCCACATCCATGATATCCAGTTTGTTGAGGCGCGAATCATCACCTTTAAGAGCGTTGGCGCCCGCCCACGCACCCCAGGTTGCAACCACCACTGCGATTAAAAAAGTGAACCATGTCAGCTCGGGCTTTTTTAACCAGTAATGGGTGACAAAATAATCGATTGGCCCGATGATGAACAGGTAAGCAAGCATGAGAAGAGCTACCCAACCAAATGGGAAAGTAGGAACTTCTGCAAAAGTTTCCAATGCCCGTTGGATTTCAGATGCGAGTTCTGGCCTGATCGATGTGGTATCGGGGGGGAACTTTCCCTGGGCAAAGCCCGGGTTCCTTGGCGAGATCTCAACTAAAAACTTATCCCAGAAAGATTGCTGACCATCCCAGTTTATAAAAGGTGGCCCTTCCATTCCCAAGGCCAACAGAAAAACTCTTCCTCTGCCAAAAGGTATCTGTACCAAAATGGGTCGCACCACCGGATCTGAGGGCTCTGACGATTCCCGAATAATGGTTTGTGCGGATGGCGATGGCGTTAACTTTGCAATCTCGTTTATCCTCATGGGCAACAACTGGCTAACCAACGGAGTAACCCAGCGATTCAATCCGTTGAGTGTGCGCAAACCTTTAGGGTTTGAATCCAACCCTTCGATGTTGCAGCCTGAAACGCCTAGTGCAGCGAGCAAACTTTTAGTGCTTTCATAATGCGCTCCAGAATCCACTAAGAGAGTACCACCTGAAAGAAGCCATGCTGAAAGAGCAGAGCGCTTTTCTGAGTTTGCTTCTTTAATCAAATCGCTCGAAAGTGTGGATGAAGTGGAAATAATCAGCGTATCCAAGGAGGAGTATCCAAGGGCTTGATTTGGAAGATCATGAATAGTGTTCAATACGGAAAATTTGCGAGGCAGCCTTTCAGCAGAAACTTGTTTAATTGAATCCAGCTTGCTTTGATTTGCTGATGCAAGGTGCAGTGCCTCTGGGGAAAATCCTGCAGTTGCGATTAAAAAATCTCTGGCACCTATCATGGTTGCAGAAGATCGGGCGGGGGTTGGCCAAACTTGGATTGTCGTGCCATTGGTTTCTTTAAGCTTGACGATAAGAGGGCTGGTGGCAGAGCCCGGGCGAAGGTAACCCATCATTCGGGTTTGCCCCGGAAGCACAGGAATTTTTATAAGATAGCTTGCCCCTTCGCCATCGGTGGACTCCATCTCAATGATGAATTTATCAGGTTCGATTTCAGAACCTTTTGCATCAAGTTCAATGTCAACCGGAATCCAAGTTCCGTTACGAATCAAGGCCCCCGCTTCGGAAGGAAAACCAAAGCGAACCTGGGTTAAAGATGGTTGCGCCAAAGCTGGTTGTGTAAGGAAAAAGAAGAGGCAGCAGATGGTCAGAAATCGTGACATGAAGCCTTTCTTATGGTTTATTGTTAGGGTTGCAAACGCAGGGTGATTTTGCACATCCTGGGCAACCGGTGCCATACTTTAATTTAATTGCATCTTCCAGATCGACCCCTGCAATATTAGCAAGGGTTGCGAGCCATGCAAGCACATCTGCGAATTCTAGTACAAGTGCTTGATGATTTTTTTCCCTAAGGGCAGCAGAAAGCTCGCCTACCTCTTCCATAAACCACATGAAAGTGCCTTCAATGCCTCTTGATGCATCTTTTTTACCATACAAATCTTTGATCAAGGATTGTAATTGTTTGAGGTTTTGGGGCATGAGTTACCTTGAAGGATTAAAAGCTTGTTTGAGTTTTAGAAGTTCATCATTTTTGCCTAATGCTTGCAGATGTTCGAGGAGTAAATCCTGCGCTTCTTTAAAAGAGACATCAATTTCCAATACTTCCTTTGCAGCGATGAGAGCTTCGGTTTTTTGGTTGTTTTGCAACAAAAGCTTGAGGAGTCGTTTGCGTTTTTCGAGATCGTCTGGGTCGAGCCGGGAAAGTTTTTGCAAGACTTCGATTTGCATGGGTTTGTTATCGGTTTGGGCGAAAACACGGGCGAGTTGTTCAAGCCAGCGGGGATTATCGGGATCTAAAGCCATGCCCGATTGCAAAGTTTCGGTCGCCTTTGGGAACTCCCCCGCATCATAAAAGATTCTGCCCAGTAGAAAAAGGATGTCTGCATCGGGGTTAATCTTCACAGAATCTTCAAGAAGGGTCTGCTCTTTTTTTGTATCGCCCGCCAGCTTTGCAAGCTTGGCTAAAACTAGGGATGCGCGGGGTTGGCCTGGCTTGTTCGAAAGTGCTGCCTCCGCAAGTTTTCTGGCCTCGGCTCGGTCCCGGTTTATCAGCAAAAGAGCCAACTCGCCTTGTGCCTCTGCATCGGTTGCATCCGCTTCGATAGCTTTACGCAACTCTTCAACATTTCGCAGTTTCGGTTTGTCGCTGATCAGTGTCTTTGCGGTAATTTCCTTGATGTAAGCGAGGTAACCTTTTTCAAAGTTTGCGGTGTTTGATTTGGTCACTTGTTCAAGCGCCAAGTCGGTGCCATTTCCCTTTGCAAAAGATTCCAGCATATTTCTTGATGCCTCATCTCCATGGGTTTTCTGTAGGTATTCGACATAAAGTAAACTTTGGCAGTAAGCCATCTGCCAATCGATGGGCGATCTGGGTCGTTGAAATCCGAGGTTGATGTTGCTTAGGTTGAAAAGGTTGTTGGATTGAATGCGTTGTTTCAATTCTTTGTTCCAGGAGTCGGATCGGGGATATCCTTCGAGTGATACAGCAAGCCCTTCGGTTAACCAATGTGGCACCATGAATTGGGATTGTTCAAGGTTGAAGATATGGGTCAGTTCATGGCGCATAACCCTAGCCCAGTTGAAAGGCTTGTTCATGGTTTTACTTTGGGGAGAAACCATGGTGATCACTTTGCCGGTGCAAGCGCCTATGGTATGAAGATCGGGCACGCCAACTGTTCTGCCACTAAACATCTCATGGTTTGAAAAGACTTCAACAAGGATGAGTTCTTTGGGAGAGAAACGAAATCTGGCATTAAGTTGAGCGAAGATTTCTTCCATTAAGAAGGCCATGTAAGTGACAAGGGCTTTATCCTGTGAGGCATCGAATTTAAAGATGAAGTGTTCGGTTTTCAGGGTTTCATATTTATCCAGATGCCTTAAAACTTTGAGGGAGTTTGCGGTTTGAACATGGAACGGATCAGCTTTTAACCCTTTTTCTAGAAGAGTGCGAGCCTCTGCTTCCCTGCCCATTTGCAGAGAAAGCATGGCAAGGGAAATCAAAGGCTCTGGGAGGTTGGGCCGTAGTTCAATGGCTTGTTTCAAGCGGAGTTCAGCTTCGGGGAATCGCCTGCGTGAGGAAAGAAGTTCGCCCATTTCGAGGTAGAAAAGAGCGGGCTTTTTATCAAACGAAAGAGCTTCTTTTTCTAGGTTTTGCAGTTCAGCAGTTTTTCCATCCAGCCAGGCAAGAGCGGCTAGCCTGCCTAGAATTTTTTCATCTCGTGGCCTGGCTTTTCTGGCCAATGCAAGTTGTTCTCGAGCCTTGGTAGAGTTACTTTCCGCCAAGCTTATTTCGGAAAGAAGAATCAAAGCATCCGGGTTATTGGGATGAGATTTCAAGGCTCGTTGTGCGAAGGATTCCGCCTCTTGGTATTCCATTTTTTGAATAGCAGCTTCGCCTTTGCCTACTAAAGCTTCCGGGGCTTCTGGATTGATTGCAAGGACTTTGGAAAAGGCAGCGAGGGCTTCAGGTCGGTTGTGCTTTTCGAGCAGGATTTTTCCTGCTAGGGCTTCTGCTGGCCAGAAATCCGGATCAATTTTAAGAGTGTCTTTCAGTAAGTCATTTAGGATGGTTTCGAGTTCATCGCCTAGGGCATACCAGCGGGCGTTTTCCAAGCTTGCCTGGGCGATAATCAATAAGTCTTCAGGCTTCTTATAGGCATTGGGCGTTTCAAGCTTATCGGAGTACGATTTTACAAACCACTGAAACTCCGAGAGCGCTTTGGGGATATCGCCACCCGCCCAGAGTATCTGGGCTTTTACCCATCGGGCTTGCAGGTGATCTGGGCTTTGCAACAAAGCGTTTGCAGCGGAAGCTTCTGCATCGTTCCATAGGCCCATTAGGAATTGTATTTCCGCCTTACGGCCAAGAACATCGGCAGAGGGGTTTTTGAGGTCTGAGACAATTTTCAGGGAGGCGTTAAGGTCGCCTTGTGCTTCGCTTATTTTGCTAAGTCCGATGGTAGCAGCGTGGGCAGATTTTGGATCTTTGAGGAGTTCCTGATATTCATCTTTAGCTTCTTCTAATTTGCCGGTGAGAAGAAGTTTTCTGGCCTGAACCAAGTCTTTAGCAAAGCAAATGCCTTCATTTATTTGCATGAGAAAAGATACTAGCAAAACTCCCAGAAACACCTTGGGAGAAATGGTTTTGGAAGGCATGTAAGAATAAGCAGTGCGAGATGGTTTCATTTGAAGGTGTGCTCTGGCCCGGGGAACTTTCCTGTGCGAACCTCGTTGCAATAGGAAGTAATTGCAGCCTTAATGATATCTGCGATATCGGCATATTTTTTACTGAAGCGCGGGTGAAAGCCCGTGGTGAGGCCCAATAAATCATGGCCTACAAGCACTTGCCCATCGCAATGCGGGCCAGCACCAATCCCTATGGTTGGTATTTTTAAGGCGCTGCTGATTTTTTGTGCGATGTCGGGTGGAATGCATTCCAGAACAATTGCAAACGCCCCGGCTTCTTCGACTGCAAGGGCATCTTGGAGAATCTCGTTTTCGTTGCGTTGCATTTTAAAGCCACCAATTCTGCGCACCGATTGTGGCGTCAGCCCCACATGCCCCATCACCGGAATATCTGCGTTGGTGATCGCTCTGATGGTTTCGGAGATGCGCCTTCCACCTTCAAGCTTTCCGGCATGAGCACCGGTTTTTTTAAGAACTTTCCCTGAGTTCTTCAGGGCTTGTTGTGCGGATTCTTGATAAGTCATGAAGGGCAGATCAACAACAACCAAACTATGGGAGGTTGCGCGGGCCACCATTTCTGCATGATAGATCATTTGCTTAAGGGTTACAGAAAGCGGATCGGGTTTCCCTTGGATCACCATACCTAGAGAGTCGCCTACAAGAATGCAGTCGATTCCTGCTTCATCCATGATTTTTGCAGAAGGAAAATCGTAGGCAGTTGCTACGGTTAATTTTCTACCTTGAGATTTTGCAATAAGAAAATCAGGTACGGTAACAGGTTTAATATCAGTTTGGGTGATTTGCTTGGTCATTTTAGCCACGCTTTGCCTCATAATTTAATGATTTATTGGCACTATTACTATGTTAGCGTCTCTGGGCAAAAGACCTAGAACAAACCCAAAATCTAAAAATGAATATTTTAAGGGCATTCATTTCGTTGACATCTTAATTTTAAAGAGTATGATGTCTCTTATCTCAATTGGATAGTCTCGGATAGAGACTAGAATACAAGGCTAGAATACATTCCCACATCGGTATTGCCTAACCTGATTTTAATCAGGCAAGGTGCCCAAGAGCAAGGATTCATGGCAGTTACTCAGCAAAATCAGGCGTCGATGAAAGTTATTTCTGATCCTAAAGTTTACCTCATGGGTAAGCAAATGATCAATGATGGCACCCTTAACCAGTTCCTTGAGGATCATGGTGTTTCCTGGCATTCGGATACCGAAGTTGCAGGGGAATACCTGACCGAAGTGGCTGGGCGGGTTTGCTATATGAGTTTTGCCAAGCCCAGACCGGGCGGGAATCATGCTTATATTGAGCATATTCTCGAAGTGGGGCATGGCTCGGTTTTAGAGCATGCGGTCTGGAGTTTTGTATTTACAGGGGTTAGCCGATCGCTAACGCATGAACTTGTAAGGCATCGGGCAGGCATGGGGTATTCCCAGTTAAGCCAGCGATATGTTGATGAATCAGTAGCAGAATATGTTGAACCTGATTGCATAGCGGCCGACCCCGAGGCGCATAAAATTTGGCTTGAAACAGTCGAAGCTGCGCACAAGGGTTATATCAAGCTGGTCGAGATTTTGGCAGAGAAGTTCAAGGATGAGCCTGATCGTACATTAAGGCGTAAGTTAGCGAGGCAGGCTGCAAGAAGTGTGCTGCCCAATGCCACCGAAACCAAGATTTTTGTTACAGCAAATGCCCGGTCACTGAGGCATTTCATCGAAATGCGCGGTAGTAGGCATGCTGAAGATGAAATTCGCAAGCTTGCAATTGCAGTCCTCAAAATTCTGCAAGTTGAAGCACCTAATTTGTTTGGTGACTACCAACTTGTGCCCCTTCCCGATGGTACTTTTGAAGCGGTAACGCAGTATCGGAAAGTATGAACTCTCATTCCCCCGGACCCGGACGTGGTAGAGGCAACAAAGGCCCCTCCCGCAAACCTAATTATCGTGATGGCAGACCGCAAAATTCCCAGCGGCAAAATAGACCCCACCAAAGCTCACAAGGCTTTCAAGGTGATGGCTTCAGGCCTCCTGTTGAACCTGCAATGGATCTTCCCCTTCCCGAAGATGCTGTCAGCCTTCAAGGTGTTCTCGAGATTCACCCCCGAGGTTATGGTTTTCTTCGTAACCCTGCCAAAGATTATGTTCCACAAGCCTCTGACCCCGTTGTTGCTTCCGCACTTATTCAAAGGCTGAAACTTCGTGAAGGCCTTTTGTTGGGTGGTATGTGTGAAGCTTTTCGTGGCTCGCAACCACCTCGACTTCTTAAATTGGAAACAATCGAAGGCAAAAATCCCGATAGCTTTACCCAGCGTAATTTTGATGATCTTACCGCTATCGATCCCCATGAATGGATTAAATTAGAAACCGGTAATGAACCTCTCACCACTAGGGTTATGGATTTGCTTACCCCCATTGGTAAGGGCCAAAGAGGCCTTATTGTTGCACCTCCTAGAACAGGTAAAACGATTCTTCTGCAGCATATCGCCCAAGCTGTTTCCATCAATCATCCTGAAATGCACCTTGTAGTTCTTTTGGTTGATGAACGGCCCGAAGAAGTTACGGAAATGCGAAGAACTATCAAAGGCGAAGTAATTGCCAGCAGCTCCGATCGTGATAGCGCAAGTCATGTTCGTACCGCTGAACTTGTGGTTGAGCGAGGCCGTAGGTTGGTAGAGCAGGGGAAGCAGGTATTCATCTTGCTAGATAGCCTTACGAGGCTTGCCCGTGCGTACAATAAAAACACTGCAAATAGCGGCAGAATCATGAGTGGTGGTGTTGATTCCAAGGCTTTGGAAGTTCCTAAAAGGCTATTTGGAACCGCTCGGGCATTTGAAGAGGGTGGCAGCCTTACTGTAATGGGAACCGCCTTGATTGATACGGGAAGCCGTATGGATGAAGTGATTTTTCAAGAATTCAAAGGCACCGGCAACATGGAAATGGTGCTGGATCGTAAGCTTGCAGACAGGCGGATTTTTCCCGCAATGGATATTTGCCAGTCGGGTACGCGAAAAGAAGAAAAGCTGTTGTCGCCCGAAGTTCTTAAAAAGGTGCATGTGCTTCGAAGGATGTTGGTAACCATGGGCCCTGTAGAAGCGATGGATATACTCATCAAGAAGTTATCTAAAATGACGGGCAATCAAGCGTTTCTCGACTCCATGCTTTAAAAAAGCTCTAATTCTCTAAGTTATAATCTTAACTATACTTTCACAATTTGTTTGTTGATTTAGCATTGTATATCTAGCAATAATAGTATTCGCCTAATTTATTCTTGCTTTTATTATTTTAGGGCATTTGACATGTTTAAGATAATCCGTAAAGGTTTTACCCTGATTGAGTTGTTGGTGGTGATTGCCATCATTGCAATTCTTATTGGCTTGTTATTGCCTGCAGTGCAGAAGGTGAGAGAAGCCGCTGCACGGATGAAGTGCGCTAATAATTTAAAAAATCTGGCCCTAGCTTGCCATAATTTTGAAGGGACTTTTGGGGGCCTCCCTCCCGGATCAGTTAATACCACTTCTACTGCATTAAACCCTGATCTTCTTGAATTTACTTCCCAAACCGCTGTGCCTTACACTTATTCAAGACAGGGCCTTCTTACCATCATTCTTCCTTACATTGAACAAGGCAATTTATTGACGAGTAACGGGGGCTATAATTTTAAAGTGAACTGGGATGCCGCAGCTAATCGAGTTGCAAGCAGTTCTCGAGTTCAAACCTTTGAGTGCCCTTCGGTTCCAAGTCCCCATGAAATAACACCAATTCCTGCAGGTTGGACAAAACCCCCGATGACTTCTGATTATTGGCCTATAACCCGTAGTAATAATAATGCTGCAGTTTGGACTGGTTTAGGTTTACCTTATCCGAATACTCCTGCTATTAATTCAGTGCTTACTACAAATGCTAAAACCAAACTTTTGGAAATAACCGATGGTTTAAGCAATACGATTATGCTTGGTGAGTCAGGTGCCCGACAAGAAGGGTGGGCTAAAGGTAAAAAATATAATGATTTAGGAACCACTCCAACATGGGGCACTCGTGGTGCTTGGTCTTCAGAATCTAATAATATTGTTTGTGCAGGAACGGTTGGGCCAATTACTTTTTCTGGCACCACAACAGCCTTGGCAAAAGTTACAACTGCAGCGCAATTAACTGGTGCTATTACCATTAATGCTTGGAATCAGGGTGAATTGTATTCTTTCCACACTGGAGTTTGTAATATCGCCATGGGCGATGGATCAGTAAGAGCGCTGAGAGAGAATATTTCAATGTTAGCTTTGCAAAAGCTAGCAGCCCGAGGTGATGGGAATCCAAATGAACCAGACTAAATTTGGGGAAACAAGTTACAATTTCTCGCCCAATTCAGTTTAATTCATAAAAAAAGATTAGATGTACTGAAATATTGTCTCTTTAGTAAAGGTTTATCTCCATGGAACGCACGCTTGTCCTTTTAAAACCCGATGCTGTTCAACGCAGGCTTATCGGATCTTTAGTCGCACGATTCGAACTCAAAGGTTTGCAAATCGTTGGAATGAAACTTGTTCATGCAAGCAAAGATCTTGCTGAAAAGCATTACGATGCACATCGTGCAAGGCCTTTCTTCCCATCCTTGATTCAATTCCTTACCGGTGGCCCTACCGTTGCCTTGGCTCTTCAAGGGCCCAATGCAGTTGCTGTAGTACGCAACTTAATGGGGCTTACCGATGGGGCGAAATCACCTCCCGGAACCATTCGTGGCGATTATTCCATCAGCGT
>QWPF01000026.1 GCA_003671255.1 Planctomycetota bacterium | reverse complement strand
CAGGTTGATGTCTCTTTTATTATTGATGCAAGTGGAATTCTTACTGTAAGTGCAAAAGAAATTCGAAGCGGGGTGGCAGCAAGCGTGAAAGTGCAACCTGCAAGCGGATTAAGCAAAGAAGAAATCGAAAACATCGTGCTCGATAGTATTGAACACGCAAGTGAAGATTTTAAACAAAGGATGCTAATCGAGTTAAGAACCAAAGCAGGCATTGATCTTAATCATGCACGAAGAATTCTTTCAAACTCCATGCTTCCTCTTTCAGAAGATGACAAATCGAATATAAACAAAGCAATTACCAGCGTTGAATCCGCTGTGCTTCAGCAGGAACCCGGAATAATCAAAACTGTTCTTGATGCTTTTCAAACAGTTTTAACGCCCTACGCCTCTATGGCTATGGATGCAGCAGCAAAGATGTAACTCACAAATCAAAATCCTGAACAACTCACCGACCTAGGAAAATAAATCATGAACTGGAATGATTTTCGCGACATAGGGGAACTTCTTTTTGCTAAACATGGCAAGCTCAACCCTCTTTCTGTGCGTTTCACTGATCTTCATAAATGGGTACTCGAACTTGAAAACTTCGAAGGAAAACCTGAAGCTTCAAACGAAAAAATTCTCGAAGGAATCCAGATGGCTTGGTATGACGAATGGCAAGATGAGCACGGCGACGACTAGGCTTGTGCTTGTTTTTCAATTAATTCAAGTGCAACTTGTGCAGCTAGCGTAGCATTAGCGAGAAGTAGTTTTTCATTTGCAACAACCGTTGCCCCTTGAGTAAATTCTGCAACTGCTCGCAGAAGATATGGGGTACTTGCTTGCCCTATTATTTTATCTTCAACGGATTTATGAATTGCATGATTCAAAGCGTCTGACCAGACCTCTGGCGATAGAGCAAAACAACTTTCTACAGGAAGACACAATAATATTGCAGAGTTTGAATACTTCCAGTGTTCCAAAGCTATGGTAGCAAGTGCTTCAACATTTTGAATGCAAGGAATTTTATAGCCACTAAACCTTACGAAAAACGCAGGAAATTCATCAGTTTGAAAACCAAAAACAGGAACTGCCAACGATTCTAAAACTTCGAGAGTTGCCTCAAGGTTAAGAATATTTTTCGCGCCCGCACACACAACAATAACTTGGTTTCGGGAAAGTTCGAGTAAATCTGATGACACATCAAGTGATTTATCACTGGCACAATAATGAACACCACCTATGCCACCTGTTGCGAAAACTCGGATCCCTATTTTGGATGCAACTATCAAACTTCCAGATACGGTCAGCGCAGCAGTATTCTTAAGAGCAACAGATAAACCAATTTCGCGTGATCCTGCTTTGAAGATATTTCTCTCGGTCGCCAATCTTTTTATTTCCCCCAATGTACAGCCAACAGTTACTTCTCCATCAACAATTGCAAGGGTTGCAGGTTGGGCTTTCTCATTGCGAATGCACTCTTCCATGGCAAGTGCGATTTCAAGATTTTTCGGATAAGCCAACCCTTGGCTGATTACTGAACTTTCCAAAGCCACCACTGCTTTTTTCAAATCTAAAGCGAGTTTAACGCTCGTGCCGACTTTCATGCGGATCTTCCTTTTTAATCATACCCAAGTAACTAAGATACCGATCAGGGCTTATAGCCCGACGGAAAACCTGCCTTTTAATTGCGCAACCTTTTTCATGCGTGTGGGTACAATCCGCAAATTCACAATAAGGCAACATCTGGCGAAATTCTCTAAAGAAGTTCTCGACTTCTGAAGGCATCTGATTCGATAATTCAAAAGATCTAATGCCCGGAGTGTCCACGACCCACCCTTTGCACTCCAGGGGAATTAATTTTGCGGAAGTGGTCGTATGTTTCCCTTTTTGATTCACTTCGCTTACCGCATTAACTCTCAAGCCCAGATTTGGCTGCACAGCATTCAACAATGAAGATTTTCCAACCCCACTTTGACCGCAAATTACAGACTGCTTATTCGATAGCACATGCCTTACCTCATCGATACCCACACCTGTTCGTGTACTCGTGAATATCACCTTGTAGCCAAGTTGCGAATATAAACCAACCAAGTACTGATACTGATCTTCGTTGATGAGATCGACTTTATTGAAACAGAGCACGGGTTCGAGATAGCCCTCTAGGGCCCCCGCAATATATCGATCAACCAAGTGGACTTTTAATTCGGGTTGCGAAAGCGATATCACAAACATAACCTGATCAACATTGGCAACGATAACATGTTCTTTATGTTTAGATTTTCGCGTCAATATCCCAGTTCTGGGTTCGACTGTTTGCACAACTCCGACAGGAAGAATTGCATTCTCAATCACTGCATCTAACTTAGGAACGATATCTTGAGTTAATGGAATTTGCTCCGGTATCATCCAAACTTTGTCACCTGTGGTCACCGCACTTCGTGCATCGGTCGCAAGAGTTTTAAGCAACCTTCGTACGGTACATCTATAAATAACTCCATTTGCAACTTGAACCAAAACAGTTAAACCAGTTATTTGAATAACCCGACCAGGCATAGCATTGATCAAATCAGCAGCAGGCCTGATTTCACCATCCTGCGATAATCCATTATCATTGGTTATAATAGTACGCTTACGAGAAATATCTCCCTTGGCACGAACTTGCTCGGTACCAGAAAGGACATCAATTTTTTCAGAATCGGTTTTAAAATCTCGGGTAAAATCATTCCCTCGAGGTGCTTTACCCCGATTTTTAATGAAATCAACTCTGGTTTTTTTATTCTTGCTCATACCCCAATCTTTCAATCTAACAATGGCGAAGACTTTTAAATTATACAACATTTAAAGCTTTAAGAATCCTAGATTCAAACACCCTTTCACCTTAAAGAATGATAATTTTTAAGCACCAAGCTTAAAAAACAGGCAATGAAAGGTATACCAAGCCCACAATTATCTATTAAATGCATTGATAACAAGCATTTACTGCACTTAAATTTATTCTTTCAAATTGGCACAAAGATTGCATATCCATTTCAGTTCAATCTTCTGTTGCCATGGAAGGAATAGAAATTGTTTACATTAGTCGGAAATTTTGGTTACTTGGAAGAACCTTTAACCATTAGGGAGAATGCAATGAACGAAAATGAAATTGTTGAAATATCTTTACTATTATCAAAAGCACATCTTCGCCTATTGGAGGATCTTGCAGATTCTAAAAATTGCTCTTTGGGTGAGGCTGTGCGATTATTATTAAAACAATCAAATAAATTAAAATAGTTAACCAGAAACTTTAGAAAGGTTACTTTTTGATGCTTCTGATATTTCCTGATGCAATGATAACCCATGAGAATCCATGGTGACTACAACAGGAAAATCTGTGACATTCATTTCCCATACAGCTTCCGGACTTCCGAACATTTCCTTTAAATAAACATTCGGTACATTATTTACACAAGCAGCATAAACCTGTGCAGCGCCCCCAATGGCATGTAAGTAAACACAACCAAAATCCTTACAAGCTTGTAGGGTTTTGGCCCCCATCCCACCTTTGCCAATAACCGCTTTGATCCCATATTTTTTTATCACCTCAGCTTGGTAAGGTTCCTCGCGAATCGAAGTTGTAGGGCCTGCAGCAACAACCTTATAAACACCATCTTTTTCCAAAATCACAGGGCCACAATGATAAATCACAGCGTCTTTAAGAATTGGAAGGTCGCCACCTTTAAACAAATATTTATGAACCTCATCCCTGCCCGTGAATATTTTCCCTGAAAGCAAAACAATATCACCAGCTTTAAGAGTTCGAATTTTTTCTTCGGAAATCGGAGTGGTCAACCGAACAACATTAGTAGACTTCGAACCTAATTTGCCTAAATCAATTGAAGTAAACGATTCCCCTTCTTTTTGAAGCTCGAAGTTCTCATTTGCTTTCTGATAAAGCCATTCATGAACCTTTCCAGAAAGGTCGAGAGTAACGCCACGCCTTCGATAAGCCCAACACATATAAGCAACAGAAACAAAGAAAGAAGCAGGCAATCGATTCAAAGTTCCAATTTTACAAGCACCCAAAGTAAGTTTACCCCCAAAGCCCATAGGGCCAATTCCAAGTTTGTTTGCATCCTCTAATATCATGTTCTCAAGTTGCGAAAGCTTAGAGTCTGGATTCACATCATCAACAGTTCGAAGTAACTGTTGTTTGGCAAATTCGTAACCACTAGCACGATCACCGCCGATACAAACGCCTAAAAACCCAGGGCCACAACCTTTCCCCTGTGCTTGCCAAACTGCGTCTAGAATTACCGTTTTAGCGCCAGCAAGATCACGATCACAACGCACCCCATTAATCGATGCAGGAAGAGAATATTGGGCGCTCATGTTTTCACAACCTCCACCCTTAAGGATAAGTTTTACTTCAATGTGGGAATGTTCATGTTGATGCCAATGAAAAACAGGAGACCCAGGGCCGATGTTATCACCACTATTTTTTCCGGTCACACTATCAACAGAATTCTGCCTGAGGTAGCCTAACTCCGTCGCTTTTGAAACAGCAGAAATACAAGCTTTTTCGATGACTATCTGGTTGGTGGATACCGGAGTAGAAATGTAAAAAGTGATGGTGCCAGTATCCTGGCAGATCGGGGCGCTTTTCTCTTTTGCCATAAGTATGTTTTTATAAACAAGTTCAAGTGCAAGGTCCGCAATTGACCCTAGTTGCTCTAAAACACGGTTCAGATCGATCACTTCCCTTACATCTTTAGGAAGGCTGGTAGAAGTGCGACGAACAAGTTCAAGTATATTTTTAAATAGCAGTTCATTCATAACAATGCATCCATTTCAAATTAATTAGACTAAAGCTTCCTTCAGAGCAATAAAACAATGGCGCAAGATTTCATCAAGCTTATACTTGCTCGACCAACCAGTGCACTGCTTTATCTTATTCAGAGAAGGAACTCTGTGAAGGATTTCTTCGAACCCGAAAGGCATTGCATCCTTATACGGAATCATTTTGATTTCTAATAAAGGATCAACAAGCGATCGAATTTTATCTGCAAGACCACCAATAGAAATTTGTTCTTCATTGCCTATGTTAAAAACCTGCCCAAGGGATGAATCATGATTCATAAGAGAAAGCATGGCATCAACAGCATCGTCAACATGGCAAAAAGATCGGGTTTGGGTTCCATCACCAAAAACGGTAAGAGGCATCCCTTTTATTGCTTGAGATAATAGATTAGGTATAACTGCACCATAAGAAAGATTTTGCCTCGGGCCAACAACATTAAAGAATCTTCCTACAACGAGTGGAACATTTTTATCGCGATACAAAGAAAGCAGCAAGTATTCTGAAAGCAATTTACTGCAAGCATAAGCCCATCTTGCTTTATCCGGTTCGCCCAAAACCAAGGGAAGATCTTCTGTAAGAGGTGAAACAATCGTTTTCCCATAAACCTCGCTAGTACTTGCATAAAATATTTTCTGGCGGGAAGAAGCAATAGCACAAATATCACGAACTTGATCAACTTGAGTATTAGCAGTGCCGATAGGGTTTTCGATAACCCGCCGAACCCCAAGAGTTGCAGCAAGCAGATAAATTTGTTCAGCATCTGTAATAAGGCTTCTGAATAAAGATGAATCAGAAACAGAACCCTGAACATATTTAAAGGCAGAAGAGTTCAAACTAAAAAGATTATTGAGCTTATCCCAAGGCGCATGATCGAAGGCAATAACAGAGTGATTATCGCAAAGCAGTCGAGAAATCAAATGACTCCCGATAAACCCAGCACCGCCAGTGACAAGACATTTGGCCATGATTCACTTGATTATTAATCTTGCAAACGAAACAATTTACGCAGGGCATCAATAAGCGAATGATTAGAGGCGTTACCTTTTTGCATTTCTTCTGCGAGAGCGCTAATGGGCCCATGAAGAAACTGATTTTGCAAAAGGCGAAAAGCACCTTCAATGTAATCTTTATCTTCCTTGGAAAGCTTACCATTTAATTTGGAAAGCAAATTAGTAACAACATTCTTACGCTTGGTTTCAAATTCTTGATTAAGCCTGGCAATCACCGGTCCATTACGCCTGCGTTCCCAATCAGCAATGAATCTTGAAGATTCCTGTTCAACAATAACCTCTGCCTGAGGAACATGCTTCAATCGTTCCTTGAGAGTTGATTCGCGTATTTTTTGAAGATCATCAATATTAAAAAGGCAAGTTTGATCGCCATCATGAATCGCAGGATCAAAATCTCTGGGAACAGCAATATCTAGAATAACGAGTGATCTGCCATTGCGTTTGTGCGAGACCGAGGAGAAAAATTCCTTGGTAACGATCGGCTCCTGAGAACCTGTGGAACTAATAATAATGTCTGCATGAACAAGAACATCGGCAAGGAGTTCCCAGGGATATACTTCGCCATTGCAACTTTTAGCTAAGACAGCGCTTTTTTCAGGGCTTCGATTGGCAACGATGATTTTTTTAGGCTTAAGTTCCTGGAGGTTTTTGAGAGTAAGTTCTCCCATTTTTCCTGCTCCAAGAATGGCAACAACCTTATCCCCAAAATGATCAAAAACCTGTTTCACATAACCAATAGCAACACTAGAAACAGAAATATTACCTCGAGAAATCATGGTTTCGGTTCGGACTCTTTTGGCAACTCTTCGGGCCTGCCGAAATAGCGAGTAAAGCAATGGCCCAGCAGTGGAAGCAGCGGAAGCAGTTTCCAGCGCACTTTTAACCTGCCCAGCAATCTGACCTTCGCCAACAATCATACTATCCAAACTTCCCGAGACCCTGAAAAGATGTTTAACCGCATCGATTGCCCCAAGAAAGAAGAAATGTTTTTCAACAACTTCAACGGGAACAACAAAGAACTCAGAGAGGAATTTAGTAACAATTTCTTTACCCAAAACCTCAAGGCTATCAATACCAGCAATATAAATCTCCACCCTATTGCAGGTTGCAAGAATAATAACTTCTACATTGGAGTTGGCACTAAACCAATCAAGGGCGGCTTTAAGCCGATTACTATCTAAAGAAAATTTTTCCCGGATCTCGATGGGGGTATTACGAAAATTACAGCAAGTTACCAGAAGATTCATTTCCCCACCTCTTGCGGCAGATCGTGAGGGAGAACCAAACAAAGTATTAGAAGTGCGAAAACAGTAATAGTTAAGCTAGCAAGTTGTTTCCCGCGCAAATGAAATCCGTAACGAGCGTAAATCAAAACGAGAAAAGCCAGCCATAATATAGATGAACCGATGATTTTTGGATCAGTCCACCCAGTAATTTTTTCAACATTCTTCAACATCAAATATAAACCCAACAGCAACCCCATAGACAAAAGAGGGAAAGATAAGGCGATACAGAAGCGAATGACGGTTTCAAGTTTTTCAAGGCTTAGCATCGCCAAGCCTTTACCCGGTGCCAATTTTAGTTTTAATTGATTGGCATGCAAAAGGTACATAAAGCTAGCGAGAGACCCGAGGCAGATAACAACAGTGGCGGTGAGCAAAAAAACCACATGTAAAAGACCAAGGGTTTTAATATTGGAAACCAACCCACCGATTCTATTACCAGCAGCATCCATTGCTGGGGGAAAAAATGCTGCCAGAGTTACCAGCAAAATAATCAGCGGGAGAACAAAAATACCCCAGGCAATTTTCCGATAATGAATAATACCATAAAGATAGAAGGTAGAAAGAATCCAACTGGACAAAAGAAACCACCCAAATTGTTGAGCAAGGGGAGGTTGCCACCATGCAAGATACCAAGACTGAGCAAACAACCCAGCAAGTGCGAAAGTAATTTCGAGGATGTTAAGAAGGCGAATAGGCCTGTACTGATACAGAATATTAAGTACCAGAGCGACAGAATAACTAGCACCAAAACAAAAGAGGCTAATCTTATCCAAGGGAGGCCCTTTAAAAACGGAAGCGTATAAAACAGCAGCTTAAACAATGTTGGATATTATACTTGAAAAGTTCAAATAGAACCAAAATAGTGCAAATAATCGGGGGAATAATAAGAATTTTTGGTCATTCAACCCGAATGGCATAGAAAGCGCTATCACGATCAACCAGTTTGGAAGAACCTGCAATAGCCTTGGCATCCGAGGTAAATAAAAAGCCCTGAAAATTCTGTTCAATTCTGGGAAATTTAATGATGAATTGAATCGCATGAGGAGGCGCACCAGCTTTACCACGAACTTCATACTTTTGACCATCTTTATCAGAATAAAAAGAACCAAGCACCTCGCCAAGTTCGTCCACCTTAAGAATCAATTTCCCAGTCCTTCTACCATCATCATTTAGCTGGTAGGTACCATTGAAATATTTCATGTCGAAGGTAGGCCCAACGGTAACTGCGTTATCTTTTTTCATAGGTTTAGCATCGGGATGCGCCTTAGTGACAAGAAAAAGTTTGGCTTTACCAAGAGGTGAGATTTTTGGGGAACCTTTGTCGGATTCAAAAAGTATATCGCCCCCTAATTCAGAGGGAACAACCTGACCGAGATCAAAACTAAATCTAAACTTTGAAAAAAGGGCTACATTTTTTGAAGATGCAAGAACGGTTCTTTCTTCCCCCTCCCGATAGGTGGTGAATCGTTCAAGAAGGATCATGGGTGTGGCGTTGTTGGCATCAATTTTTTGCCTGGCAAATTGAACTAGCGATCGGGAGAAACGCCCTTCGTTGGTTTTAACAATTATAAAACCAGCTTGGATACCCGGGAGAACGGAATCAAGATCAGCAATATCTTTCAAAGAAATAGAATCTGATTCCTTACAGAAACCATCAGCAACCATTTTTTGCAAAACTTGATTAGTGTATTCTTCGAAATGATCAGCACGAACCAGAACCGGCATAATAAGAAATAAAAAAACGATCAATAAAAGATTTTTAAGAAGCATAGTGCACCCATGAAGGAAAAGGCGGAAAGATCACTGTGGACTATCTTACCAGACCAATATCAAAAAGGTCACTGATAAGGCGCCAAAGTAATTGGGCACAAGTTTCGGGTTGAAGGTAAATCTTTGCTTGCGCCATACAACCTGGAAAAATAGTAGCATCTGCATCTAGAACATCGATGTAGACCAAAAATTGCTGCGTTTGAGGAACCAACTGGTTTGGAACCTCTGTAGCCTTAACCGGGATAGGCCCACCAGCTTTGTTGGAAAGAGCCATGGGGATTTCCTTGGCTTCGGAAGAAGGAAGGCTTTCCTGCCTGATTTTACCTTTCCAAATTTTAGAATCCCGCCCTTGAACCCTAATGTAGATATCAGGTTCCCAAGTAGCAGTATTTTTATCAGCTTTACTCTTCAAGAGTTCCGCATTTCGAATATTTAACCTCAACTGATTATATTCTGAAGGAACCAAGGGAAGACAAATACTAAGCACTTTGGGTTCATAAATGGAAACAAGCGGTGCATTCGGATCATCAAGGAAGAGCTTTCCAATATCTTCAGGTTTTGGTGCATGCCCAATTATGCCATTACGGGTTGCAACAATTGCAAGCTTGTCTTTTTTCAATTTAACAAGGGTATCGGATTCAATTCTCGCCATATCTCCTGTACGAACTGATTTATTAATTTCCATTTCAATACGATCGCGTTCAGAACGATCGTTGGTACGATCTTTAAGAACCAAAAGAACACGATGATATTTATCGCTTGCTTCGAGTTCGGTTTTGGAGGAGGAAAGCTTGGATTCAAGTTCATGATTACTAAAGACGGCAAGTTCATCACCTTTAAAAACTTCTTGCCCGGCACGAACCTTGATAGTTTGAAGAAAGCCTGGAACTGTAACAAATAGTTTGTCCGTTGTTTCTGGCCTAGGCACCACAAGGCCGTAACCGCGCAGGCGATTAACCGGAAGGGGAACGGTAAAAAAGACCAAAAGTAAAACCGCTGCAATAAAAGCAGTCAAAGTAGTTCTGGCACGATTCATGTCTGGTAACCTCCCCCTACGAAATAAATTTTTCCCAAACCGATACAAAGGCCAACCCACCATCGAGCCAATCGATGCAAGAGTTAAAGCGGCGCTAATAACTTCAAGCTTGTAAGGCTTGAGGAACGAATACATGAAATACAAAATGGTAAAAGTTACCACCCATCGATAAAGATAACTGAAAACAGCATAAGAAATAAAAAGTGTTTTCCTAGTTGCAGCCATGTATGGTTCAGGCTGAACTTCGATACCAAAACAAGTTTCGAGCAGAAGATTTTTGATAAAGCGGTTGGCCCTTTCCCGAAGGTTAGGAATTTCAAGCCAATCTGCAAGTGCATAATAACCATCGTAACGCATCAGAGGATTAGCGTTAAAAACGACAGTACTAACGCTGCAAACAATCATGATACATAAGGCAAGATTGTTAACAAAAGGATCGTTGGGCGTATTCCACCAAACGAAAGTAGCAATGGAAGCAATGATAAGTTCTACATAAATGCCAGCAGCACTGATGATGATGCGGTGCCATTTGTTTGGAAGAGTCCAAGCGTCGGAAACATTGGCGTAAAGTGCGGGGGAAAAACAAAGGAAGAGCATGCCCATTTCATGCACTTCACCTCCAAACTTTTTACAACTAAGGCCATGTCCGAATTCATGGATGACCTTGACAATACCTAATGCCATCCAAAGATAAATCAAGGTTTTGAAACTAAAGAAGAATTCGTAATAGTTGGGCAATTTGTTGCGAAAAGTATCAAAATGAGAAGCCACAAGTAAAACAGCAGCACTCATGATAACAAGGCTGATAAGAAACCATCCTAGTGAAAAGATCCAACTAAAATACTTAAGCATATGCTTCAAGAGGTAGTCAGGATCAAAAACCGGAACTTTAATATAAAGTATGTTGGTGAAGGTTTGGAAAAGCTCGGTTCGTCTTTTTTTAACATGCCTATCGTACAACTGTTTACCTGATTTGGGGGCCTCGTTTTGAGCCAACCCAGCGGTTAAAAGTTGTTGGGCAAAAGCTTCGAGATCTTCGAGCCTTAGTCGATCAGGGCGAAAACGATCTTCGTATGCTTTTTGGGCATCTTGAAGAGTGCGTTTCCCATCCATGAAGTCGAGCAAAAAATGCTCATGCTCTTTAAGCCGGTAATAGCGCAAGCTGACAGGATCTTTGACGACAAAAAAAGTCCGGCCTTCGTAAAGCTGTGCTTCAATCGACAAATCTTTACGCAGGCGGATTTTAATCTGCTTGCGTCGTTCGAGATCAGAAGAAACTGGCTCACTACTCATAAGATTAAATTAATTGAGGTTGAATTATTTGTCGGGGGAAACCGCAACCTTTGCACCTGGTATAACAAGGGTTGCTGTGCCGCCTGGATGCAACCAGCCAGGGTTCTTAAGATCAACCCAAATGCGAACTTGCCTGGAATTAGAATCGAGAAAGTTTTCAATAAGAGCGAGAGTCCCGACTAAAGTTTCATCAACTTCTTGTTTGGTTGGCAAAGCCCAAACAAGAACTTGATGATCTTGGGTACCAGTAACAGCAAAACTGCCATCTGGAGAAAAAGCCGAGCATGAAGATGAGCCACCAGTCCAGATAAATTGCCTTAATTCAGCAGGCCGGGCATTGTTAATGGGAGTGCGCCAAAGTTGAACCTTACCATCACTACCACCGTTGGTAAGAACTGTTTTTCCATCTGGAGAATAGGCAGCAAAATTAGTAAAGCTGGAAGAACCGGAGTTAGAATGGATGATTCCTTCAAGGTGTTTATCTGCGAGAGAAAGAACACGGATTTCTTTACCTTGATCAAACAGGATGGTTTTGCCATCAGGGCTTGCGCCCAAATGCGAAACATCACCACTGCGTTTATCAAATGAAAGAAGCATGGAAGGATCAATTTTCCCTGCATCGAAAGCCCAAACACGGATGGAATTATCCTTGCCTGCAGAAATAATTTTGCTGGTCCCCGCAAAAGCAACCGATGTAATTCCGGAACGATGCGCATCTGAGAATTTATGCAAAAGCTCTGCGCTGGAGATTTTCCAAACACAAAGCGAATGATCTTCACCAGCAGAAACTGCGTATTCACCATCAGGAGAAATAGCAAGGGAATGAACAACTCCTCGATGCCCAGAAACCGAAGATTTAATAGCATCTTTTTCACGGATTGTAGCAGGAGAGAAGAAAACAAGGGAACCATCGGAAAGGCCGGCAACAACATGCGAGGATTTGCCACTATAACATGCAATGGATTTAACAGGGTGCTTAAGAGTAAGTGCCCATAATTGCTCACTGGTACCGGGATTCCAAGCACGAATACTGCTATCTTCGCTACCTGAAATAATCGTGCTTACACCACCCTGCTGACAAACACCAATTGCAGTTACTTCTTGTAAATGACCGCGTAAAACAAGCTTTGGTTGCTCGGGTTGCGAAGGCTCAACAATAACCTTGGTATCCCGACCGATAGTTCGTGCATCCTGAACTTCAACAAGTCCCTCGACCCGGAGACGGTCACGATTTTGAACCTGAAGCAATGGCTCAAGATTTTTAATGGCTTCACCACGGTTGCGGTAAATGGTTTTAATAACACCAGGAATCGAGCTACGTATTTCATGCATTTTAAGTGTCGTAACAGCAGCATTTAATTCGCGTTGGGATTGAACCACCAAGGCAGCTTTGCCTGATTCTTCATCAATATATCTGCGCCAGAATAGTTCTGCAGAGCGATATTCTTCATCAGAACCAGCACCTTTCTGCCTGAGCAGTGATTGCTGTTGGAACCGTTTATGAGCTTCATCACGGGTTTTTTCACTCGCCCTGCGATCAGATTCGGTAGCTTCCAACTTTGCAGCGCGAATACCTAAATCGTCCAATGCCAAAGCGGGGTTCACCAAAGCCACCAACTGGTTTTTTTGAACTTCATCACCTACTTCAAGCTTATAAAAAATAGTTTCTTTATAATCCAACGCCAACTTCCCGGGCGGGAGTGGATCATCACCACCTTTCCACAAGCGGAACTTTTTATTAGATTTATTATCCAACAAGATCACATCACTTCCAGAAACCTTTTCATCTTCGATCACCAATCGACTAATTGTAAGCTTGAAAACATCATCAGGATGAATCTCCCGCTTAGGCTTAATATCGGTACCCACGAACAATAATTTTCCATCTTTTTCAGCAGGAATCTCCTGCCTCTCCATGGCACTAATGCGAGCGTTTGCGATAACCAAAGGTTGGTTAACCCCAGGCCTCGAAACGGTTACTGTGGCTGGTGCATCAACTTTGGGTTGATTATTCCCATCCACAAGATTTGTTTTGTTTTCCCCAACTTGGGTTACAAGATCTTCGGTAGTCGAAATAAACACCATTTCATCAGTAGCTGCAGCTTTCTGATAAGTGGATTTATTAACGGTATTTAAAACAATAACACCAAGACCAAAAAACAAAGCTGTAACTGCTGCCCATCTAAACATGATTATCTCCTAGCCGACCCTTAATATATCTTTAATTCTATCCATCCAGCATTCAAACTGAGCTTGCTGATTAGAAGAAAAACACAATTTTCTCGTAGAAGAATTCCCAAAGGCCGTAAAAGAGGGAATAACCCATTTTCTCGTTACCACAAATGATTTTCGCATGCACTTCGGTACCCGAAAGAAGCAATTCACGAGGAAGTTCATAATCTTTATCAACACCAACCAAGGTAACACAGGCAATCACCACCGGTTCAGCTTCCATACCAGAAGAGCGCTCGGGATTGGCTTCGCCCCCGATTTTTATTTTGGTTAGCTTGCCCTTAAATTTGCGAGTTGGGTCGCTACGCACAATAAAATCAACTTCCAATTCATCTTTATTCATTCGCCCAAAACCTTTAAGAACCTGGCCGATATGCTGCTGGGGAATTTTTAATTCAACTTCCCATGGGCCATCGACTGCCCCAAGTCGGAGTAATTCTTCGGAAGGTTTGACAACACGATTCGTCAGATTTTCTTGGAAGGCACTGCTCAGCACTTTCCACTCTTTACTACCCACCCTTACTGCTTCTTGGGAGGTAAATAACGGAGCTTTTAATGCAAAGAAACCTTCCTTTTGCAAATTGAGATCCGCATTGGTTCGTTTAACCAAGGCGTCAAGCTCTCGCTCTTTACTAAGCCGAATAATACCGCTTTTTTCATCTTCAACAACGCTTGATAAACGCTCCGAATCACTACCCTTGCTTGAACGCTGTTCGTACATACGAGCATCACGATCAGCTACTTGGATCTCTTTGCGTTGAGTGCGGATTTCTTTTTCCAACTGGCTGTCATACATAATGCCCAAAGAGCGATTCTCTGCAACCATGTCGCCTGGTTTGACGCTCAGCTCTTTGATCACTCCTTCAACGGTGGAGAAAACTTTGCGTCTGATTTCAGGTTGCAATTGACCTGAAGCATCCATCTTTAAGGGATAGGGTACAAAGTAAAACATGAAACCCAACCCAATAAGCCCCACCACCACCGCAAGCGTAATCGCTTTTGTTGCGCCGCCCAAGCCTTCTTGAACTTTCGCAAGAGGCATCCAAATATAACGCATTGGAATTCTGCGATACTGGATTGCATTAAAAATAGCAGTAGCAGCATGGCGCCCGACAACATCAAGCCTAGCGATCAATTGCTGGGGATCAGTGGGCGGGTCGAAAGATTCCATGAGCAAAACAGTACGAAAAGGTGGTTTGCGATCTTTATCGCGATCATCCGCTACAGGATAAACCACAAGAAGTTTGCTACCGCTTTCGGCAAGGTATTCATCAAGTGCAGCAAGAACCTTAGGCGGTAGGGTTTCTTCTTTAGCGCCTGTGAAGACAAGTTTTTCGCCCCACTCGAGAACTTTAGCCGAAAGCCTTTGCATCAGCCTGACAAGGTTGGATCTCTTTTCGACGACATCCGCCCCTGAAATAGCCTCTATAACAGGTTTTTTTCCGTAGCAAATGGCAACGCTCAAACGATCACAGTTAACCAAACGCCTTCCATCATTGGCAATTTGGTAGGCAACTTCGACTGGGTCGAGACTTGCATGAACCAAGCGGGAAAACGATTCGACTTGGGTCCAAATTTGTTGTTGCCCCAGCATTTGCCCCAGCATCTGATTTCGCTGGTAACGGGTGGCAATGTCCGCCATCAAAGCAATGTATTGCATAAAACCAGGGACTGCATTCATGGCACGATTCGAGCCCTGAAAAACCTCGATAATGCCTGTGATTTGGTTATTTAAAAGAATGGGAACCATCAAAAGCAAGAAATCGGTAGGATTCCCCGCACCGGTTTTGCCTGGTTCATCAGAAGCCAACCCGCTTCTGGGCAGAAGAACAACCTGCCTTGGATTAACAACAACTTGCCTAAGAAGTTCTTCGTGACTTTGGCGAGATTCTTCTGATCGGTCGAGGCCAACTTCCTTCAAACTGATTTGGAATTGCAGCTGAAGATTACCTTGATTGGTACGAATCCAAAGCGCACCTACAGGCGCAGCAAGGGATTCCAAAAGCTTCTTTAGTAGCTCTCCGTAAAATACACCGGGAGGTACATCGGATTCACAAAGCTTGGACAGTTCTTCCAGCCTTTGACTTAGGCGTTTTCGCTCTAAATCTAGGGCTCGAGGATCAACTTGAGGCTCTGGTGCAGTACTCACAGCAATCCACCTTAAATAAATATCAGATTACAATTTAAATCAACTCTCTATCATTCTATCTAAGTCGATAGATGAATAATAGTTAACCTTAAACAAATTGAAATTATTTTAAGAAGACCAATCTTAATGAATCTGCATATTCAGCATAACTATTGGAAATATGGGGGCTTTAGAGATATTGGTGGTCTTGAGTTATGCGCATTTACGATTCTGACTCGTCTCTCCTCCAAGCCCTTCCCCGAACGCTTCCACCGAGTGAACCGTTCCGCGATCTCGTTTTGCAATCACTTTTATCATCCGCAATAGCAAACTCATGCAATCATCGGGATACTCTTCCAGAACCTCGTGTAGGTCTTCCGCAGCCAATAACTGATGCGAATTTGCCCTTTGGCCATCAATCTCCCACAGCACCAGAATTTTCCGGATTGCGCGCCCTTTTGTCGCCCACCTTTGCAACTTTAACTTCAGCAACACCGGATTTTTTTCACACACCACCAACCTCTCCGCTCTTTCTATCAACCAAGTTATAAAAACCTTGGCCACATCTTCTGACAAGCCTTCTGTCATAAACTCATCATCCAAAAACCCTGCTAATTGAACTCGACTGATTAACATTAAAACTTCCCCCGGCAAAAACAATTCCTTCCCCCAAACAACAAGAAGGCGCTATAACACAACCCGTTATTGCTTCAATGGCATTTTGCACAAAGAATATTTCTTTCTTTTTTGGGATTGACGCATTCTTTTGTATTCACTTTCCCAAGCCAAGATCGCTCCACACCAAATCCCGCAGCAAATTCAAGGGAAGGGTTCCATGAGACAAAACGGCCTCATGATATTGCTTGAGATTAAATGCTTCGCCTTTGGCATTCTGGGCATCGGCACGAAGTTTGTTGAAAAACACTGAGCCTGCAAAATAAGTGGAAAGCTGACACGAGGATTGCTTCGATCTGATGATTTTCCCCAGCGCTTCACCCTGAGTTTGAAACGCTCGGTTCACAAGTAAATCCAATGCCTGTTCATCCGTCATATTGTTACAATGCATTTGATAATCAAGCACAGCATTGGCGACCGCCCTCAGATACCATTTCAATTGATGTATTCTCAAGCCGGGATCTTGATCACCATAGCCTTCATCAAGCATCATTTTTTCGGTATAAACAGCCCAACCTTCTGCAAAAACTCCAGAGGACAATACCCTGCGAATTTTCGAAGGGTGCTTATTTGAATATTCAAGCTGCACATAATGCCCGGGGTAAGCTTCGTGGATAGTCAAAATCTGCAACATATAACTGTTGTATTCTTTCATGAAACTTAAAACGGTGTTGGCATCCCAATCCGATGGCGGTGGGCTTATTGCGTAAACACTAGAAGCATTAGTATCAAGTGGTGGAGCCTGATTTAAATAAGCGACAGAGTTTCCCCTTTGAAATTCGGGCATCTCAAGAATCTGGCATCGATCAGGTTGTGGCAAAGTGAGAATATTCTTAGCAGTGATGAAGGATTGGATTTTCTTGACAGTGCTACGGGTATCTTTCAGAAGATCCTGTGGGTTGCCTCGTTTCTCGCTCAGTTTTTCAAGAACCTTGGCAATAGTTTCGTTTTTACCTTTGAAATCTGGAACAGGAAGAACCATCCCTGGATATAACCCCGACCACAACTGCCTTGCTATCACATACATTTCATGGGTGACTGTAACCATTTCCAACTCTGCAAGGCGCAGCAACTCATCCGCACCAACCCCCGTCTGCAATTCGTGAACCAATTTAAGTTTGAATTGCTCTTTGCCGATTCGCCAATCGCTGTCGATTCCTTTTTTTGCAAGATCCTGAAGGAAGTCTTGGTAACTTTCAAGGCTAGGTACAACTTTATTGGTGGCCTCTAAAAGGCGTGTTTTAAGGTCCGGATTTTTAACAAACTCTGCAATTCCTTTTTTATAAAAGCGAATGGAGCCAAGATTCTGCTTGATAGCGGTGTTAAGAATCACTTTGGGCGGGTTTTTAATTGATTCTTTTGCAGACTGCAAAACCTTGGGCACGAGGGCAACTCTTGCAATCAATGCAGCAACAATTTTTTCTTCGGGAATGGTTGATTGAGACAAAGGTAAATAAAGACTATCTGCGATCAATTCGTTGTAAGCTCTAGGGTCAGTCTCATAGGTTTTGTTGAATTCCTGCAGCCATAGGGTGCGCTCAAGGTTGGATTCAAGAACTTTAAAATCGACCTTCCCGTTAGTGCTTAGAGATTCGAGTTTGATTTGAGAACGCAACTTTTCGAGCGACGATTTGTAGAATTGTTTCCATAACTCCCGATTTTTTTCGCTGGGGTTTTCTAACTTGTCATCGAACCGATGATCGCCCAACTGAGTTGCAACCATGGGGCGTAATTTAAATTCATCCTCCAGCATCCCATCAAAAAACTTTGCCAACTTCTTATCTTCATCTATCTGGTCATTCATCATTGCAGATCCAAATAAAACCATTGAAAAGAAGAAAAATCCACATGCCATCAGTTTAAGTTTCATCGCGGTTGACCCCATTTGATTTTAATCGCACCATTCTTGCTGTAGACAATATTATTGCCTTGGCCCTCTGGTTGCGAAAGAAGCAAATCAGGGTTGGCCCAAAAAGAAGCAGGATTAACTTTAAGGTGATGCCTAGCACCTAGGTAAGCGGTTGTCAGTCTTGGGTTGATTTCGAAAACAAAATCATTAATGCCCTTGGTATCTGGGCCAAGGATCAAATCAACGCCAACCCAGCCATTTAATCCAACGAAGTTGTGCAAGGTTTTTTGGGCAAGGCTCAAAGCACGATATCCGAAATCCAAGGGCAAAGGAAGTGAGCCACCTTGATAATTAAACTGCAAGTCGAGACATTCCGTTTTTTGAAGGCTGGAAACGATCGGTATGCATCGGTTATTATGCACAAAAAAGCAGTAGCTTACGGGTAGACCCTTCTTAAATTCCTGAACAATCCATTGCTCATGATTAGGAATACCGGAAGCTTTATTCTCTAGAAAACCAATGTCTCTTATATAAAAAGTATCTGAGGTTCCTGCACCATCTCTGGGCTTTAATACCAAAGGAAAAGTGAGTTGCGGCGTTTTAAGAAAATTACCCAGCAGCATGGTTGCTGGAGTCGCGATATCCATTCTGTTTAAATAAAGAAATGTCTGATATTTATCTCCTGCCAAGGTTATTGCTTCAACCGAGCAGTTCAGATTTTCTGCGCCAGTTTCATTGAGTTGCTTGATGCGATGGACAAGAATACCATCCGATTCAGGTGCCATGATCAGCACCGCATCTTTGGGATTAACAACATTTAAAAAAGGGTTGGAAGGGTCAGGCACAATCCATTGGCTAAAGTTGATGAGTTTTTCAGCAACAAGTGATTCCCCTACTTCCTTTGAGGCAAAGATAAAAAGCTCGAACTGATTCAGTTTTGTAAAATCAACGATCAATGCTTTTAGGATCGACACCCCTTCTTTAAGAAGAGGTGCAAGAGCGCTCTCAGGCTCGAGTTTCATTGCAGAAAGTTCTTCGTACAAATACAAGCGCTTCATTACGGGTCCCAATCAATGCCCTGAATTTACCCTGAATATACAAGGGAGAAAAACGAAAGAAGCCGGCATTATACCGGCTTCTTTGCAGAAATCGCCTAGATAACCTTAAAGATACTCTACTCAGGCTTCATGCTGATTTCAGGTTTTACAAACTTCAACCCCGTGGAAGTGGGTGCACTGGTGCTTGCAGCAACTGGCTTGATACCCGTTTGATTCGATGCAGGGTTCAAATCTTTGGAAAGATTGTTGCCATCGATTTTTGGTACTGGGATCAACATAGGGTTCTTAATATCTCCACCCTTCTTGATTTCTTCAGGCACTTCAGGTGCATTTTTCAGCAATGCGGGAAGGCTTACTGCGCCATCGTTTGGAATTTGTGGCAGGCCTGGGTCGCCAGCATCCGCATTAGGCGAATTATGCATCAAGGGGTTCTGGTGTTCTCTGATAACCAAAGCCTTGGTTCTTTCTCTGAAGTGTTCGACAGCCCTTACTTGTGCAACACCAGGCAGCGAACCTTCGGAAATCTGAACATTGTTGTGCTTAAGGATGGTGCCCTTAGCAAATTCAAAGTTGGCAAGAGAGATATTGTATTGCACGATTGCAGCATATTCATTGGCAAGCGAATCAGCCCAGAAGCGTTGTGCTTCGAGAAGGATATCTACAGTATCGCGGGTTCTGTTACCTGCACCCTTGCCTGCAAGAAATTCTTGGAACCGAATTCGAAGTTGTTCTGCAAAAGCTTCTCGCTGAGCGCGTTGCACCCTGATCTGTTCATAGGTGGTAAACACTTTGCGGTAGGATTGGGATAGGAACCTTCCAGCCTTCAATTCCTGATCCTGTAAAACTTCATAGCTCTTTGAAAGCTCCAATCTTGCATTTCGAACATTAGCATGTTGCGATCTGAAACCGATTGGCACATTCATTCTCAAGCCCAAGGACCAGTTGTTAAACCTATTTTCTGCAAGGTTCCTTAGGGCGTTAGTACCACCCGCACCATCCAGCGTGCTTCCAATCGAGTTGGAATCATAGGTCGAAAGGAAACGCAGGTCGGGCATCAAGGTGTTCTTTGCAAGAATCAAATCCATCTGCTTGGTCTTAACTTCTTGGCGGGCAATGAACAACTCTGGCCTAAGGGTAAGAGTTTCGTCCAAAGCAGAATCCCAATCAGGTTCGAATCTTGAAAGTGTAGGCGCATCGCTAGGGACAAGCCTGGTCGAATCTTCAGCAGGCATACCCAAGAGGGCTCGCACTTGTCTTTCATTTTCAAGAACTTTATCAAGAGCTTCTAAACGCTGACCACGGAACAACTCATACTGACCACGGGTCTGGGCAAGGTCTGCAAGCGTAATAGTACCAGCATCAAGCCTTGCTTTGCTGATTCTCCAAGCTTCATAACCCTGACGAAGAGCTTGCTCACGGGCAAACAAGGTCCAGTAAGAACCATAAAGATTCCAATAAGCATATTCCACATTAAGAACTTGATAGTTAAGGTTTCGTTCAAATTCAGCACGCTGTTGATCAAAGCGAATCCTAGTCACAAGAATACCTTCAGCAGCGGGCTGGCCACCCAATACACCAGGGGTGGTGACACTGCCAGGATGCGAGCTTCGCAACTGGTTGATCTCTACACCATAGCCTTGCAACAAGGGTTGTTCAAACTGGAACTGCAAAGTAGGCCTGTAGTTCGGATTAACAAAGGCTGGAAGATTAGTGAACTGATAATCCGTCTTGAAGGTGATACCGGCAACACCACCTGTAGGCAATGGTTTCAAGATGGTGGAGTTCAAAGAAGAATCCAAGGTTTCGATCGAGTTCAAACCACCTGAAGAAGTTACAAAGTTATCAAGCGCGGTACCAATAGGTCGGTCAGTGTTATTCCAATTGATACTGGAGGTCCACACCGCATCAAATTTGGACAGGGATTTTTCAATTTCGTTTCCAATAATTGCTGGCTCAAGCGCAAACACTCGGATTGCATCCGAACCGCCTGCTCCTCTGCCTGTAAAACTCACCAAAGTATCTTGACCAATACCTGGGAAGAGGGGGTTTTGAAAACCTACCGTACCTTGTTCAATCGCAATTGAAACACTTTCTGCAAGCGAAATGTAACGGGGCTTTCTTTCTGGCTCGTTTACTGTTGGGGGTTTGCTCATGGATTTGGTGATCGGCGCAATCACTGCAGCGGGATCATTTTCCAGATTTGCTGGCATCAGGTTTT
Source organism: Planctomycetota bacterium (assembly GCA_003671255.1). GTDB lineage: Bacteria > Planctomycetota > Planctomycetia > Gemmatales > Gemmataceae > UBA969. The sequence continues at coordinate 5,039 of QWPF01000026.1, read as the reverse complement.
TATAATGCTCATAGTCAGCTTCCGCAAGGAAGAGGTTCTGCTTGCAACCACTTACAAGAGCAAGAAATAACGCTGCGCAAATAATTGATGGTTTCAATTCCATGACCATTAGACCCCAAAGTTTAGTGTTGATAAACAACACCTTAGTTTCATTCCCAAAGCTTGCCTTAAACGCATTAATTAAAATGCAAACAAGGTTCGCCATTAACTTTATCGGCGGTTCCGGTTAGAAAAGTTAGGAAACTTCTAGGGGTTATAACTTTTTTAGCGATCTTGAGGATAAGAGGGGTAATTCAGGCAGACAGGGATCGTGTTAGAATAATAGCACCAGCAAACGCCGGGCAAATGAAACAACTAGGCAACTTATAGCCTGTTCGGATCTTCTGGGTTCCACCTTGGTGATATCCCAACATACTTCATTCCAAGCATCTTCTTGATAGCTGCCCACTCGCCAACATCATTACCTTCAACTTGATGGCCGATGAATTGAAGCAAGTAACCAACAAAAAGGGCCCCAACTCCCCAATACCATTCATAAAGAAACAACAAGGGTATGCCTGCAACCGCAACTGGAATTCCAACCATGTGAATAGCAAAATTGAAAGGCAACTGATGCCTGAGCATCCAGTTACCAAGTCTTCTTTTTATAAAAGGGCCAACGCCTTTTTTATCTGCCTGAAGTGGCGCTTGATTCGACATGTTCGTTCACCCTTTTAAAAACTAATCAATCATTCTTCAATATTACATTTTCTCGAGCACACTTATGCCCAACAACTCCAAACCTTGCTTCAGTACCCTTGCGGTTAAATCGCACAGCAACAACCTGCTTTGCCTGATACCCTCATTTGGGGCCTTTAACACCGGGCAGTTCTGAAAGAATACACTGTACGCTTTTGCAACATCCCAGAGATACGAAGTTATCAGGCTTGGCTTGTAATCTACCAAAGCAAGAGTGATGGCTTCTTCAAAACGGAAAAGCTGCAAAGCCAACCCGCGCTCTTCTGCGGTATCTAAAAGCACTGGGATTGAGGCATTTCGATAGTTGTCGGGGTTAAACTCGCCTTTTCTGAATATGCTTCGATTTCTTGCATACGCATATTGCATGTAGGTTGCAGTATTGCCTTCCATCGCCATCATTTTTTCCCAGTTAAACACATAATCACTGGTACGATTTTGGCAAAGGTCTGCATATTTCACAGCCCCAATGCCCACCACATCACCCACTCTGTTCAGATCCTCGAGGCTTTCTTTGCTTTGCGTTTCACCTTCCTGATGGTAAGCAGCTTGATACACTTCCTTTGCCAGCCTTACCGCCTCGTCAAGCAACTGATCCAAAGAGGCAACAGCGTCACCCGATCTAGTTTTAATAGGCTTTCGATCAGCACCCAAAACAGAACCAAATGAAATATGCTCTAAGCGTGTTTGTTGCCCAAGCCATTGTTGTGCTATCTGGAACAATTGGGAAAAATGCAAAGACTGCCTTGAATCCACAACATAAAGAATGGCATCAGGCTTCCATTGCTCAACCCTATACTGAATAGTTGCAAGGTCGGTGGTCATGTAAGTAAAAGCGCCATCCGATTTTCGAACCAAAGCAGGCGTTGCATCTTCGGTAAGAAAAATAGCAAGCGCTCCTTCACTTTCCCGCGCCAACCCGGATGCGGAAAGATCCTGCACCACTTTATTCAAAAAGGGCTGATAAAAACTTTCGCCATAAGTATGATCAAAACGCACACCCAGCCTTTGGTAAACCAGATCAATTTCACCCAGACACAAAGGCATGAACTTGCGCCAAAGCTCTAAATTGGTCTGATCACCCTTGTGCAACCCTTGTGCATTTTTGCAGTTTCATCCCTGCAGGCATTTTGCACAGGATCAATCACGCCTTTAGCTATTTCCTCTGGTGTTTTGAATAACTTTCTTACTTCAACATAAAGTCTTGCCAATTCTTTAACAGGCTCGTTCTGAAATGCTTTTTCATCGAGCATATGCTTGTAGCCATGCAGGATAATTCCAAATTGCGTGCCCCAATCGCCCAGATGATTATCAGTAATTACTGTATGGCCCAAGAAGCGCAGTGTTCGTGCCAAGCTATCGCCCAAGATGGTGCTACGAAGATGGCCCACATGCATGGGTTTTGCAACATTCGGAGAGCTAAAATCAATTACGAAGGTTTTAACTTTTTCAGGCTTAAGCACACCAAGCCTTGGGTCTGCAGCCATCTCTTGGATTTTTTGAGCAAGCCATTGGGGTTTGATGCGCAGATTTAAAAAGCCGGGCCCCGCAATTTCGACAGGCTCCAAAACATCTGGAAGGGCAAAGAATTCAACAATCTTTTCAGCAACTTTCCGCGGTGAAACCTTAGCTTCTTTGGCCAGTCCCATCGAGCCATTGAACTGGTAATCCCCAAACTTTGAATCCGCAGATGCCTTGATTTGCGATAACGCATCCACAGAAGCAAAGCCTGCTTTGCTTAATGCTTCTTCTAGATATGTCGAAATAAATACTGGGAAATTCATGATTGGATTGGTTTTTCAAGTATCAGAAAACTTTAATATTTCAGATAGATCAACGCTAGTCTTGCTTCCAGTCGATTCGTGCAGCATCAGCCCACAATTCTTCCAAAGAAAAATAAAACCGCGCATCCTTATCAAATATATGCACCACAACATCACCATAATCCTGCACCACCCAACGGCTAGCTTCGTATCCTTCGAGGCCTATTCTTTTATCGCCAACCTTTTTCATCCGGTCGTCAATTTCTTCTGCAATGCTATGAATCTGCCTTCTGCTTGCACCCGTGGATATTACAAAATAATCGTAAAGGGGCGTAATTTTTCTCATGTCCAATATGAGTATATCTTTCGCCTTGTTTTCATTTGCTGTTCGGGCACATATCAGCGCACGATCCAATGGTCCTGGAATTTCCATCCTGATTTCCTTTGTAAGTACCGTATTCAAAAAAGAGCTCCTCTTAAAAACTTGTTCTTCATCGCAAGGCCGGCCTATTACTCCGCTCGCTCTTCCCACTCATCTTCACTTTAAAACCCTAGTATTTCAATTATCATACGAGAAACTTGTACAAATATTTTCTTTTTGTCTGCTTATAAGCTGCTTTTGATCGAAATACCTGCTTTTATCACCCTAATCGACTCTCTCCCCCAGAAATGACAATATTTAAATGACCCTTAAAACAATTCATGCTAAGTTATCACCCAATAGCCTTCACACACCGGGTATTATATGAGTAATAATGGTACTTCAGCAAATAAAGCTTGGATAGTTTGTGGTCTGCTTCTGCTCGCAACCATGATTAATTACATGGATAGGCTAACCCTCAATCAAACCATCAGCCGTATTATGGTTGATTTTGATTTCCAAAAAGATTTCTATGGGAAAATCGAGGGCGTGTTCGGGCTCGCTTTTGCTGTTGGCGCCATAACCACAGGCCTGATTGTCGATAAAGTTTCCGTCAAATTCCTTTACCCACTTATGGTGTTTTTCTGGTCCCTGGCTGGCTTCATGACGGGCCTCGCCCGCGATAAAGAAGAATTATTATACTGCAGGGCTGCTCTTGGATTTTTCGAAGCTGCAAACTGGCCCTGCGCTCTTGTCACCACTCAAAGGCTATTAGCTCCATCCAAACGAACCATGGGCAACAGCATCCTTCAAAGTGGCGCAGCCATGGGCGCTGTTATCACTCCCATTATTGTTGAACTGTGCCTTCATAGTCAGTTACCTGGTACGCTTGCCCACCTTGCAGGCTGGCGTATCACCTTCCTCATTGTTGGACTCATTGGCCTTTTATGGATTGTTCTTTGGAGCATCGTCACCAAAGATATCTCTCTTAATGCAAGTGATGAATCTTTCGCTTCAGAAAATTCAAAATCAAGCTTTCAAGCTATGTGCGAAATACTCTCTGATAGGCGGTTCTGGGTTCTTCAACTCATGGTTCTTGCCATTAATTCAACCTGGCACTTTCTAAGAGCATGGCTGCCACTTTATCTAAGAGAAGCGCATGGCTACTCTGAATCCGAAGTGAATTGGTTTTCTTCAGGCTATTATCTCGCATCCGATGCGGGTGCACTCACCGCAGGATTCCTAACTTTGTTCTTGGTCAGTAAAGGTGCAAGTGTCATCAATTCTCGAAAATGGGTATATGGCTTCTTTTCGTTCTTCACCTTGCTAAGCATCCCTGCTGCGTTCATGCCCTCGGGGCCATTATTTCTTGTAGTTTTAATCATGATTGGTTTTTCGACCCTTGCCCTTTTCCCCAGCTATTATTCTTTTAGCCAAGATTTAACAGTGAAACATCAGGGAAAAATCACCGGAGCATTAGGCAGCTTGAATTGGGTTGGGATGTTTGTGATGCAAATTAGTGCGGGGTATCTCATCCAAAGAACAGAAAACAATTACTTTGCAAGCTTTATCAACGAGGGTTTTGGAATTGATGAAGCACGCAAACTCGCTCAAGGACAGGCATACACTTGGGGCATTATCATCGCAGGCATTCCGCCGATTCTTGCTTTAATTGCTCTGCATCTTTTCTGGTACGAAAAAAACAAATCACATCAAACGCCCGATACCTACTAATTTCTACCTCTCAGGAACCTCATACACCAACACTGTCGAATTCGCCCCTTTTCGTCTGCAAGGCCAATCATAAACCACTTTACCCTTTTGCGCCTTTAATGATTCTTCATCCTGCGTCTGCAATCGAAGGTGCGGGTTGCCTGATCTTTCCACAATCACATACTTGACTCGGGGATCAGAAACAACCAAACCTGATTTCCCTTCTAGAAACACTTTGCCTGCATAAAAATGCGACCAACAAAATGCATCTTCCACCAAATCGCCTTCCTTGCAATTGCTTGCAAGCCATTTCCCCGCCTGCTTAAATCCCTCACGGTTATAATGCAATGTCTCCATGCTTTTATAAACCGAAGGCACAAATAATAATATCAACAGCAACGAAAACTGATTGAACCTAACTAGGCCAACCCTAATCGATGATTCTCTGAAAAAGCTAACAACCATAT
>QWPF01000025.1 GCA_003671255.1 Planctomycetota bacterium | reverse complement strand
AAAATTAAAACCCAAGCGAAAGGAAAAGGGACATAAAGAACAGCAAGAAATAGCGGGAAACCTATAATCATCCCAATGCCAGACACAAGGAAATAAGCACCTTTGTGATAACGAGAAAAGTAATCCGCAGCAAATCCCCCGCACAAAGTAGCCAGCAATCCAGAAATAACAATCAGCAAGCCCATTATAATTCCAGCTTCTTGTTCGGTTCCGTTCTGCCTGAAAATCGAAACATAGTAAGGGAACCAATAGGCGATCCCACCAATTGCAAAAGTGTTGGCAGTCATGCCAAGGATGTTAAAAATAATGGAAGGAGTTTTTAAAAGAATTGCAGCATCTTTGATCTGAATTTTTTTAGGTGGGAGGTGAGATGAATCTTGGGCCCCAATTTCAGGTTCGGGCATTAAAAAACAAAGAACACCTAAAAGTATGCCTGGTGGAATTACCCAGTAAAACGCATTGGGCCAGCCTGCGATGCCTCCAAATGCATAACCTAGTGCACTACCAACAGGAATCGCACCATAAAAAATAGACATAATCATGCCACGGCTTTTTTCAGGGTATAAATCCGAAAGAATGGTTGGTGCTATTGGCCCGTAGGCAGCTTCGCCAACACCTACCATGCATCGAGTTAAAGCAAGAAATGCGTAAGAACCTACAAAAGCCATGATTATTCCTACAGGAAAACCATTGACAGTAGAACTCTCGTTTACCTTTGCTACTGTGCCAGAAAGCCCGCTAAGGCCGCTAGCAAGCGACCAAAAAACGACCCCATAACCGATGAGGTGCCAGCGCTTGATTTTGGTGCAGAATATTCCAAAAACCGGTGCAAATATCATGAAACTTGCCATAAAGCATGTTGCAAGTATTCCTAATAATGCTTTCTTACTGTCCGGAGAATGGTTGCGCAATAAATCGCTTTCGATGCCTGCTATGGTTGACGAAAGAATATAGCGGTCTATGTAATTAAAAAGGTTGATTGCCAAAAGAAGCGTTAAAGCTGCCTTGGCCTTGGGATTGATCAGCATGATAGCCTTCTAAAAATTAAATGAAGCATTAATCAGATTTATGTTTAAACAAAAATGGATAATACAAGCTAGCCGGGCTTTCAAGGTTTCCGCCCTATTTGCCCCATGTTCCCCATTTTTTTAAGCGGTTGCTATAGATTTAATTAGATCGGATCTTTATAAAATTTATTCGTTAGCCATTAAAGAATCCTCATAGGTTTTGTTAGGTAATGAAAATAGATTTGTGCCTGTATGAAAATGATAATGCTGGAATGTTAGAGCCTTTGGCTTTAACTAGGCCTGTTTTTTCTTTACTTTGTGGCACGAAAAATCTGTTCGAAAAAATTTCATCAACCATTGGTCTTTTGCCCGGGGCGTGTTTTGTTCGCAAGTATTTGCAAGAAACAGTCCGTTCCTCTTTTTTGAATATAGCAGTCAACTCCACAGCTTGGGTGGAGAGCAGAGGCAACATTTTATTTGTTGATGGGGCATGGATTCCCCCGCTTAATTTTCAATTTGATCATGAATCTTCGCATGTGGGAATTTGTTCTGGTAAGCCTGTTTATTATTATTGCAAACGAAACAAACTGAGCTCGTTAACTGAAATACAATGTAATCTTGATTTGGTCGAAAGGTTACGATCCTTGGATTTGCCTGAAATAACGGTTGAAGGCAACTTGCTTCAATACTTGTGGGATTTTGTTGGGAATAATGGCGCACAAATTATCGGGGATATGAAGGGGTTGCACAAACTTTCAAACCCTGATGAATCTCCTGCTGGTTTATTTGGTCCACTAGATCAGTTATTTATTCATCCTGAAGCTGAAGTTGAGCCTTTAGTAGCTTTTGATACTACGAAGGGGCCAGTCGTTATTGAAAGTGGCGCAAAAATACAAGCCTTTACTCGCTTGGAAGGCCCTTGTTTTATCGGTAAAGACACTCAAGTTTTTGGGGCGAAAATTCGCGCTGGTACATCGATTGGAACAAATTGCAGGATTGGTGGCGAAATTGAAAATTCTATTATTCTTGGCTATACCAACAAATATCATGATGGGTTTTTAGGTCATTCATATCTAGGAGAGTGGGTCAATTGGGGCGCTGCAACTAATGCCAGCGACTTGCGTAATGATTATGGTTTGGTCAGGGTTCAAGTTGATGGGCAATTAATTAACACCGGACTTAATAAAGTTGGAGTTTTCTTTGGTGATCATTCTCGAACTTCTATCGGTGTATTACTTAATACGGGATCGAATATTGGTGCTTTTGCCAACCTTTTGCCAGGGGGATTGCTACCCCGTAATGTCCCCGCTTTTGCTTCTTCGAAAAATGGTAAGCTAGTTCAGGGGAATTCGTGGGAAATTTTGATGCAGATTGCTTCCGTCGTTATGCAACGCAGGCAGCGGGAATTAACTACAGAACTTGAACAATTATATCAAAATGTATTTCATCTCACTGCTTCACATCGGAAGAAAATTCCCTTCGAACCGGAAATTCCTTTTAATCGCAAATCAGCTTGATTATTCTTTCTTTAGATACATGAATTATAATTATATCTAAAGGCAGGTTGTCATGTCGCCCTTAAATCGTAGGGAAGTTCTTGCTAAGAGTTTATTGGCAGGCGGTGCGCTTTGTGCTGCCGATGAAGCCTTTGCCCTTAAGGATTCCAAGCAAAATGCTATCATGCTTGAAAATCTTAAACCGGGGACTCTTGATTGGCAGTTAAGTTATACGCGAACCGATACCAAGGATAAACTTCGTTGCCCCATCATTGAGGGTTTTGCTTCTCGAACCAGTGTTTCTGCTGGTGAAACTATTGCTTTTTTTGTCAGTGCTTTAACTCCCGGTAAAGGGACTCTCGATATTTATCGTCTGGGATATTATGGTGGTAAAGGTGGAAGATCGGTTCAGCAACTTGGCCCTTTCGATATTTTTAAACAAGAAACTCCCGCAGTTGGTGAACAACGATTACGGGAATGTAATTGGAAAGAATCTGCTTCCCTCAAAATTCCAGAAGACTGGCTTAGTGGTGTCTACCTTGCCAAGATTTCCAGCAACCAACATCGTTATCAGAGCTACATCGTTTTTATTGTCAAAGATAATCGTAAAGCAGATTTTCTTTTCCAATGTAGCGATAATACCTGGCAGGCTTATAACCAGTGGCCTGATGGTTACTCGCTTTACACCAACGATAGGCCCGACAAAAAAGTGCTTGTTTCGGGCGTTAAAGTTTCTTTCGACAGGCCCTATGGCAAATATGCCCAAATCTTTGATAACCCTTTGTCACAAGGTTCGGGGGAGTTTTTACTTTGGGAGTTTCCCCTAGCTTTTTGGATGGAAAAAGAAGGCTACGATCTTACCTATTCCTCTAATTCAGATGTTCATTCCAATGCTGATGAATTGCTGCGTGTTAAAGCCTTTCTTTCTGTGGGGCATGATGAATATTGGAGCTTGGAGCAATTTAACAATGTTAAAAATGCTGTAAATAAGGGTGTAAATGCAGCGTTTCTCTCCGGTAATTCTGTTTGCTTTGTAACTCCTTACTCTGCCTCTTCAAAAAATATTGCCAACAGAACTTTGACTCGAGCAGGAAGGTATGGCGGAGTCAGGCCAAAAGAAAAACCTTTTATGGTAGGGTTGGATCTTGATGGCCCAAATGAATCCACACTCATTGGCGCCCAGACGGTGACGCCTTTTAATGGTTCTGGTGATTGGATTGTAACCAAGCCAGAACACTGGCTTTTTAAAGGTGCTGGAATGAAAAAGGGAGATAAAATTTCAGGCTTGGTGGGTTGGGAGTTTCATGGCGAACCAGCAGCAATCACTGGGCTGGAAGTGATAGCAGAGGGCCCCACCTATACTGGAAATGATGTAGAATCGCATTACACTTCAACTATTTATCCGGGGCCTAAAGGGAACCTTGTATTTAATGCTTCTACCATTTTTTGGGCGCAGGGATTAGCCCAACCACCAGGGCACATGCCGCCTATTTCTCATCATGGCAGGCCACAGGGGCCTGATGAGAGAGTGCAGAAAATAACGAAAAATCTGTTTGAGAAATTCCTTGAAAAGAGGTAACTACACTGTTGCAACTCGCCCCCGGAAATCGCAAGATATCCAATATGTGGGAATGCATCATCATGAACTTTAAGCAAAGGATGTAGTTATGAACGAGCCATTGAACAGAAAATTAAACATGGGGCTTGTGGGCGGTGGTCAAGGCTCGTTTATTGGCAAAGTCCACAGCATTGCTGGGGTTTTGGATAACAGGGCTTCTCTTGTTGCAGGCGCTTTATCTTCCAACCCTGAGCGAGCCAAAGATTCTGCTTCTGTTTACGATATCAAGCCTGAAAGGGCCTATGGTTCTTACCAAGAAATGATTTCAAAAGAGTTGGCATTACCTGTTGGCCAGAGAATCGATTTTGTTTCCATTGCTACTCCTAATCATACGCATTTTGAAATTGCAAAAAGCTTTGCAGAGGCTGGAATTAATGTCATTTGTGATAAGCCTATGACTTTTGATCTCGCTCAGGCTGAAGAGTTGGTCAAGGTGGTCGAAAAGTCGAATGTGGTATTTGCTTTGACGCATAACTACACCGGCTATCCGCTCGTTCGCCAAGCCCGAGAAATGATATTGTCCGGCGAATTAGGTGAAATTAATGCTATCCGGGCTTTTTATATCCAAGGTTGGCTTCGTACTAGGCTAGAAGTTTCTGGCCAGAAGCAGGCTGGATGGCGCACGGATCCCACAAAATCTGGCGCTTCTGGGTGCTTCGGGGACATTGCTACCCATGCCTATAACCTTGCCCGCTATATGACTGGCCTTTTGCCCATGCAGATTTCCTGCCATTTAAAAGTTTTTGAAGCTGGCCGGGCTTTGGATGATTATGGCACTGCTGTCATTCGTTTTCAGAATGGTGCATTGGGAACCGTAACGGCTTCCCAGATATCACATGGTCGTGAAAACGATCTTTTCATCGAGGTTGATGGAACCAAAGGGTCGTTGGAATGGCACCAAGAAGAGCCAAATAAAATGTGGGTGCGAACCAATGGGCAACCGCATCGGTTGTTTACCCGGGATCCAAATGCGCCATTTTTGGGAGAAATGGCAAAAGCATCTTGTAGGGTACCTAGCGGTCATCCGGAGGCTTTTTTAGAGGCGTTTGCCAACATTTACAATGCTGCATACGATGATATTATTCGTAAATTGAAGGGTGAGAAATTTGCAGGAAAGAATACTCTTTACCCCAATGTTTATGATGGTGTGGATGGTATGAACTTCATAACTAGGTGTGTTTCTAGTTCGACGGAAAATGGGAATTGGGTAAACCTTAATAATCCAGCTTGTCGAAGTTAGGGATTTTTGGTTTTTTTGATTCAAAACAGGCTATTGTAACAATCACTCTTTCTTCCAATTTTGAGGAAAGAGTTTTTTTGTTTATGTTCTTATGAATTGAATTGTAAACAGTTTAGCAATATGATGGCATAGAATGTAAGTTGAACTGGTTTATGCTTTTTAAAAGCCCGCATATTAGAGACTTGGGCATCTCTGTACCTAGGAGAATTATTGTGCAAATTAAAATTTCTACTCGCCATGGCCATATTAGTGAGGAAGTTCAAAAGCATATTCAAGAAAAAGCAGGGAAACTTCTGCATTTTTTTGATCGAATCTCCATGATTGAAATAACATTGGATCATCAAAAAGATATGAAAGTCGTCGAGCTTGCAGTGAATGCTGAGCATAAACATGATTTTTTTGCCAAGGAAGAAAACGCAGACCTTTATACCGCTGTGGATTTGGTAATAGATAAGGTTGAGCATCAGATCAGGAAGTATAAGGAAAAGATACAAGATCATCGTAAAACACCATCGATGGGTGAACTTCCTAAATCGCTTTAAATATTGCATTTTAGATGAGAGGGATGGTGAATCAAAATGCGAATGTCGGACTTCATAGTGCGTTCTGCCATTATTCCAGAACTTAATGCCACCGATAAGGAAGGCGTGATTCGAGAGCTTTTAGAAAGCCTTTGCCGTAATGGTTGCTTTAAGGATGTGGATGTTGAAGATATAATAAAAGCGGTGCTAAAGCGTGAATTACTAGGTTCGACTGGTATTGGCGAAGGCATAGCGATTCCACATACGAAATACATAGGTGTAGACAAATTAGTCGGGGTTTTGGGCATATCGCCTTCTGGTGTGAATTTTGGCAGCAGAGATGGCGAACCTGTCTTTGTGTTTGTACTTATTATTTCGCCTGTTGATCAACCCGTAGTGCATTTGCGAGCTCTTGAAACTGTTTCGAGGGTGCTTCGCGATGATCCATTGGTAAAGGCGTTAAGGGCCTGTACCACAGCAGATCAATTATTTGAGCAGATGAATCAGTATTCGAAAATGTAATAGACAGGGTTTTGTTTGAAAATTTATTGGAGATGTTTTGGTGGAAGACCCGAGCCCTAAAATTTTGAAAAGAGTGGTCAAAATTAAAAACCCAAATGGGTTTCATATGCGGCCTAAAGCTGCATTTGTTGAGGCTGCGATGCGTTTCGCTTCAGATGTTAAATTGATTTGGGAAGGACAGGCTTTTAATGGAAAAAGCATGTTCGAGCTTATGCTTGTTGCTGCTGCTGAAGATAGCGAAGTAACGCTCGAGGTTTTTGGCTCAGATTCTCTTTTGGCTTTGCAAGAACTTGAAAAAGTACTCGCAGAGGAAGACGCTTCAATACCCAGTTGATTTTGTTAAGAACAAGGTGCTGATGGAAGTTTATAGAGGAATACCGGTTTACCCAGGGGTTGTCATAGGCCCTGCTTTGTTGCTTGACACAGAAGGGTATTTGATTCCTCAAAGGTCGATCAATTCTTCTGAAGTTACAGAAGAATTTGAAAGGCTTCGTATCGGGATAAGAGATGCTGCAATTGAGGTGCGATCTAATCAAGCTATCATTGCAGACAAAGTTGGTACGCAGTACGGCGCAATTTTGGGTGCCCATGCCCAGATGATTGAAGACCCTTTTCTTCGTAACGAAATAGAATCTCTGATTTCGAAAAGTTACTTTACTGCTGAATATGCACTTAGCTTGGTCATGCGCAAGCATATTAAAGAAATCCAAAGTCTTCCTGATGCAAGGATGGCATCGCGGGCTGCTGATCTTTTTGACATCGAAAAACAAATTCTTGGGAAGTTGATTGGTCAACGCAAGGAAGGTCTTAATTCCTTGAATGAGCCCGTCGTTATTCTGGCACATGATCTTTCGCCCAGCGAAACAGCAAAGTTAAATACCAAATTGGTGCATGCATTTGCGACCGAGGCGGGTGGTAGGACAAGCCATACCTCTATTTTGGCCGGTGCCTTGGAAATTCCAGCTGTTGTTGGCTTGGGAAAGTTTATTTCCGAAGTAACAGGTGGAGATATTGTTATTGTGGATGGAAATTCCGGCCTTCTTATCATAGATCCCGATGCCGAAACCTTAAAAAGGTATCAAAAAACAAAGACGGACATCGTTTCGCTGGATGCTTCGCTTGAAAGTCTTCGCGATCTTCCTGCAATTACTCAAGATGGTGTTGAAATTAAACTGCTAGGAAACATTGAGTTTCCTCATGAAACCAAGCATTGTCTTGATAAAGGGGCCCAGGGAATTGGGCTTTATCGAACCGAGTTTCTTTTCATGGGAAAAGATGCTGTTCCTAGTGAAGAAGAGCAATTTGAGGCTTACAAGGAAGTGGTTCAAGCCATGGGGAAGGATAGGCCGGTGGTGATCCGGACATTGGATTTGGGTGGAGACAAATTGGCAGCTTTTTCGAATTTACACACGCCTGAAAAGAACCCTTTTCTTGGCCTCCGTAGTATTCGGCTGTGCCTTAGAAATATTGGTTTATTTAAAACCCAGCTCCGGGCGATTTTGCGCGCTAGTGTTTATGGTAATATTCAGTTGCTTTTCCCTATGATTTCAACGGTTTTAGAACTTCGACAGGCTAAAATGATCGTTTCCGAAGTCAAAGAAGACCTTTTTGAAGAAAAAGTGCCTTTTAACAAAGATATTCCCATTGGAACCATGATTGAAGTTCCCTCTGCCGCCATTCTTTCAGAATTAATGGCAAAAGAAGTGAGTTTCTTTTCCATTGGCACAAACGATTTGGTACAGTACACTTTAGCAGCAGATAGGTCGAACGAGGATGTTGCCTCGTTATACAATCCCGGTGATCCTGCCGTTTTACGGTTGATCGAAATGGTTGTAAATGCTGCAAAACACTCCAATGTTGCCTTGAATGTGTGTGGCGAGATGAGTGGAGACCTGATATATACAATGTTGTTTCTTGGCTTAGGAATTAGGCAGTTAAGTGTTTCACCGCATAGCATTCCGGAGATAAAGCAATTTATCCGGATGGTGAACCTCAAAGATGCCGAAAGAGTTGCCAAAGAAGCTATGCGCCAACAGACTGCGCGTGATGTAAACAATTATTTGCGGGAACAGACCCGGAAGCTTTTGCCTGACTCGTTGATGAATTAATAACAAGCAACGAGTTTGTACCAAGGAAACCTTCTATTTGCCTCTTGAGCATCAAGATTTTGTTACCAAAGATTTAGGCAGATACTGTTTTCTTAATGGACTATGATTCTCAGGCAGATTAATGCTGACGGTGCAGAAACTCTGAATGCTTCTGCAGTGTTTATTCCCGCCTTGTGCGGAAATATTTTGCATGAACTTAATACTGGGGCTTTCTATACCCCTGGCGAACGAACAGAAAAGCTTTTTAAAAGTTCCTCTTCGTTTGTTGCAAAAAATTGCGTTTAGGCCTTTAGGTCGTCTAAGTGTTGCAAAACTCTTTGGCCTTTCTGCATTTAGTATTCAAAAAACAAGAATTATAATTGCAATCCATTACCTTGTATTTCGTTCAAGCTTGGCCACTCTTGGCCAAACTGTATGCAAGGTTTTTACTTACAAACAAAGGGACGGCATCCACCAGAAAATGCCCTTCCGAGATATTTTCCTTGTTGGGCCTTGTGCCCAAAGTCCCTCTGGTTCCATTTTGGAACTCGTGGGGTTGAATCCCTCATTAATTTGATTACGAAAGGTTTAGACTCTGATGAAAAAAGTTATGTTGATCAATGTTTTGCAGCCCGAAGAATGCCGCATTGCTATTCTTGAAAATGGTATCCTTGAAGAACTTTATGTTGAGCGAAACACTCATGAAAGTTATGTGGGCAATATCTACAAAGGTAAAATTGTAAACATTGAGCCCAGTATTCAAGCTGCCTTTGTTGATTTTGGAATTGGAAGGAATGGCTTTTTACATGTTTCTGATGTTGAGCCAACCTATTACAAGCATCTTGATGGATACAAAGACGAAAATGAAGAAGACGAACGCGAAGATCGTAGGCCAAGGCGTGATCGAAGCTCGAATGATCGAAGCTCGAATGATCGAAGCTCGAATGACCGAAGCCCGAATGATCGAAGCTCGAATGATCGAAGCTCGAATGACCGAAGCCCGAATGGTGGCGGTTCAAATCGTGGTCCACGAAGCAGGCCCTTCGAAAATGGCAATATTCCAGATGTAGAAAACTTGCCCCCAGAGCAGAATCATCCCATTGCTAATGTTCCTGAATTTAGCAGCGAAATATTTGAAGAGCAGGATGATCTCGCTTTTGAAAACAAGGGCGATTTTTTAGAGCATGATTCTGATTCTTCGATTAGTTCTAATTCGGATGACTCGGTTACTTTTGGTGCGGGCTTAGATGATGATGCCCCCGAAGACGATTTCGGCCCTGATGATAATGATACACCTCCTGTGATGCCTTCTGCTAATCGAATTACAAGCGATGGTGATGAAGAATCCAATGGGCCAGATGAAACCGAAAGCGATGACCTGCTTTTCTCGAGGCCTGCCCGATCCAATCCCCCTGCTCATGAATCCTCGCGTGATAATTCTGATTCATTCAATGAGCCTGTTTTTGATCAGGCCCAGCAGTCATTTCCTTCAAATGATAATTTTGACGATGATGTGCAGGATTCCACTCAAGATTCTGATCAAACATTTGATTCGAATGATAATTCTGAGCAAGACGATGAAAATTTAGATGAAGACGGCCAAGATTCAGCGCAAGGTCGCGACAACCGTGGACAACCCGACAACCGTGGGCCACAGCGAGATTCACGCGGTGGTGATAATCGAAACAGGGGCGGTCGAGGTGGGAATCAGCGCAGGCCTTCCGGTGGTGGTGGCTACTCTTCCGGTTCCAGAGAGGGAGCTCGGGATCAAGGTCGAAGCAGCGGTAAACCGATGAGAGGTAATAATTCCCGAGGTGGCAGACTTCTGGGGAAACCTAAGCCCATGATTCAGGAGATCTTCAAGAAGGGCCAAGAGGTATTGGTTCAAGTGATCAAGGATGGCATTGGCAATAAAGGCCCAACCCTTAGCACTTACATCAGTATTGCTGGTAGATATTTGGTACTTATGCCTGGGTTGAACAGAGTTGGTGTTTCAAGAAAAATTATTGATGAAGATCAACGCAGAAGGCTTAAGGATATTTTTGTAGACCTAAAGCCACCTAAAGGTGTTGGGTTTATCATTCGTACTGCGGGTATAGATAGAAATAAAACCGAACTTCAAAGGGATCTTGCTTATCTTGCCAGGCTTTGGCAGGTTGTTGCGAAGCGTATTGTCAAGGTTAAAGGCCCTGCTGGTATTTACGAAGAAAGCGATATGGTTACCCGTACCATACGCGACACATTTACAAGTGATATCGATGAAATTGTCGTTGATGAAAAAACAGCATTTGAGCATGCGCAGGAATTCCTGCAGTTTGTAATGCCCAGATTCGCCAACAGGGTTAAATTTCACGATAACAAAAGGCCTTTGTTCCATCATTATGCAATTGAAGAAGAAATCGCAAAGATTCAAATGAAGAAAATACCCCTGCCTATGGGTGGGTCTATTGTCATTGAGCAGACCGAGGCCTTGGTTGCAATTGATGTTAATAGTGGGAATTTTAGATCTGAAAGCAACGCAGAGGATACCGCTTTTCGTATGAACATGCAGGCTGCCCGAGAGATTACCAGGCAGCTTCGTCTTCGAGATCTTGGCGGGGTAATAGTCAATGACTTTATTGACATGCGGGACGAAAAACATCGCAGGGCTGTTGAAAATGCGATGCGAGATAATGTTATGCGGGATCGTGCTAAAACTAAAATCCTTAGGATTTCACCTTTTGGCATTATCGAAATGACCAGACAAAGAATAAGGCCCTCGCTGAAACGCAGTGTCTATCATGATTGCCCTTACTGTAAAGGAATGGCTCAAGTTAAAACCAGTGAAAGTATGGGAATTGAAGTCATGCGTTTGGTACAACTTGCAGCATTTAAAGAAGCTGTTGCTACTGTTCGGGTTCGCGTTGCATCAGAAACCGCAGACTACCTTTTGAACAACAAAAGAAAAGAACTGGGCAAACTTGAGGATGAGGCTAGGGTGGGCATTTCGGTAAGGGGCGAAATGGGCGTTCCTCCAGAATTACTCGAAGTCTTTTGTGTTGATGCCAATGGTAATGAACTTAAAATACATCCTTTACCTGAACCGCCACAAATACGCAGAGGCGGTGGACGATTTAGCCCTTCCAATTCAGACAGGGGGCCACAATCAGACAGGGGCCCACAAGGTGAAGCTCCTTTCCGCAGAGGTAGAACTTCAAGAGATCGATAATAAAGTTCAGGCGCTTTAGGTCGAATAGCTAGGGATGCATTTATGCTCCCTAGCTTTTTTCTTTCATTTTTGAGCTTGTCATCTTTGCTTTTCCAAGTTATTAAGCCCCGCACGCAAAGTATTTTTTCGTTAGATTCGGAATGCTTTGTGTTTGTGATATCTTGGCGGAGGCTGATTTAAGTGTTGTTGCGAAAAAAGCCTTACTTACTTTTTGCAGCTTTTTTGCTGTCTGCTTTTTACTGCTTTGGGCAGTTGCAGGCTTTTCAAGTTATTGCCCCTGCTAAAACAACGGCTCAAGGTAAAACTACGCCTCAAATTGAACCTTTTGCTTTCTTTCAGCGTAAAATCCCGGGTGATTCAAAACCTGTTCGCGTTGATGCCGATTCCATTTCTTCTTGGTCCGATAAATCTAAATACTATTTGTTACTCAAAGGCCATGTATTTCTGGAGCAAAGTGTTTTGCAAATCCGAGGTGATCAAGCCTTGATTGTTGCCGATATCGAATCCTACAAAATGCGTGGAATATGGGAACTTGGGATGTATCTGGATGGTAATGTGAAAATTGATAATTCTGCAGAGGTTCGAAATGCCAAAACCGCATACATTGAATTGGCGACCCGAGGTGAGTTTCGTTTCAATGCGGTGAAAAGTAAAGTCGAGCAGAAGGATTCTTCAGCGGATCCGCTTTTTAAAGCAGCTCAAGAAGGCAAAGCGAAATCAATTGAAGAACAGAAAAAATCACAAAAGCCTGCACCCGATAAAGTAGTTCCACCTGCAAAGCCCGGTGAAGAGAAGCCAAAACCGGTATCGCTGCTTTCTCCGCAAAATGAGCCTGAACCCGTTTTGCCTATTGGTGCCCCAACCGCACCCGTGCTAGTTACAACTTCCTATCAGAATAATCCGGGGTTAGCACCAGTTAACCCTGCGCCTGTTTTGCAGAATCCTCTTCCTAGAACTGTTCCGGTTACACCGCCAATTGGAATTCCAGGCGGGATTCCAATACCAATTACATCTTCAGATATTGATATTCCTGCTCGCCAATATAGCGTTTCTCCTCGAGGATCATCTGGGTTTAATATCCGAATGGAGCCTTTGGCAAATGGGGAGCAAGCGGTGATCGTTTCGGGTGGGGTTATCATGAATGTTAAGGATGTTGCTGGAATTGGATTAGTTGATATCGAAGCCGATCGATTGGTGATTTGGACTAAAGGTGCCAATCCACAGGAAATTATTGGTAATCTTAAGAAGCAAACTAATCAATCAGGCAAAGAATTAGAGTTATATCTTTCAGGCCATGTTGAAGTGAGACAGCAAGATCCAGCAAAGCCTGGGAATAAAAAAGGATCTGATGCAGGCGAAGTTCGGATCATTCGCGCTGACGAAGTTTACTATGATATTGGCCGTAATACTGCAGTTGCATTGAATGGTGAGTTGGAGTTTTATCAGCCAAAACTAACTGATCCGTTATTTGTACGGGCTAAGGAAATACAACAACTTGCAGCCAATCAATACAAAGTTGTTAAAGCAGAAGTTTTTTCAAGCAAGATGCCTGCAGATCCAGGCTTGAAGATTTATGTTGCAGAAGCCACGATCGAAGAACGAACAATCCCTAAATTTTCTATCTTTGGTAAACGATTTGTTGATAGGAATACGGAGCAGGAACTTGATCAGAAAGAAAGTTATGTTCGTGCCAAAAACATGTTTATTGAGTTGGAAAACTTCCCCATCTTTTATCTGCCATACCTTCAGGGGGATGGCCGTGATCCTTTAGGCCCGATTGAAGGGGTTAATTTAGGTTTTAACAACATCTTTGGGGGTCAGTTCGGTCTTACGCTCAATGCGTTTGACCTTTTGGGTATTCAGCCTTACGAAAATACAAGATGGCGTTTCGATATCGATTATTTGACCAAGCGTGGCCCTGGTTTGGGTTCTGATTTTGATTATCTGGCACCAGATTTTTTTGGCATTCCAGGTAAAGTCAACGGCCTCGCAAAGGTTTATGGCATCATTGACAACGGAGCAGATAATCTTGGTGGTGGCCGTACAGTTGGTGAACCGCATCCAGAGTATCGAGGAAGGATTCTTTGGCGTCAGGGTATTGCTGACATGTCAAACGGATTTACTTTTCTTGGACAGGCTGCTGGGATAAGTGACCGTAACTACATTGAACAGTTTTTTAAACCTGAATGGGACAACGGGATAAATCAAGATACTTGGGCTTATCTTAGGCAGACAGATCAGAACATGGGTTGGTATGTTATGGGTGAAGTCAGAACCCGCCCTTGGATAAATGAAACGAATTGGTTGCCTAGGCTTGATGGATTTATTTTAGGCCAGCCGCTATTTGATATTTTTACTTCCAGCACTTGGGGCGGAGCTGCTTACGGCAATTTATTGATTACCAATGATGGTACACCCGTTGTAAGTCCGCTTACCGATGTTGAAAATAGTACGGGTAGATTTAATGTAAGTGAAGAATTAAGCGCGCCATTTAATTTGGGCGGCCTTAAAATAACACCTTATCTTAAAGGTGATCTTGCTCTTTATACTAATGATCTTTCGGGGAACACATTAGGCAGAGCTTGGGGTGGTGGTGGTATTCGTGCTAGCTTACCTTTTACTGCATCATATCCAGATTTTAAATCTGATCTTTTTAATGTTAACGGGATCAACCATAAAATTGTCAACAGTGTTAATTACTTCAACGCTTCTTCTTCAGCTCAATACTCGAACTTTGCTCAGCTTGACCGTTTGAATGATGATGCATCTGATCAGGCTTTGCGTGATATTCGCAATCAACCGACCATATATCCCAATACGCTTAACAGTAATCTTCTTACGACTAACAATCCTTATTTTGATCCCCAGATTTATGCCATTCGTAGAACCATTGATTCGCGTATTGATACGCTAAACCAGATTCAGGTTATTCAGGGTGATATAAGGCAACGATTGCAGACTAAGCGTGGTTTTCCTGGTAGCCAGCATATTGTGGATTGGATGGTCCTTGATCTTTCTGGTTCGTTTTTCCCAGAAAAAAACCAGAACAACTTTGGCAACTACCTCGCTTTTCTCCAATACGATTACCTTTGGAATATTGGTGACCGTACCAGTTTTACAAGCACCGGATGGATTGATCCCATGGAAAATGGTGCCCGGGTGTTTACTCTTGGTGGTTACTTGAATCGTTCTGACCGCACTAATTTTTACCTTGGTTATCGAAGTATCGAACCTGTGGAAAGTAAGGCCCTTACAGGCGCTGCCACTTATATATTTAGTCCTAAGTATGCCGTTACTGGTAGTAGTACTTATGACTTTGCAACATTTCAGAGCGTGAGCAATTCGCTTGTTCTTACAAGAGTTGGTACGGATCTTCAGGTTAGCCTTGGTTTTACCTATAACGCAATGCAGGATAATTTCGGATTTACTTTTGAGATTCTTCCGACCATTGCTTCAGGCGGAGGCCGTTTTGTTGGCCCATCCAGTAATTTTACCAATAATGGTGGCGTTCTTGCCCGTTAAGTTGCAGTCATTTCTTTTTTGTGAATCATCTGTTATTATTTGCTAAGATTTTATTTGTGGAAGTACTATTTCAATCTGAAGATTGAGGATCAAATTGATTGTGTCTGAACGAAAAAACTTGAAAAGACCCTGGAAAGATAAGTTCCATTGTGCTTTTAAAGGGATGAAACTCGGCATGCGGGGGCATTCCAGTTTTTTTGTCCATTTCTTTTTTGCATCGATGGTTGTGGCTTTTGCGGTCGTTTTAAGATGCGATTTGGTTGAGTGGGTTTTGCTTGTTGGTTGTATTGGGTTTGTACTGGTGGTAGAACTTTTAAATAGTTCCATCGAGATGCTATTTGCAATCTTACCAGAAAATATCCGAGAGAACCACTTTGAGGTTTTAGATATTGCTGCAGGCGCTGTATTGCTTGCCTCTGTTTTTTCTTCGGTTGTAGGGTGTTTGGTTTTCATCCCAAAGATTATTGTAATGATTGGCCTCTAATTATAGGAATTTATGATGTTTGAAAACGAATTGAAAAATGCTGAAGCATGGATCGATAATAATCACGCCAACCTTGTTTCTGATCTTAGGGATTTGGTCAAAATACAAAGTATTAGTACCGATGGCGAACATCAAAAAGAAATAGAGCATTCTGCAGAAGCTGTTTGCGTGCAAATGAAAAAAGCGGGCCTTAACAATGTTGAGATTCTTCGAACAGGCGATTCCAACCCTTTTGCTTATGGCGAATGGTTGGGCGCTGCAAATGCACCTACTTTATTTCTTTATTCTCATCATGATGTGCAACCCATCAATTATGAACATTTATGGCTTAGCCCGCCTTGGGAATTGACTTCCCGAGAAGGTAGGCTTTTTGGCCGCGGTTCTGCTGATGATAAGGGCGCTTCTGTTGCTCAACTTGCAGCTATTGCTTCTTGGCTTAAAACTGCAGGTAAACTTCCTGTTAATGTAAAAATGCTTGTTGAAGGTGAAGAAGAAGTTGGTTCTAAAAACCTTGTCAAGTTCTTCAGCGAAAATCGAAACCGGATTCAGGCAGATATTATCGTTGTTTGTGATACTGAAAATATCAGGGTTGGTTTGCCTTCAATCACCTATTCGCTTCGTGGCGTAGTTACTTTGCTTGTGGAAGTGAAAAGCGCATTGATACCTGTGCATTCAGGCATGGCGGGTGGTGCATTTGCTGATTCCGCACTTGCGCTCGCCAAAGTTTTATCCAGACTATGCTGGGAAAATGGGCCTATTCCTATCCCTGGTTTTTATGATTCGGTTAAACCATTAACGGATGCTGAAAGAAAAGTGATCGAATCCTTGCCTGTAGATGCAGATGCGTTAAGGAAATCTTTGGGAGTCCCTGATCATGTTAAGTTTGCTTTGCAAAAAGGGAAAAGTATTTACGAACAAACTTGGCGCCATCCTGCTGTTACCGTTATTGCTATTGAAGCAAGCAATATTAAAGGGGCTTCTAACCAAGTCTTACCTACAGCTAGGGCGCTTGTAAGTTGCAGGATTGTTCCTGATCAAGATCCAAAACATGTTGAAGAATTATTGCGAAAAGCTCTTGCTGAGGATGCTCCTTGGGGCGTGGAAGTTAAGGTCACTCCCCATGGAAGTTCTGTGGATTGGTGGATGACTGATCCTAAGGGAACTGCCTTTGAAGCCGCTATTGCTGCTCTTGAAAAAGGCTTTAAAGCAAAGCCTGTGGGCATAGGGTGTGGCGGAACTATAGGGTTCGTCCGGCCTTTAGTTGAGTTGTTGGGCGGCGCCCCAGCTCTCCTGCTTGGTATTGAAGATCCAGATAGTAATGCTCATGCTCCCAACGAAAGTTTACATGAAGGCGACTGGATAAAACTCATGAAATCTATGGCTCACTTGTTTGCTGAAATTGCATCTCGATCCTGCAAATAGCATTTCGGGTCTAAAGTGGATTCTTAGGCATTGGAGGGTTATCGTTGTATTTTTTCATTACACGCTCGATCACCCAATCCGGAAGTAAGCTTGTAATTCGCATGAGTAGTGAAGTTTGCCATGGGAATCTAAACACTTTTGTTTTTCGTTGAATGGCTTTTATTATTATTTTTGCTGCGGTTTGCGCATCCATAAGCCAAGGCATGTCTTTTTCATCGTTAACTTCTGTCATGGGTGTTTTGATGAATCCGGGGCAAATCGTGCTGACATAAATATTTTTTGAGCGCAATTGGATTCGCATTCCTTCCATAAATGTATTAAGCCCCGCTTTGGAAGCGGTATAACCCGATTCCCCTGGTAGTCCTTTAAAACCTGCTAAGCTCGAAATTGCAACAATTTGCCCTTTCCCTCTATTCAGCATGGTTTGTAATACACCCTCAATGCAATAGATAACCCCTAACAAATTTACTCTGATCATTTTTTCTTGAGTTTCGACATTAAAGGGTTCGATTGTTGTTGGCGCTCCTACCCCCGCATTGGCAATTAGAATGTCTATCCCATTCATGCAGTGGATTAATTCAGTAAGCCCGGCCAAGGTTTCCTGTCGTTCTGATATGTCTGCAACCTTATAAAAAGCTTTCCCACCAAGGGTTTGTATTTCGTTTGCAAGTTCTGCAAGGAGATCTTCTCTTCGTGCAAGAAGTCCAACATGAGCTCCAGCTTTAGCAAATTCTATAGCTATTGCCCTGCCGATGCCTGTTGAAGCACCGGTGATTATAATTTTTTGTCCCTGACCGAATTTCATGGTATTTCCTTTTCAATCCTTAGATTACTTTTAGATAACCACAATTAAGACAACCCTACCTTAAAATCACATGTCATAATAGTTTGGATTGTTCTGTACCGTTAACGAGAAGTTGCGATGAATAAGAAATTAGTAAGCCTTCTTCTGATTCTGCTTGTTTTGCCGATTTCGTTGTTGGGGCAAGATGCGACCGTTCCCCCTGATAAAGTTAACATTAGGGTGAAATTTAGAATTCAGGTATTTGGTGTAGAAAGATTAAGGCAGGTTGATGAGTTGCTTAAATTTCTCAAAGCAACAGGTTTTACTCCCACTGCTGAAAATCTCTTCGAAAAACTGCAAGATGAAACAGTCAGTTCATTTGATGGAACCTTAGACCAAGGCAAAGAAATTAAATGCTTAAATCCGAGGTGGATTTATTCTGTAACAAGTTGGCCAGTGGGAATTGAAGACCCATACAAATCTGAAGAACCCGTTCGAATTGAAATTGAGTTCCCTCAATACATGCAACCTAAAAAGCAGCATGAGTTTTGGGACGATGTTAAAATCAGCTTATCGAAAATTGGTTTTGTTGATGCTGTCTCTTACAACCCTGAATCATTCACACGCATTACAGGAAATCTATTGGGGAAAACTCTTCCCGTTATTGATACCAAAATATTTCCAGAGGCCCTTAGAACTGCTGGCGTTTCTGTTACCCCCTTTGCTTTCCCTCGCGTTATTAAAGTTCATCCTGATTGGCCTTTGGTAAAACCAAGAGTTCTCGAAGATCTTAAAGAAAGTTCTTTAAGAAAAATGAGTCCTGCTGCTAGAAAGAAATTAGAAGTTCCTGAACAGAAACTTGAAAAATGGTTGCTTGTTTTAAATCATCAACCCCCAGGCCAAAACGAAATTAATGAACTATTCTCTAACTTGAATGATGCTGTTGTTGAAGGTGCCAATGGTGCTTTATTTGAAATCCTTGCGACTCCAACTTCCATGAAAAACTTGGCAGCACTTCCATCGGTAATGTTTGTAACCACTGCTGAAACTCAAATTAAAACGGATTATTCCATCAAGCAAAATAACCTGTTAAATATCTTTTCTAATGAGGGGGCCTCTCAACCAGCGCGTAATTTGCGTGGCGTTGGCGCCCCCATTTCTGTTGCCATTGTTGGAACAGAATTCTTAGGTTGGGAAAAATCTTTTGGCGAAATTCAAACTCAAGCTGAATTAGTTGATCTTACAAGAACTAGGGATTACGCAATGGAAGAAATGCCATATCCCAAGAATTCAGGAGATGTTGGTTTTCATACAAAAAAAGCTCTGGAGATTGCGAAAATATATCCCGGAACTAAAATTGTTCTTGTTCGAATTGATCCTGCAATTCCGACCATGTTGGATGAAGTTGCAGGGTTTGCAAATCGTGACTTAAAAGCTTCTTACGCTTTATTAAGTCGTTATTCCGAAACCGATGTTACTAAACGATTTCTACAGGGCGAAAATCAATTTCTTCAAACTGAAAGAGCATTTTTAGTTGATCAGTTTGGGGAAGAACCTGAAATAGTTAAACGAAGGGAAGTATATAAGGCAAACAAAGCTAAATGGGACAAAGACAACCGCGACCTTCATGAGAAAATTGATCGTATTTTGAAACTTCGGGAACAATTGATGGATTTTAAATCACATAAATTGTTTATTGTTTTAGAAAATGTTTCAACTCAACTTCCTGCATATCAGAATCTTGCTCTTTCTTTGTTTTCAGATGATTCGAAGTTTAAAACTGCAGCTTGGCTTATGCCCGATTCTTTATTTGAAAGGGTTTCTTGGAGGGGCGCTTTTGTAGATTCCAACCACAATGGATTGATGGAATTCCGAAATAGTAAATAAACAGAAAAATGGCTTGATGAAAAAATGCTTGTTCATTTTGAAAAAGATGGGAAAATACTTGATAAAATTCCTAAAGGGAAAAAGATCAGGATCAGGGTTCGCTGGCGGGAAGGCGTTGAGTGGTCTACAGCAATAGTCGAAGGCGAAACCGCACCAAAAGCGAAGGCAAAGCTTAATCTATTATTTCTTTTAAATGAAAAAACGCTTCCCGGTCGCAAAATCGGAGATCAATTTTCTGTTGTAAAAGAAACCGGAAATGATCCTTTTTGCATATTTCGAAGCAAAACTTTTGCTGTTTTTGAACATTTAATTGAATTGGATTGCCCAATTGATGGTAATTATTCACTCGCTATTGAAGGTAAAGTACCTAATAGAAAAGACTTAAGTCCCTTAGATTCTCATAAGGTAACTGAGGTTTTTCCCGAAATTACTTTGGAATCTTTTGAACAAGGAACTCGATTGAAAATCGGTTATTAATATTACTAATTAGGTGAACTCTGGAGTTATTGTATTTAAAACAATGGCAGAACAGCGTAAATCATCTAAGATAATTGCTTGTACAGAAAAGCTATTGTTGAATTTTTGAACTTGTATTTTATTTGGTTGGTGAAAATGTGAAAAAAGCGATTATTAGCGACATTCATGGAAATATTGAAGCCTTTCGAAATGTTCTTAAAGACATTGAAACGCAGGGCGTTGATGAGATCTATTGCCTTGGTGATGTTGTAGGTTACGGCCCAAATCCTTGTGAATGTGTTGATTTGGTCATGAATTGCAAGGTTGTTCTTTTGGGGAACCACGACCAAGGGGCATTATTTGACCCGGATGGATTTAATCCTTCTGCTGAACGAGCCATTTTTTGGACTAGAAAACAATTGGAAACTGGGGGCACTCCTGAAGAAAGGACCAAGCGTTGGGATTTTCTTTCCGCCCGCCCGCGTTTGCACCGTGAAGAGGAACTCCTTTTTGTTCATGGTTCTGCTAGAAACCCCTTAAATGAATATGTTTTTCCTGAAGATATTTATAACAACAGAAAAATGGAAAGAATTTTCTCACTCGTTGGGAAATATTGTTTTCAGGGTCACACTCATGTTCCTGGCATTTTTGTGCAGCAGGAAGGGACCGATATTTATCAATTTCAAAGCCCAGAAGAATTTGATTTCTCTTATTTGCTTGATAATCGTAAAACTCTTTGCAATGTAGGATCCGTTGGTCAACCTAGGGATAGCAACCCGAAATCCTGTTATGTCATTCTTGAAAATAATCGGATCAGTTATCGTCGTGTTGCGTATGACATTGATGTAACTGCTAAGAAGATTTATGCAATTCCCGAACTTGAAAATTTTCTTGGCGATCGTCTTAAAGAAGGTCGCTAGTTAAAGCGCAGGCGAATTCCTATACTTTTTTTTTCCTAAATCCATTCAATATAAATATGAAGAATAATAAGAATTTCCTTCTGTTTTTTACCGCATCTTTTCTGCTTTTTGCAGCTTGGATTCAAATCCGTGAATCCCTATGGCCTGCCCCGAAAAAAATCCCTGAAGTTAAAGACGCATTTGTTGAAAAACCCCAGACTAAAATTAATGATAATGCTTTGGATATTGAAAACGCTTTAGCTCTTGCCCCTTTTAAAGAACAAGGAAAATTCGTTACCCTTGGAAGCGAAGATTCTTCCTCGGGTTTTCATCTTGGAATTACTTTTGATTCGTTTGGCGCTTGTGTTCGTAAAGTAGTTCTTAATAAATTTCAGCAAGCGGATAATCTGGGCAGACCCGTTTGGGAAAATCAAGTTGATAAAATTCCTAAAAGCCTTGATTTGATTCCTTTAGAAACCCGCTGGCATGCTGGAGCTAATTATCTTTATCATTTTGATTTTAAAGATCAATTTGGCGATCAACCCATGGATCTTTTAGGCAAAACGCAATGGGATATTGTTTCTGGCCCTGTAGATGGAGTCGATAGCAAGGGTATCTCAATTCAAAAAATTGTTTTTGAAACAAAATTGCAAAACATCCGCATCTCTAAAATCTTTACACTTGCTAAGAACGATTATCATGTCGGAATGGAATTGGTTTTTGCAACAGATGATACCGCTGTGATTCCTTTCAGATATCAAGTTACTGGTCCTAGAAGTCTTCCGGTTGAAGGTGATTGGTATACTAACATTTTTCGAAACTCCTTAATCGCACAAGTTGATGATCGAAATAATATTTACAGGGATCTTCAAGATGGCAGACAGATTGCGAGTTGGATGGGGGGCAGTGAAGTTCTTGCCAATAATCAATTGAATCATTGGTTTCGCTATGCTGGTGTTGCTATTCAGTATTTTTCTTCCATGGTTGTTGTTGATGAAGATCAAGCTGACCAAAAAGTTATTGAAAAAGTTCGTCCTACACTCGAAGCTACTTTTGCACGTGGTGCAATTTCTAAAATTGATCCTTTGAATCGTAGCATCAATCTTCGTTTTGATGGTAAAGACGAAACTTTTTGGTTTGATAGCAAAGAATCCTTTGTGAAAATGGAATCTCAGTTTGGTTTAGGAAGGCAGATTGCTGTTTATTACAGGCATATTGCCACGCCAGATAAAAAACCTATGTACGCGGTTATTGATGTTAGGAAAGAAACTCAGGCCCAACCTTTGTTTGATAATGATATTACAGTAAGGCTTACATCCAAACAGTTTAACCTTGTTGCAGGTAAACCTGTGACTCATAAGTATTTGCTTTATAATGGGCCAGTTAAAACAAGTCTCTTGGGCGATTTTAGTAAAAATGCAATGGTCAATTCAGATCAGGTTTCACGATACACCAATAAACTTGGTTTAAACACAATGACCGATTATCAATCCCCCGGTTGGATTGGATCTTTTTGTGCCTCTATTTTTTGGACCGATATTGTTATTAAATGCACCAACATGATGCATTGGATTTTATGGAAGGTTTATCTTCTTATCCCTAATTTTGGCCTTTGTATTATTTTTCTTACCATACTTATTCGCGGCCTCATGTTTCCTTTAAGCAGGAAGCAAGCGATCATGAGTATTAAGATGCAGGAACTTGCACCTGAATTGAAAAAGATGCAGGAAAAATTAAAGGGTGATAAGCAGGCCATAGGCTTGGCGCAAATGGAATTATATCGCAAATACAATGTCAATCCTTTTGGTACTTGCTGGGTTGTTCTTATTCAAATGCCTGTTTTTATGGGCCTTTACTTTGCCTTGCAAGAAAGCATCCATTTCCGTTTAGCCACTTTCTGGCCTACTTGGATTATTAACCTCGCTGCTCCCGACATGCTCATTAATTGGGGTGCCTCTATACCTTTGATAAGCAATCCTGAAGATTATGGCGGTTTCTTTTATCTTGGGCCTTACTTTAATCTGCTTCCTTTGTTTGCAATTGTTTTGATGGTTTTACAGCAAAAAATGTTCACTCCACCTCCTACAGATGAGCAACAAGAAGCTCAACAAAAAATGATGACTTACATGATGGTATTCATGGGGTTCATGTTTTACAAGGTTGCTGCGGGGCTTTGTATTTATTTTGTTGCAAGCAGTTTGTGGGGTCTTTGTGAAAGAAAATTACTACCTAAAACTAAAGCTGGTCAACAACCTTTATTGGCTTCTGCCAATGGGCCTGATGTTTCAAAGGTGGATTCGAATAGTAATGGAAAGTCTGCTAAAAATTTGAGGAAAGAACTTGCTAATAAGGCCCAAGAGAAAGCTAATACTGAAAAAACAGCTCTCGACCGTTGGCGTGATTGGTTCAATGATATTCTTAAACAAGCTGAGAAAAAATAACCCTTGTTCGGGGTTTTATATTGAAACGGGAAATACTTCTTTCGCACGACTTAATTTGCGCTTCCTCCTCTCCTGCAGGTTTTGGTGCTAGGCACATTATTCGTATTACTGGCGATAATGCTTTTGATCGTGTCTGTTCTTTTCTGCATATTAAAACCTCAATTCTTCAACAATCTAAAGGCTTCGATGTATCGAGATTTATGATTGATGAGTTTCGTTCGGTTGATATTGATTTGTATTTTTGGAAATCTCCTGGATCTTACACAGGGCAGGATGTTGTTGAGTTGCATCTGATTTCTAATCCTTGGATTGTTGATTTTCTTTTTTCAAAACTTTTTGAACAAGGTTTTAGGCCTGCCAACCCTGGGGAGTTCACACTTAGGGCTTTTCTCAACGGGAAAGTTGATATTGCTCAAGTTGATGCAATTCATCAAGTGATTGAAGCTTCTTCACCAGATGGGCTGAATAAAGCTTTGGGTAAACTTGCTGGAGGCGTTTTTGATCCTTTGCATAAGGTTAAAGATGATTTACTTAACCTTCTCGCTGATGTTGAGGCAAATTTAGATTTTTCGACTGAAGACATTCAAATTATCAGTTCAGATGCAATTCTTAAAACTCTTGGTGAGATGCTTGCTCAAATAATTGTTTTGGTTAAGAAGCTTCAATCTCGTGGAGTTGGAGAAGATAAGGTTCGTGTAATAATTGTTGGACCACCAAATGCGGGCAAATCTTCGTTGTTTAATATTTTGGTTAGAGGTCAAAAATCGCTCGTAAGTCCGATACCTGGCACTACCAGAGATATGGTCACTTCTCGAATAGAATGGGGCGATTCTTTTTTCGAGCTTATTGATGCCCCAGGTATTGAAGATGGTCGGAATTTAATCGAAAAACAGGCGCAAAACTTAGCGACCAAAGAAATAGAACTTTCTGATGTTATTGTTTATTGTGCTGATAATGATCATCAACTTTACTTGGATGCTTTTTTAAATTTTGATGTAAAATCTTTTGTTAAAGTGGCGACTAAGAGTGATATTTCTCGCGGGCCAGATAATTGGATTCATACTAGTTCTTTTACGATGCTTGGGGTAGATGTTTTAAAGAATACAATAATTCAACTTGTACAACAAAAAAATGGGGCAGCATCTGTTTCGGGCCTTGCTAGAATACATGGGTATGCCAACTTGTGTCTTGATAATCTCAGAAGGGCTCATCATTGTGTTCTTTTTGAAGAACCTTTGGAAATCTTAGCTCTTGAGTTAAGAGAAGCTGTTGAAAATTTAGGGCATATTACCGGGCATGTTTTTACTGATGATCTTTTAGATCGTATGTTTAGTCGATTTTGTGTCGGGAAATAATTGGTTCTTCCGTCAACTTAGCTTATCTTTGTGTTTGGGAAGATCGTTGTTTTAGTATATACTTAAATCATGGAAGATTTGTCATTTTCCCTTATGAAAGGAATCCATCGGTATGTCTTATAAGCATCCTTTTACCAGACATAAAACTCGTGAAGTAATGATTGGTAATCGTATTATTGGCGGCAATAATCCAATTCTTGTTCAATCTATGACTACCCCCGATACCCACTTTGTTGATGAAGTTATCAAACAAATTCATGCTCTTGAAGAAGCTGGTTGTGAATTAATTAGAGTTACTGTTCCAAAAGCTGAAGATGCTCATGCTTTGGGTGAAATTCGTAAAAAGATTGGTATCCCTCTTATCTGTGACATTCATTTTGATTATAAAATGGCTCTTCAGGCTATGGATCATCCAATTGATAAGATTAGGATTAATCCTGGTAATATTGGTGGTTATGATCGATACAGGCAAGTACTTCGTAAAGCCAAAGATAAAGGGCTTCCTATCCGCATCGGTGTTAATGCTGGAAGTTTGGAAAAAGAACTTGTTGAAAAATATGGTTTCCCCTGTCCACCCGCTATGGTTGAGAGTGCTCTTCGTTATCTTGAAATAGCTGAATCTGAAGGCGTAAAAAACATTATTGTTTCTTTAAAATCAAGTGATGTTCTTACCGCGGTTGAAGCTTATCGTATGTTTGCTAAACAGGCGGATTACCCTACTCATATTGGTATTACCGAAGCGGGGAAACCACCCTATGCGGTCACCAAATCTGCATGTGGACTGGCCCCTTTGTTGCTAGACGGTATTGGCGATACCATTCGCATTAGTTTACTAGGCGATCCTGTTCCGGAAATTCAAGCTGCGTTTGATATTCTTCAAGCAACACAACGAAGGGTTCGAAAACCAGAACTCATTGCTTGCCCTACATGTGGCAGGCTTGAAATTGATCTTGAAGGTATTATTGCTCAGGTTGAAAAACGACTTGAAGGTAAAACCACTCCAATTAAAATCAGCATCTTAGGTTGTATTGTTAATGGCCCTGGCGAAGCGCGCGAAGCCGATCTTGGTATTGCAGCTGGTAAAGGCAAAGGCGTAATCTTTAAAAGGGGCGAGATTGTCCGTCATGTCCTTGAAAGTGAAATGGTTGACGCCCTTCTTGAAGAAGTTGAGAAATGGGAAATCGAAGAAGCTCAAAGCGGTAACTTGCTTGTCGAAAAAGGATTAGGCACCCTCGATAAGAAGTTTGCTCTTCCTGTTATTCGATGATAATCTTCTTTAATCTTATCCTTCTTATTTAGGTTGATTCACGAGGATTTTTGCACATGCCTGTTCAGTTTTCTTGTAATGCTTGCAAAAAGAAGTTTAAAGCTGCAGACAAATTTGCAGGTAAAACTATACCCTGTCCAAGTTGCAAATTCCCTTTGATTGTTCCTGCTTTACCCGTAGAAGTTTCTTTACCTCAACCCTCGGTCAAAACCAAAAGCCAGGCAGAACAAGATATTGAAGCGATGGCGGCTTTAGCTCTTGAAGAACCCAAGCAGCAGGAAACAGAGGTTTCTCAACTCATTCAATTTGAATGCACCTTCTGTGATGAGAAAGTTTCTTTCACTTTGGATTTAGGTGGTAAGCAGGCCCCCTGCCCTAGTTGTCGAAGAATCCTTAAAATCCCAATGCCTGCTGTTGTTAATAAAAATGGTCCAGATTGGAAAAAACAACCAGATAAAAGGCCTTCAGGAGCATTACGAAAAGAAGAACCAGAACTTGAAGGTACATGGAATTCCACCATGGATACCGTTTCTCGCGATGCCTTGCTCGAAGCAGGTGCAATTGTTGAAGAGTTCGAGCCTTTAACACGGGCTGAAAAGATTAAACGCCTAGTCCTAGTTATGGCTCTTCTTGTTTTTGGCTCTTTAGGTTTCTTTTATTGGAGTTCGTATCGGGGTAAAGTTAACGAAGATGCACAAATTGCTAAAATTGAACTTAATATCAAAAGTGGAGAGCTCGTTAATTCGCCCGGTGAAATAAAAGCTGTTCTCCTTGCAGGCGTTGCGTCTTATCGTCTTTCAGATAGTGTGGATGTTTCTGCCCCAAAAATAAAGAAAATCCTTCAGTCTGCTTTAGCTTCATTGGATAAAGCTAGTTCTTTTGTTGAAAAAGATTTTGCATTACTTGAATTGTGCAAATCGATAATTGAATTAGGTGGTGGAAAAGATGATGTCCGAGATAATAAAAAATTGAAGTGGGATGAAGTGCAGAAGTTTTTAAAAACACCTTTCGAATCATTCACTATTCCAGAATTTAAACTCTTGGCTTTGAAAGATGCAACTACTTCATTTGTTGCAGCAGGCGAAGTGGATCGTGCTGTGGCTTTTGCCTCCCAGGTTTTATCGGGTGCTTCATTAGCTAAGGATAAAAAAATTGATGAGCAATCTGATTTTTTTGCTGTTGTAGGATTGGAGTTATTTAAAGCGCAGAAATTGGATTCTGTAAAACAAATTCTGGAAACAATTCGTAATCGCTATACCTCTTCTCCTTCTACTCCTGTTTCTCCTTATGCTGCTGCCTTTTTTACCCTCGCTGATAAAGATAAACCTCTTCCTTTTTCATACGCTAAAGATTCTAATAATGATGCTGATCTTTTGTGCCTTCTTTGTGTAAATTTAATTGAAGATAAACTTGAATCCTTGCTTGGTTCTGCAAATTTCAAAAACGCTGATGCTGTTTTTCGATTAAATCTTTTAACTAGAGTTGCTTTTCTTGCGTCAATTCTTGGAAAAGATATTCCTATATTAAAAGAAGAATTAAATAGAATTATTAGCGAAGGCGTCATGCCTAATTTAGATAGCGTGCAATCTTATTTATTCCTTTCAGTGATTTCTCCAAGTTTAAAAGTTTCTTCCGATTCTTGGATTAAAACTGCTGATAAAGTTCCTCAGGCTTTGAAAGATTTCAAACTTATTAAATCTCGTTTTTTAATGGCTTCTTTTTTGGCAAAAGAAGATATCTCTCCTGCAATTCTTAACGATGCCAATAAAATGGAACCCGTATCATTGAGTAAGTCCTTGGCTTATCGTCATATTGGCATGAATCCAAAGAACTTTACTTGGTTTAAGGCATCCTTGGATAAAGCTTCGGAGCCTGAAAAGTCTTTTGGTTATGTTGGTATTGCCTTATCAGCAGATAGAAATTTAAAAAAGAAATAATGTTTATTCGGTTTTTTGGGTTTTTACTATACCTACGGTCCTACCTTTGAAATAATAAGTTTTGGTCATTTGATTTGAATAATGATTAGTTGTTTTTTCACTTAACTTTTATGTATGGGTTGGTTTAGTCATGAAACGAACTTTTGCTATTTTAATTTGCTTGATATTGGTTACCCCCATTCTGGTTTTTGCCCAAACCCCGAAAGAAAGAATTGATTTGGAATTTGTGGATGGTTTAAGAAAAAGGGGTGATCTTGATCTGGCTTTAGATTATTTGAAACTTTTAGATAAAATTGCTTCCAAAGAACTCAAATCTAACATCCCTCTTGAAATTGCTAGAACACAATTGTCAAAGGCCATTGCTGAACCTGATAAAATCCGTCGACAAAAATTATATCTAAGCGTAATGGTTGAAATTAAAAAGTTCATCACTGACAATCCTAAAAGTTCTAGAGTTTCTGAAGCTAAATTAGATCTTGCAAATTTATCAATACAAATGGCGAAGGGTAAGATTTCTGAGATTTCATCAATGCGAACCAATGACGAAAAAGTCGCCAAGGGAAATGAAGCTAAGGCTTTAATTCTTGATTCAAGAAATCAAATGAAAAGCGCTCTTAAAGAAATGGCTGATAAACTTGCAGCTTTAACTGGCGTTACTCCTGCTGAAATTGCAGAATCGAAATCCTTGGCAGATAAGATTGCAATAGGGGAAATGGATCTTGCTCTTTCTTTCTATGATGAAGCCAAATCAGTAGTTGATACTGGTAAAGATAAAGATCGGGTTTTGCGCGGCAATATTATTTCCGAGGCAATAAAAGCTATGGAGAAACTAACTGACCGTGGAGAATCTGATTCGCAAACTTGGAAAGCTAAAGCTTGGATTGCACTTTTTCTAATGGAAAATGGTGAACCCAAAAAAGCCAGACCTAAGTTAATTGAGATTCTTACTGTTTCCCCGATAAACAAAGCTGCTAATGATGCCAAACGGTTGGCTCGATATTTCTTTTTGCAAGTGATTAAAGATGCACCTGACCCTACCGAAAAAGATGTTGATAAAAT
>QWPF01000024.1 GCA_003671255.1 Planctomycetota bacterium | reverse complement strand
TGGCCTGCTGGCGATGCTACTTCCCGTGCGGTAAAACTCGCATTGATCGCAAAAACAGGCGAGATGGGCTACCCCTCCGCGTTATCCGCCAAGACCTGGGGCTTTTACGATGTTAGCTTCAAAGGCAACAAGTTCAAATTCCAACGACCTTACACTTCCTATGTGATGGAAAATGTCCTGTTCAAAATCTCGTTCCCTGCAGAATTCCATTCGCAAACCGCTGTTGAAGCTGCAATGACTTTGCATGCAAAAATGCTTAGCGCAGGCAAAACCGTTGGCGACATTAAACGAATCTCCATCCGCACCCACGAAGCATGCATTCGTATCATCGATAAGAAAGGCCCACTAAATAACCCCGCAGATCGCGATCACTGTATTCAATACATGGTTGCAGTGCCTCTAATCTTTGGCCGCTTAACCGCTGCAGATTACGAAGATAACATCGCATCCGACCACCGCATCGATACCCTCCGAGACAAAATTCATTGCACCGAAGATCCAGCTTTCACCAAGGATTACCACGACCCAAACAAACGCTCTATCGCCAACGCACTTACCATCGAGTTCAACGATGGCAGCAAACTTGACGAAGTCATCGTTGAATACCCCATCGGCCATTCCCGAAGGCGCGCAGAGGGTATACCCCTCTTGGAAGAGAAGTTTAAAATCAACCTCGCAAGGCAGTTCCCCACGCGACAGCAACAACAAATTCTAAAAGTATCTCTTGATCAGAAAGCATTGGAAGCTATGCCCGTGAATGAGTATGTGGATCTGTTTGTGATTTGAGTGCAGCAGGGCTTTCTTTTGTTTCCTTGCTCTTACAGTCATACTTTCTCTTTTGCTTTTTCTCTTTTACTTTCTTTTTTATTGTTTTTACTTCCCCCAACTCCCAACCCTCTTCCCTCCGGGAAAAGGGCCCTTCGCTTCGCTAGCCCGGGTTTCTAGCCTCCACCACTTTTACTTCCCATCCATTGATAGGGGCTTGTTTTAAGACAGAGGAGTTGCGATGGGGAAGCCCCACTGCAACTCCTCCATTTGCAACTTTAGATTTTGCACCTAAAGGGAAGTTGAAAGATTTGAGCTTAACCGCCAGTTCGACAAGCATAATGACCGTACCGCAGGTTAACCCCGGTCCCTGAGCTTGCCGAAGGGCCCGCGCTCTTTTGTCCACAATGAGCGGCGGATGTAAATCCGCTGGTGCTCCCCCCTCGCCTTTTTCTTTTTTTACTGCCTTCAATCTGGTCCCTGAGCTTGCCGAAGGGTCGCTTCGCTGCTCGCCCTTACCCACATCATTAAACAACAACCGTCTCATGGAACGCAGTCCATGGGCTTTGAGGACTGCTTACAAACAAAAAAAGCCCCCGGCTTGATTACTCAAACCGGGGGCTCAATTATTTTTAATACAACTTATTTGAGACTCTTCTTAATCTCTTCTTCAACCGTGGAGATCTGAAGGTTCTTGCCTACAACCTTGCCATCCTTGCCCACCAAGAACACTTGGGGAAGCACTTGGATACCATAGTCGGTTGCGAGTTTTCCTTCCAAGCCGCCTGGTTGATATAGATGCTGGGCTGCGAAAGGCGACCTCTTCAAGAAAGTTGCAGCTTCCTCCGAAGTGGTATCCAGATTCACACAAACCAGATCCAAGCCTTTAGGGCCATAGGTTTCCATGATCAGCTTGAGCTTGGCGAAATCGCCAAGGGTCTGGCCATTCCAGCTTGCCCAGTAATAAACCACGACCATTTTATCTTTGATGGAAGTGATATCGAAAGTTTGGCTGGGGTTAGCAAGGCTTGCACCGGTAAGGGTGAAGGGCTGGCCTTCGCTTTCCATCCTGCGGATAGAACCAGTGGCTTTGGCTGCCTGGGGTTTGCCTACAAAGTTCTTGGCAATCTGGGTGTACCAGTTCTTGGCTTCGACATCTTTGCCCAAAAATTCGCTTACCATGCCAAGTTGCAACAGCGCATCAGGGGCATCATCGGCTTTAGGGTAGGCTTGAACAAAGGCGGCAAGCTTGGCCATCCAATCGTTTTGGATTTTGTTGAAGTCTTCGCCTGGTTTGGAAATTCGTGCAGCGTAGTCAGCTTGCAACCCTCGGAAGGAAACATAACCTGCAAGGTTGCTGCCCGGTAAACCTTTTGCTAGTTGCTCTTCCAAAGAAGCAAGGCGCTTGGATGCAACCATATCGCCCGCAACACTGTTTTGAGCAGCACTGCTAAGGCTGTCTGCAAGTTGCCTAATCCATGGATCACGATCTTCGGGTTTGACCTTGGCAAGAATTTTTTCGAGGTGATCAGCTCTACGCAGATGATGTTTTGCAAGAGTAGCGCTGGCGCCACCGGTGCTGTTGGATTCAACTGCGGCATCGATTGCAGCGAGCTCATCGACCAACTTTTTCAGTTCAGGATCTTTTTCGAGATCAATTTTGTTAGTGCCTGGGCGAATGCTACCTTCTTCTTCGCTTACAGCGCCTGGGATGGGTGCATCAGCAAGTTTCCATGCACCATTGACGAGGAACATTTCGCCTGTTTGCAGCCAATCGGTTTTTCCAGCAGCTTCATAAAGGATGGTACCTTTTGCAAAGCGGAAAATATCGCCTTTGCTTCCTGTTTGGTCTGCGGGCAGACATTGGGGAATACCCATTTCAACATGAAGCCAAGTGGTTTTATCATCCAAGGTTGGAAGCTTGGTAAGAGTGGCTTGGAACTTTGCAGCGGAAGCGATCACTTGTTCTCTTACTTTTCTTGCAGCTTCGCCTTGAAGATCCAGGGTTTTCAAATCCGCTTCAGTAAGTAGAAGTGGTTTAAGGCGGGAGAAATCCTTGGTAGCGACGGCCTTCAAGATTTCCTGACTGGCTTCCTCTGCGCTGATGGCTTGCCAAGAATCGATTTTAGTATCTTCATTTTCATCGTTGCCTATTTTGGTACCGCCTGCATTAAGCCAGCGATAAAGATCGGCTTTGCCATTAAAGTTGGTGTCAATTTCGCGATAAACTTCGACGCCATCTTTGTAATAAGACCAAACATCAATGCGATTATCTTCGTTAGAGTCGAAGAATTTACGAACGAGATTGCCTTGGCCATCTTTAAGAGTCCAGCCCGAGCCTTTTTTAATCCCTTTGGTAAGTTCGACTTTGCAAGAGGCTTCTTCCTCGGGTGAGGGGGTGGAAAAAGCGATTCCCTCTTGTTTGGGTTTAAAAGAAAGAATGGCCGCAGCGGTGGGTGGCACAGCAAAAGCAGGCAAGGCTGTGCCGAATAAAAAGAGAGTACCTGAACAAAGACCAGCAAACTTCCAAGACTTCCGCATACCAAACTCCTTCACAGAAACCAATAAAAAAGCGGGGAGAAAGCCCCCTATAGAAATAAGATCGGCAAAAGAGGGGGTGGAAGTTGATGTTAAAATCAAAAAAGTTTGCACAAAGGTTACAACCCGAAAAACAGGTATAGAGTGCGCGAGCGTTTGTCAAGCTATTTAATTTCAGTACTTAAATAAATAAGAAACATTCCCTAAGTCTTTATTCCTGCTGTCCTTGACCCCCTTCATGAAAAAATTACAATTATAAATAGGTGTCTCGTAATCTAAGTTTATTCTCAGATTGTGAAGCACACATTTAGGCCTGCGGTAAAATTGGCAAAGGAGTGCCACTAAATGATTTGTTTTCAATCAGCCCAACGCCATGCACCCAATTGCAAGGTATCAGGAGTTTTTCAAATAACTCATACGCCAAACAGTCCAGCTGCTGCTTTTTCCAACCTGCTTCTTAAAGGTATGCAAACCCGTGGTATCTTTTAATTTCCTTAATTAAATCGTGGTCTGCTCCTTAGCGTAATGGTGGTTTAGAAGTTTACAAATACTGCAAATTCAAAAGGTTTAACTACTTGGATAATGACAGGGTTAAAATGGTGAAGGAAGCCAGTGACATTGTTGATGTCATAGGAAGTTACATTTCTTTACGCCCTGCTGGCCAGCAAACCTTCAAGGGCCTTTGCCCTTTTCATGATGATCACAGGCCTTCTTTTGATGTCGACCCTAAAAGAGGACGCTACAGGTGTTGGTCTTGTGGCAAATATGGGGATGTAATCACCTTTGTGCAAGAGTACGAAAAAGTCGAATTTGCCGAAGCTTTGGAAATTCTGGCCAAGAGGGCAGGTATAAATCTAGAAAAGAGTGAAAATTTAGTGCAGAACCGGCTGCGCGGGTCAATGCTTGATTCAGTGCGCTGGGCATCAGATCAGTATCACCAGTGCTTGCAAGAATCACCCTTGGCTGCTGAAGCGAGAAGTTACCTATCCAGCCGGGGTTTAGAAGACGAAATTATCAGACAGTTCGGATTGGGCTTTGCTCCACGCAGAGGGGATTGGCTGTTGGAGCTTGCACATAACGATGGGGTGGATGTGGGAATGCTGGAACAAGTAGGCTTGATAGGCCGCAAAACAGATAAGCCTGGGCTTTACGACCGATTCCGGGACAGAATCATGTTCCCGATCCGTAATGTGCTGGGGAATACGGTTGGTTTTGGTGGCAGAATAATGCCTTCATCGCCTTTCGTAGATAAAGCGCCCAAGTACTATAATTCTTCCGATTCCCCTTTGTTCTCGAAAAGCGAACAACTCTACGGCATCGATCAGGCGCGCAATGCAATCGGAAAAGTTGGGTATCTTGCAGTTGTAGAAGGATATACCGATGTGATGATGGCACATCAAATGGGTGTCGGGAATATTGTTGCAACCATGGGCACCGCCATTAATGCCAGGCACTTGCGCCAACTTAGGCGCTGGACCAGCAAAGTTGTGTTGGTATTTGATGCAGATGCGGGCGGTGAGCAAGGTGTGGATAGGGCGTTGGAATTATTCGTGACCAACGATATGGATTTAGCAATTGCCACGCTTCCCGTAGGCTTAGACCCCTGCGATATGTTGTTAAACGATGGGCCCGAAGCATTTCAAGAAGTGTTAAAAGGTGCAGTGGATGCACTTGAGTTTAAGTTGAGTTCCATCCTTTCTGAAATCAGCAGAGATGGCGCATCGGTAGAAACGAAGCGCAAGGCGACAGATTCGATTTTAAGTGTGTTGGCAAGGATACCAGTAGAAAGTAGCCCATCTTCGCAATTAAAGATGCAATTGATGTTGGGTCGGATAGGTAAGCGATTGGGTTTGAGTGAAGAGACCTTGAAAAACCGAGTGAACGAGTTAAGGCCAAAAACAGAATCTCGCAAGGTGGACACGAATACAATTAATACAACTGAAGAGTCGCGTCGAGCCAAGCCAGCCCCTGAAGAAAAAGAACTGGTTGAAGTTCTGCTGGCAAACCCTGATCTGGTGCTTCGTGCCAGGCAGGATTTGAGCATCGACGAAATGAATCATCCCGGGTTAAGGCAGATTGTTTCCATCCTGTTCGATTTACAGGACGAAAAACAAACGCCTGACTTGGATGCAGTGCGCGCCCGCATGGGTGACAGCCCGATTGGTTCGAGGCTGTTGGATTTAGCAGACCAAGGTCGGCGAAATCCAGAACCCATGGCATGGTATGGAAATATTCTTGAGCGGTTCAATGAGCGCAAGGTTAAACCAGTGGTAAGGATCCTTCAGGATCAATTGCACGCTGAGAATGACCACGAAGCAGCTATTGAGCTTTTAAGAAAATTGCAGTCCCGTTCGGTTGGATCCGGTTCGGTTCCAACCCCTTCCCGTCTAGATGGAGGCCATTGATGGAAAAGATTGAAGTTACTTTCAAGGCATTGTTGGAAGCTGGCAAAGAAAAAGGCTTCTTGACTTATACCCAAGTCAACGAACACCTGCCCGAAGACGATGCCAACCCCGAGAAAATTGATCAGCTTTTGCTTGTTCTTGAAGAACAGGGAATCGAACTGATTGATGAATCCGAGGTTGAAGATCGGGAAGGCGCTGCCACTGGCGCAACCACAGAAACCCAACCCGAACTTGATTTTAGTTTCATCGAACAAGAAGAAGGCAAACGCATTGATGACCCAGTTCGCATGTACCTGACCCAGATGGGCGAAATCCCACTCTTGAAGCGTGAACAAGAAATCAACCTTGCTAAGAAAATCGAAGTCACACGCAAGCGCTTCCGCAGAAAAGTTTTAGAGTGTGATGGTGCAATGAACCAAGTGGTTGATACCCTTAAACGAGTACACTCAGGCGAGCTGCCTTTTGATCGAACCATCAAGGTATCACTCACCGAAAATCTTGAAAAAGACAAAATCCTGCAGAGAATGCCACACAATCTTCGAACCTTGGAAAGATTGATGGAGCAAAACCAGGAAGATTTCAATCAGATAATGAATGCGGAACTCGATGAAGAAACCCGCAGGAACTTCCGCAGATCCCTGAGAAATCGCAGACGCAAAGCTGTTTGTTTGGTCGAAGAGTTGAGCATTCGAACCCAAAAAATCCAACCTCTGATGAAGAAGTTGGAGCAAATCGCCCGAAGAATGGAAGAACTTGAAACTGAAATCCGCTACCTCAACAACATCCGCGGTTCCAAAGAAGACATTCAAGCTTTGGAAAAAGAACTTCGCGATTACATGTTCAGCACCATGGAAGAAACACCCGAACTGCGCAGACGAGTTATCACTGTGCATACCCGGTTCATGGAATACGAACAAGCCAAGCGCGATCTCTCCGGAGGCAACCTGCGATTGGTGGTCAGTATTGCCAAGAAGTATCGCAACCGTGGCTTAAGTTTTCTTGATCTGATTCAAGAAGGCAACACCGGCCTTATGCGTGCGGTCGACAAATACGAATATCGCAGAGGTTATAAGTTCAGTACTTACGCTACTTGGTGGATCAGACAGGCGATCACCCGTGCAATTGCAGATCAGGCGAGAACCATCCGCATCCCCGTGCACATGATCGAAACCATGTCGAAACTGCGCAATGTAACCAAGAAACTATTGCAAGATATGGGCCGCGAACCCACCATCGAAGAAATTGCAGTAGCTGCTGAAATCAGCGTCGAAGAAACACGCAGGGTGATGAAAATCAGCAGGCACCCAATCAGCCTTGATAGGCCCGTAGGCGAAAGCGAAGACAGCTACTTTGGCGACTTCATCGAAGATAACTCCGTTGATTCACCAGTGAATGCAGCAGCTCAGGAAATGTTGAAAGATAAAATCGATGGCGTTCTGAAAACCCTGACTTACCGAGAAAGGGAAATCATCAAACTGCGCTACGGCCTAGGCGATGGTTACACTTATACTTTGGAAGAAGTAGGTAGGATTTTCAAAGTGACCCGCGAGCGAGTAAGGCAGATCGAGGCG
This sequence comes from Planctomycetota bacterium, assembly GCA_003671255.1. Lineage (GTDB taxonomy): Bacteria > Planctomycetota > Planctomycetia > Gemmatales > Gemmataceae > UBA969. The sequence continues at coordinate 22,664 of QWPF01000024.1, read as the reverse complement.
AAAGCCGTTCGGAAGCTGCAGCACCCAGTGCGCAGCAGGCAACTGGAAGGTTTTATCGACCTTTCACTAAAACAGTAGAACCAAAGGGCCCCCACAAGGGCCCTTTTTTATTGCACCGAGTCAATCTTCAATTACAAGGATGAAAAAGCCAATGACCGAGCCAGGAATAATCTTCAAGGAAATCCACAAATACAGCATTCATGCTTTTGAACTGCAAGAACATATCGCCCGGATTCCCAGACAGATCAAGGCCCAAAAGACCAGAATCGAACGCATGGAAAAAGAGTTCAAGGATTTCCAAGACCTCTTAAAGAAAATCAAAGTATCCATCCATGAAAAAGAAGTATCTTTTAAGGAACTCAACGCCAAGAATGCAAAGCTTCAAAAACAACAAAATGAAGCCTCCGACAACAAGGCCTATGATGCCTTGAAAACAGAGATTGGCACCACCAAAGCTGAAATCTCAAAGGTAGAAGATGAAATCCTATTTGCAATCACTGAACAAGAAGAAAAAACAGCGGCCCTACCCGAACAGGAAAAGTTGTTGAAAACCGCCAAGGCTGAAGCAATCGCCATCGAGAAGAGTTCCACCGAGCGCAAAGCGGAACTGGAAAAGCAACTTACCGAAACCAGTGCATTGCTGAAAGCTGCGGAGTCACAACTTTCCGCAGAGCACCTGCCTAAATACCTACGCATCGTACAATCCTTTAAGCATGATGCGTTATCCCCTTTGGAAGGCAAAACCTGCGCTTCCTGCGCCACCGAAATAACTTCGCAAATGATGAATGAAGTGCGCAGCTACCAATTCGTAGCGTGTAAATCATGCAACCGTTTGCTTTATCTTTCCGAACAGGAAGAACGGGTATTCAGAGAATCTGAAGCCGCAGACGAAGCATAGTTTGCTTTGTTACGAAAGACAACCTAAGTGTGATTAGTTTTTGGCAGCGGTGTTGTTGCTGAAACAGGCGTTCCACCAACTTTGGTTAAGATCATTATAACTTTGAATGCCGTAATGCCTTGAAAGCGCACTTTCATAACCATTCTTCAACCCATCTTTCATGAATTCACCAAAGGCCTGCGGGCCTTTCAATCGGGTCAAATAATCCACTAGCGAAACGCTCTGCGCATAAAACGGCCCCACCAGTTTGGGTTCGGGGTAATCCGCCATCTGCATCAATCGCGAAACATGAAACAAGGTATTCTCACGCGCATGCTTTGGCAGGTTATCAAGATGCTTTTGAATGCGATTCTTCGGTTCTGAAAGTACTGCCATGCCTTCATCCGCCCAACGCGGTACAGGTTGATCACCCATTCTGCCTGCAAGAACCACATGGGTTGTTTCGTGGGGAAGAACTCCCGTCATCATATTGGCTTCATCGGTATGCAGATCAATTCTGCGTGAAAGTACACGAACACCTTCGGTTTTCAAAGTGGTGTGCCCGGGTGAAGCAACGGGTGCCCCGGTTGATTTCGAATATTCCTGAGCGGTGGGATGAAGATAGATTTCGCAAATGGGTGTCCAATCATTTCCAACTGCTCCAAACCATTTCATCGCTGCCTCTACCCTGCAGGCTTCCGAAGATTTTGCAACCTGCGTGGCATCTGCTTGATTCAGATGGTGCCAAACCCTGAAGTTTTTTGTCTCTGCAAGATACCAGTTCCCCTGGTATGGCCCTGTGTGTTTCACTTCCACCACGGCCGCACTGGGCTGCAGAGGATTGGTTGCACCTATTTCCTGCTTACGCTGATCGATATTTGCCAGCAGAGTGTTACCAAATGATTGCAACTGCGGAGCCATGGAAAGGCTGACTCGAATTTCATTTTCCCACTGGGGATCGAGCTTGGCATTCTGCTTTTGATTCATCGCTTCAACCACGGAATACAATCTGCAATAGGCCCAGCGCTCAACGCTTTGTGGCATAACCTTGGGTTCCAGCCTGTAAGATTCCTCATATAACTTCGAAGCCAGCCTGAAGTTTTTACCCGCAAATTCCTTCTCCGCTTGATCCAACCTCAAACGGGCATCGTGATAGCGCTGGGTATTGGTGAACGAAAAGGGATTATCCTCGTTGGCATCTTCAATCTTGCCACGCACCTTCGGAGCATCCTGTGCTATTTTTGGTTGTTCCACAACTTTTGTAGGCACTACAAACTTACTTAACGCAGACGCAATAACAGAAGCAGTTGCAGGTGCAGGTGCAGTTACTGACGCAGGGACCACCGCGGGTGAAGAAACAGGCGCAACCGTTCCACTTTTTGCACCTTGAGTTATCCCTGAATCAAGAATTTGCAGGCGCTTTTCATACTTGGAAATTTCTTCCGTCAAGCCTTTCGCTTGAAGATCACGGATATGCCCCTGATAGGCATTATGAAGCAATTGCAAATATTCCTTATTACCATCGATTGATGCAATCTGCGCTTCGAGGATGAAGACCGCAGCTTGATAATTACCTTTTTTAAAGTGATCCTGCCCTTCAAGCAGGGCTTTTTGAACTGCAAGGATTTTCTGGAACTTGGCATCGGTATCTGCCGCCAAAAGCAATTGCGCAAAGAAAAGTGCAACACAAATACAAGCAGTAAGCATTAGTTTCGAAGTATTCATAACGAGCATCCATGCTCCCAAACAATGGTTAAAAACAGTTCAATCAACTACAGAAAACAGAGGACTCCGAGGGCATCATGCCCAACAGAATCAAGTAAGCGGGCACAGGGTAGGAATGATTGGCGGTAAACACAAGGCGAGTTCTATAGGAGAGAAACGAAAACTACCCTTGTTACCTATGTTTACACGCAGTTTCCCCACCTTTACCTGATTGCAAAGGGACTTCTATTTTTTTAACCCTTAGGGCAATTGAAAGAGGGACTCACGATAGATTCTCTAATGTTTATAGCCTTCAAATCACGAATCAAAGAGTAAGTATTTTTGTGTACACACAAGAAAATTGTGTAGAGATGTTATTTAGGATTTCAGTGATCATGGAACATTCCGCAACTCCTTCGGGCGAAAGCTTCCCAAGGCTTTACCTGAAAGATGCCGATTCAGAATCGATGGATGGTTGCATTGTCAATTATGCATCCGAGCATTACGACTTAACCATGAGTTTGAAAGACCCTTTACACCCTTCTTTTAGTGTTTTTCTCGAATCCTTGAAAAGAGAATGTACCAAACGAGGCTTGCGCTTTTTGCTGGTGCACGAAGCCATGGTTGCAGAAACGATTGAAAAGATTCGCATAGGCAAACTTTCCTCGGGATTTCATCTCGACTTTTTTTCGCTTTGGCATGAAGCCAACGAACCTTTTGCAAAGTTGGCGCAAACCATTCAAGATTGCGGTGGAAAACCAATCAACTCCCCCCATCGCTCGCGCTTGTTTACGGATAAGGCTGCGAGCCATTCCGAACTGACCAAAAACAATTTAGGAGTTCCAAGATCTTTGATACTGCGCCCGGGTTTGTCTGAAAAAACAATCAGGCAGATGATTGTCGGGTTTCTTAGCAAGAAGAATTCAACCTGGGAGGGCGGGTTGTTTCTGAAGAAAGGGAACGGGTTTGGTAACAAAGGGGTAACTCATATTAAAACTGCGGTTCTTGAAGAATTAATTCCGCAGGTGCAAAAAGTTCTGGCATCAGACCCGATGGATTCTTATCTTTTGCAAGAAGAGGTTTGTTGTGGCTACATGCAAACCAACCAAGGGTTGACACGCCCAGCATACTGGCGCATCATTTATTGCATGGGTGATTTTCATGCATTTTGGTGGAAACCCGCAGAGTATTGCGCACCGGAAGAAAAAAGTTACATTCCGCTTGAACAAGCTGAACTTCGCACTTTCCGGCTCCAACCCCTATTGGATTTCGCAGAGGAACTCAAAGAATTAAGCGGCCTCGATTGGTTTTCCACGGAGATATGTCTTCATGAAAAACCTGCCCACTCCAAGCATCAGATCCGCTCGGAAAATGGCGCCATGCTTCCCCTCGTTGCAATCGATTATTTCAATGATCAGTGCGATGTTCATGTACAAAGCCAATGGCATGGCGCCCCGCCCGATCTATTTGTAAATACCGTTGCAAGGCGATTCGCAGAACATGCAACAAGCCTATCCCGAATGAACAAATCTCGAAAAGCGGGCTAAAGAAACTTGCCCACGGATCTTATATCGGGATAATCAACGCTTAAAGGAGGGGCCAAGATGCTGCCCGGATATAACACCAACGGCTTCGCGCACCACAAAATTGAAGATGCTTTGCAGATTCTTGCAGAGCTTGGATATCGATCGATTGCGTTCACTTTGGATTACAATACCGTTGAACCCTTTGCTGCCAACGCTATTGCAAGGGCACGCGAACTAGGGAAGATGGCGCAGGATCTGGGTTTAAATCTCGTGATTGAAACGGGTGCAAGATTTCTTTTAGACCCTAGAAGGAAGCACCAACCCACACTACTATCAAAGCAAGCATCAGATCGAAAAAAGAGAGCGGACTTCCTGCTTCGCTGTGCAGAGTTGGGCCTTGCAATGGGATCAAACACCTTAAGCTTTTGGTCGGGGAAACCCGATTTCGAAGCTGCAGAGGATAGCTATTGGCAACTTCTCATCGAACAATGTATTGAGATCTCCAAGCAGGTTGAAAACAGCGGGATGAAAATTGCATTCGAGCCAGAACCGGGTATGTTCATCGATACGATGAGCAAATTTGAAGAACTACATAAGGCGATCTCGCATTCGAAATTTGGCTTAACATTAGATATAGGGCATCTTGAATGTATGAATGAAATGCCCTTGCTGCCACATCTTGAAAAATGGAGTTCAGTGCTTTGGAACATTCATCTAGAAGATATGAGGCAGGGCGTGCATGATCATTTGCCCCCAGGAGAGGGATTGATTGATTTCGGCAAAGTATTCGAAGGGTTAAACAAAATAAAATACGAGGGTGGAGTGCACTGGGAATTAAGTAGACACAGCCATGATGCAGTAGAAACTGCCCGCAAATGCAGGCAGTTCATGCAAAAACAAGGTTGTTAGAAAAGAGGCTTTTTACCCGCATCACCTATGCCGCCACGAATGGCGAAGTTCCGCGGTGGCGCAGGCCTGACTGGTTTTGTTGGAACAACTGGCTCTGGTTCTTCGGGTTCAGCAGCACTTGCTTCGGGTGCGGTAAGCGCCTTGATCGAAAGAGAGATTCGCTTGGTTTCCGAATCCATGCTCTGGATTTTAACCTGAATTTCCTGCCCTACTTTTACAACATCCTGAGCTCTTCGAACCCTGACGGTGGAAAGTTCGGATAAGTGAACCAGCCCCTCAATGCCCGGCGATAATTCGATGAATGCGCCAAACTCTGCGAGCTTAGTAACCTTGCCTGTAACAACTATGCCCGGCCTGTTATCCCTTGAAAATACATCCCAGGGATTTTCTTCTAATTGCTTGAACCCAAGGCCGACTTTTCGCGTTTCGGGATCGATCTTTAATACAACCACTTTCACCTTCTGGCCTGATTGAAACAATTTTGTGGCATCGATCTGCCTGCTCCAGCTCATTTCGCTGATATGCAACAAACCATCGACTCCGCCTAAATCTACGAATGCGCCAAAGGGCATTACCGACCGAACAATACCTTCGCGAACCTGGCCTTCCTTGAGTTCGAGCCAAAGCTTTTCCTTGGCCTCTGCTTTTTCTTTTTCGAGAATGTCTCTTCTGCTCAACACAAGATTTTGGCTTGCAACATCTACTTCTGCAACCATGCAGACAAGTTTCTGGTTCAGGTAGGGTTCAAGTTCATTGATGCGGAACATTTCAATCTGGCTGATGGGCATAAAACCGCGTATGCCATGCACATCAACTTCCAAGCCGCCTTTGTTTACCCCGGTAACGCGGGCTTCAACCGTCATGCCTACAGCAACGGTACTCCAATTGGCGTTGGAAACAGCCGAGCCTTTGCGGGAAAGCAGCATCACGCCATTGGCCCCATCAAACCCTTCGATTTTAACTTCAACTTCCTGGCCGATGACTGGGTTGCCTTCGGGGAATTGAAGAATGGATAAAACGCCCTGTTTTATGCCACCGGGTAGATCGATGAAAACATCTTGATCATGGATGCGAAATACTTTGCCCAATTTCATCTGGGGTAATGGCTCTTGGCCTCTTTTGCGCTTGGGCATGGGTTCCCCACCCATGAGATCGGTTTCGGTAATGCCCATCATTGCGGCTTCTAGCTCGCGTTCGATGAAGGCATCGTTATCGATTTTGGAGAGGAGGGAAGGTTGGTCAGAGGATTGAAAAGCTTGAGGCTCCGTATCTCTTCCTGCTTTGGCTAAATCACCCGCTTTGTTCATATCATATTTGGCAATTTTGCGGGCAGGCATCCGGTCAGGATTATCAGTCCGAGTGGAGGGTAAATTTTCGTTATCTTGATTGAAAGGCTCATTGCTCATGATACAAACTCCAATAAATCGAATGGAACCAAAGTATTATAGAAAGATCGTGAGATTATTTGAGTTCTTTAACCCGAAGATTTCGAAAATCGACTTTTCCACCATGATTTTGCACACAAACATACCCTTTAAGAGGTTTGTTTTTGATCTCCTCAACCGTGGTTTGATCCACATCGATGATTTTTTCGCCATTCAAGGTGACTTTAATGCGGGCCCCTTTGCACTCAATCTCGATTTTATTCCATTCAGGTGCAGGCTTTACTGCTTTAACACTTGGCGCAATATAGCGGTAAAGCGAACCCGTGGAATGCTTGTCGGGATTCTTCATTGCATCATCCAGAAGTTGGATTTCATACCCTGCACGGGAAGGTGGCGAATCCGATTTCTTAGGGTCGTAAACGCCTGTGCGAATACCAATGCCACTATTGCAAGGCGATTGCTTGGGCATTTCTTTCTCCGAAAGCCTGTACTCTAGGCTGAAGACAAAGTCTGCAAATTGTTTTTTATCATAGCGCAGAAAGCCATAGCTTTTGCGATTGTTCACCCTGCAGGTGATCATGCCATTGTCCGCAACCCAAATCGGTTCTTTATTACCTTTATTATCAAATTCTGTAGGGCCCTCGATCACCCAACCCGAAAGATCCTTCCCATTAAACAACTCAACCGCATCATTAGTTTGGGCCAAAAGAATGGGAGCAAACACAAACAAGCATAAAATCCTTAACAACATCTTTAATATCCTTATATAGAACTATACTTTAGATTTAGCACGAACCGTCATATGAAGATGGTTTTTCCCTGAAGTCTGCCAATCGATAAGCACAGATTCTGAACCAAACTTCCAGGAATAATTCCCGCCTTGAAGGTGACCTTGCGATGCATTTCCCGATAAAACAAGCTTTAACGCCTCAATGCCTCCCTGCGCATCAATTATTTTTTCGAGCTTCTTTCTTCGATCCGAAGAAAACACATCGAGCCTTTTCGCTAGCAACTTCTTGGCAAGTTCGGCAGTGGGCTTGGGCAGATCTTTAAGCGCAATGCCAGACTTTCCTATCGGCTGGCCTGATCCCCCGGGCCCTGCAAGCTTAGCCAGGGTTTCCTTATCAAGAGTCTTAGCAAGTGCTAGTAAAATAGTCTCTTCTTCTTCCCAAAGGTTATTAACGGGATTACCCCCCAACAATACTGGGCCAAACTCGCCTTTGTCATCTGCTGAAAATTCGCAGTGAAGCAATGTTAAATGATGCTGCGCCAATCGAAACGCAAAAGACTTTCCTGCTTCTGGTGTACCAAAAAAGTTGATGTATCTCCGATTAGATGGCGTTTGCTTGGCAACCTCGATGCAGCGGGAAGCTCCATAAGGAGAAGTCATTGCAAGGATCATTTTTTCAACCAAGGCGGCCTGCTCGGGTTTAAGCTTGCTCATGGCAAGGCCTTTTCTTTCAACTGCGGGAAAGACTTCTGAAAACCGGTCTTTATCATCGAATGCTTTTAAAGCTTCGCTTTTTTGTTGCTCATCCAATGATTTGAATAATTCGATTGCAATACCCCGGGCAGCATCATCAGACCCTTGAAATACAAAGGCGGACGCCAACAGGGTAAATGCAGGGAATACAACAAAAGCAATGAGGCCAGCAATTTTTTTCATCGTTTTTTCCTTTATTCAAATAGGTTTTGTACAACAACATAGCAGACTTCGATACCGGATTCCACTAAATTAAGGCCGCCATGATTGATCGAATGAAAAAATACTGGCCCTTCATCAAGATATTCATCTGGTTTCTTGTCGCGTTCGCTGTTGGGTTTCAGTTCTGGAGAATCCTCCACCTTGAGGCCCTTAAAGATCCAGATGGCAAGCATAACTCTTTGACCTTGCTTCTACAACAGTTGCAAAGCGTTTCTTTATCAGGCATTTTTCTTTGTGGGTTGCTCTATATTGTTGGGATCGGTTTTTCGGGATGGTTCTGGGTCGACCTTTTAAATGATATCAAACAACCTATTTCCCTCCCTTTTGGTTTACGCTGCTTTTACATCGCCCAATTGGGAAAATATGTACCCGGCAAAGGCCTCGCTTTGTTTCTTCGCATCAATTCTGCAATGAAAGAAAATGTCACCATCACCGCAGGGGTAGTGACCTCCATTTACGAAGTGCTTTTTACGATGGCGACTGGGGCGACACTGGCGGTAATGCTTGGATTGCTTTCGGCTGATACTTCAACCACACAAATAACCGCTGCAGCCTTCTTGATGATCGTCACTGGGATTCCAATCATGCCAGGCGTATTTCCATTTATAGTGCGGAGATTGGGAAAGCGATTTCTGCCCGCAGAGCAATTGCTTGTAATCCCCGGATCTCTTCGATCTTTTTTTCGAGGGCTTTTGTCCTCCATGCTTTGCTGGTTCTTTCTGGGTGCAAGCCTTATGGTGCTATGGCAAGCCATGGATACCTCGGTAAATGGCATGACATTCTCTCGCTTTATCTGGTGCACGGGTTGTGTTACTTTGTCAAATGTTGCAGGATTTGTAGCCTCAACCCCGGGTGGACTGGGCGTTCGCGAGCAAATTCTACAAATCATGTTGGCAGCCACACTTGGGCCTAAAGCTGTCACTGCAGCGATTCTTCTTAGAGTGATCTGGACTGCTTCAGAACTTTTAACCGCTTTTGGGTTTTACTGGATTAAACCTCGTGCAAACGATAGAAAAAACCTAGGCGAAAACTTTCAACCCAACTCCAACCAGGCACCCCAGCCATGATTTCCATTATTATCCCCGTCTACAACGAAGATGAAAGCATTGTTATTCTGCATGGCGAAATCATAAATGTGGCACAACTACATCAGTTAGATGTGGAGATACTTTTTGTCGATGATGGCAGTAAAGATAACTCGTGGGATAAAATCTGCGAATTATCAGCAGCTCATTTGAATACACGGGGAATAAAGTTTCGCAGGAACTTTGGCAAAGCTGCTGCTTTGTCTGCAGGGTTTCAAGCAGCAAATGGGGATATTTTCATCACCATGGATGCAGACCTTCAAGATGACCCGATGGAAATCCCAAACTTCTTAAAGCAACTGGAACAAGGTGGCCCTGCAAAAAATGCACAACCCTTTACACCTCTTGATGTAATAAGTGGTTGGAAGAAAGTCAGACTCGACCCCTGGCACAAGACCTTTCCTAGCAAAATATTCAACAAAATGGTGAGTAACCTTACTGATGTGCATTTAAACGATCACAATTGTGGCATGAAATGTTACAGGGCACCCATCTTTAAGGAAGTCAGACTCTATGGTGAATTGCACCGTTTTATTCCAGTTCTTGCAGCTGCAAGAGGGTTTAAAGTGGGCGAATTAGCAATCCAGCATCGCGCCCGCAAGTTTGGGTATTCGAAATATGGGGTGCGCAGGTTCATTAAAGGTTTTTTAGACTTATTAACCGTCAAATTTTTGACCGGATTTGGCCAAAGACCCCAGCATCTTTTAGGGGGTGCAGGCTTACTTTCCTTCCTTGCAGGTAGTTTGGGACTTGGTTATTTAGCGATTACATGGATTATCAGACTTTGGGAACCTGATTTGTTTCCCCCGCTTCACGATCGCCCACTCCTCATTTATGCAGCTGCCTTCCTCTTATTGGGCGCGCAAATGATGTCCATCGGGTTCTTAGCAGAACTTATCACCGCTTTTCAGGGAAAAGATGCCGATACTTACAGTATTTCCGGCATCACACCTGTACAAAAGAACATTTAAATCAGATTTATCTAGTTCTTTTTAATTGACACCTCATTAATTCCGATATTTAATAGACACTCTGGAGTGATTGTCTTTGCATTTGTTTTGCATTGATATTGTGCTTACCTTATTGTAAGATGTATGTACCTGCCTAAACATGTGTTAATTACCCGCCTTTTTTAAATCTTTTGGAACCGGAGAGAAAACAATGGCTCATCAACCTGGAACTTGGTTTGCAGACCCCGCTCATTTCAAAAAACAAACTCGCAGATCTTTTCTCCAAATCGGCATGATCGGTGGACTCGGTCTTACCCTTCCCGAATACTTCAAAATGCAACAAGCTCATGCGGTTGATTCCGTTGGGGGCAAACCCACTGTTGAAGGCAAAGCTAAATCCGTTATCCATATCTATCTTCCAGGTGGCATGGCCCATCAAGATACTTTCGATCCTAAGCCTTTGGCTCCAATCGAATACCGTGGCGATATTGCCCCGATCAAAACCAAGCTCGAAGGCGTATACTTCGGCGAAAACTTCAAAAACCTTGCGGCCATTGCTGATAAAATCACCGTTTGCCGTTCCATGACTCATGGCGAAGCTGCACACGAACGCGGCACGCACAACATGTTTACTGGTTATCGCCCTAGCCCTGCACTTAACTACCCAAGCTTTGGTAGTATTGTTTCCCATGAATTTGGGCCAAAAAACAATCTTCCTCCTTACATCTGTATTCCTAATCAGCCTAATGTTTTTGCAGGCTCTGGCTACTTAAGCTCTGCTTACGGGCCTTTCAGCTTGGGCAATGACCCAGCGAACAAAGGTTTCTCTGTTCGCGATCTGCAGCTTCCAGGCGGAATTGATGTAAGCCGCTTTACACAACGAAGATCCATGCTTGAAGCGGTTAATGACCATTTCAAGACCAAAGAAAAGTCGGATAACCTCGATGCAATGGATACTTTCTACAAACGAGCCTACAGCCTGATCAGTTCCGATCAAGCCAAGGAAGCGTTTAATATTAGTGCAGAAAAAGAAGAAATCCGCACTGAATACGGTCAAAACTCTGCTGGTCAGCGTATGCTCTTGGCTCGCAGACTTGTTGCTGCTGGCGTTCGCTTTGTTTCCCTTACCTACGGTGGTTGGGATATGCATGGCGGCATCAAGGCAGCTATGGCAGGTCAGGCCCCAGCTTTGGATCAGGCCCTTGCAACCTTGATTCGCGATTTGGATCGCACTGGTTTGCTCGACTCCACTTTGGTCATGGTATCTTCCGAATTCGGTCGTACTCCTAAGATCAACGCAACCGCTGGTCGCGATCACTGGCCTAAAGTTTTCAGCGTAATGCTTGCTGGTGGCGGTATCAAGAAGGGTATGGTTTACGGTAGCTCCGATTCCACCGCTTCTGAACCAGAAGACGATGCGCTTTCTGTAGAAGATTTGTCAATGACCGTCTATAATCAGTTGGGTATCGATGGCGAAAAACGCCTCGTTGCTCCTGGTAACAGGCCAATTGATATTGTCCGCGATGGCAAGGTTGTCAAAGAAATCCTTGCTTAATTGCAATTGTAATTAATGTGGTATCCCCGGTTGATTTACTTCCGCCGGGGACTGCAATTTGTCTTCCTTCCTATTTTGTGAGCAGCTTTGTTTAAGGCTGCTCGAATTTTAAGTACTGAGACTCATCCCATGAAGATTTTTCTCTCTCGGTTTTTCTTGATGTCCATCACTGTTTTGGCTCTTGCCTCTTCCCTTAAAGCAGCATCGCCTAGCTTGGGTGGGATTGGGCCCCGTGGATGGCAACGAGGCACCGAAGTTGAATTAACTTTCACGGGTGCAAGACTTACCGATGCCAAGGAACTTCTCTTTTATCGCAAGGGGATTGAAACCACGAAAATGACCGTGGTGAGCGATACTCAAGTAAAAGCAATGGTGAAAATTAGCCCTGAAGCTGGCTTGGGCGAATACGGAATCCGAGTTCGCACCGCTACCGGCATTAGTGAACTGCGCACTTTTTATGTGGGCGCACTACCAGTAATTGAAGAAAAAGAACCCAATTCAGAGTTCGCAACTCCGCAAAAAATCGCAATGAACGTAACTGTTCATGGTGTTGCTAATAATGAAGACGCTGATTATTTCATTGTAGATGCAAAAAAAGGCGAGCGGATCAGTGCAGAAGTCGAAGGCATGCGCCTCGGTACAGTGGTATTCGACCCCTTCGTTGCAATCTTCAATATGAAACGCTTCGAGCTAAGCGCACGCGATGATTCACCCCTTACCGGACAAGATTGTTTCGCCTCCATCGTTGCCCCTGAAGATGGTACTTATGTAATCTTGGTTCGTGAAAGTGCCTATGGTGGTAATGGGAATGCCACATACCGTCTTCATATTGGTAATTTTCCTAGGCCTACAGGTGTATTCCCCACGGGTGGCAAAGCCGGAGAAGAAATCGAAGTTACTTATCTGGGAGATCCCACGGGCCCCATGAAACAAAAGATCAAGCTTCCTTCTGTAATTGATCCTGAGTTTAAGATCTTCCCCCAAGACGCAAAAGGCATTTGCCCTTCCGGCATTCGCTTCGGCCTTTCCAACTTCCCCAATACTTTTGAAGTTGAACCCAATGATACACCAGAGAAAGCAACCTTGGTAACCTTCCCCAGCAGCTTCAATGGCATCATCGAAAAGAATGCCGATGTCGATTGCTTCCGCTTCAAGGGGGTTAAAGGCCAGGTGGTTGATATTCGATGCGTTGCACGCAAGAACGGTTCCCCACTAGACCCAGTAATGACCCTCGCAATTGCTGGGGGTGCCAATGTTGCAACCAATGATGATTCGGGCGGCACCGATAGCTATTTCAGAGCAACCCTTGACGACAAAGAATACATCCTGACCGTTACGGATCACCTTAAAAAAGGTGGGTTTGATTACACCTACCGGGTAGACTTTTCTCCAATTCAAGGCACCACACTTGTGGCTATACCCAAAGTGGCACAGTATTCTCAAGATAGGCAAACCGTTAGCGTACCCAAGGGAAATCGCTTTGCAACCTTGATGACGGTTCAAAGGCGTGACCTCGCAGGCGATTTAAAACTGATTGCAGAAAAGTTACCCCCTGGCGTTACTATTAGTGTGGATGATGTTTCCACAGGTATTGATTCCTTCGCAGTGGTTTTCGAAGCAACCAAGGATGCGCCTGTTGCGGGTTCCCTTTCTGAAATCAAGGCCCTTCCTGCAGACCCCAAACTTACTTGCAATACAGAGTTCAACACCAATGCAGAACTTACCTTTGGCAATCCAGGGCAATCGATCTACTGGAGATATAACATGCCAACACTGGGTGTTGCTGTTACCGAAGAATCTCCATTCTCTATTCAAGTGATCGAACCAAAGGTTCCCTTGGTTCAAAATGGCTCGATGAATTTAAAAGTGGTTGTGCAACGAAAAGAAGGATTCAAAGGCCCCATAACTGTAATTCCAGTTTACAGCCTTCCCGGTGTTGGAACAATTGCAGCCATCACTATTGCAGAAAACCAAAACGAAGGCCTGTTTGCTATCACTGCCAATGCGGGTGCAAGAATCAAGAATTGGAAAACCGCACTTATAGCAAGTGCCAGCACTCCTACAGGCGTAGTTTGGGCTTCATCCCAACTATTTAATTTGGAAATAGCTGCGCCGTTCATTACTGCTACCATCGAACGAAGCGCGATCGAGCAGGGTAAAACTTCTGAAATCCTTTGCAAGATAACCCAAACAACTCCATTTGAAGGCAAGGCTCAACTGCAATTAATTGGCCTACCTTTGAAAGTCACTGCAGCACCCGTTGAAATCGATGCTAAAACCAAAGAGATTCTTGTGAAAGTTGAGATCGATAAAACCTCACCCGTGGGTAATCACAAGAACATTGTTTGTTCTGCAGTGATCACCAAGAATGGCGAAGCAATTGTGCATACCTTGGGCAAGACAGATATAAGAATCGATGTACCCGCAGCGCCCAAAGTTGTTGCTACTGCACCTGCAACACCAGGCACACCAGCAGTGGTTGCCCCAGCAGGCGAAAAGAGATTAAGCAGGCTTGAGAAACTCAGACTCGAACAAGAAGAACGCGAAAAAGCTCAAAAATCCACACCGACACCCCAAAAGAAATAAGCTTTCTGGAGACCTCTACGATGAAGATTTCTGTTTTATCTAGCGCTTGTGCAATACTGCTATTTGCCTCTGCAACTTCCATTCAGGCAATCGCACCTGTAAGCATTGCGGTTTTCCCACCCGATGTGAATATGCAATCCGCCCGAGGGAAACAACGCATCATCGTTCAAGCCAGCTACGCAGATGGCATTACCCGCGACGTAACCGCTCAAGCAAAAGTTACCATCAGCGACCCCAAAATTGCCAAGATTGTCAACCTCGAAGTCCTTCCCGTAGGCGATGGCAAATGCTCTATCGCTGTAGAATTTGAAGGCAAAACTACTCAAGTTCCAGTTGATGTTAAAGATGCAATCAAAGATAGGCCCATCAGCTTCAAGCTCGATGTAATGCCTATCTTTTTACGCAATGGCTGTAATCAAGGTGGTTGCCATGGCGCTGCCAGGGGCAAAGATGGATTTCGTCTTTCCCTTTTCGGTTTTGATCCCGATGGCGATCATTATCGTTTGACCCGCGAACTCAATGGCAGAAGGATCAACCTTGCGATTCCTGAAGAGAGCCTTTTGGTTGAAAAGTCCACAGGTAAAGTACCTCATACCGGTGGCCAGAAGTTTGCAGTAGGCGAGCAATATTACAACGACCTCGTTCGCTGGGTCGATGCTGGTGGTCCACAAGATCCAGCAGGCATTGCTACCCCTGTATCAGTTGATCTTTTTCCTAAAACCGCTCTTTTGGATGGCAAAGGTAGCACCCAACAATTAATCGTTCGGGCCAAGTACAGCGATGGCTCGGAACGCGATGTTACTTCCCTTGCGCTTTTCCTTAGCAGCAACGATAGCTCGGGCAAAGTAAGCCCCAGTGGTTTGGTAACTGCAGGCGATCGAGGCGAAGCCTTTGTAATGGCTCGCTTTTCAACCTTCACCGTGGGCGTGCCCTTTATTGTTCTTCCCAAAGATTTGAAATTCTCTTTCCCCACCACCCCTGAAAAGAACTACATCGATACCTTGGTAAACGCAAAGCTTAAAAACCTTCGTATCGCTCCCTCTGCTACTTGCTCTGATGAAGTTTTCTTGCGCAGGATATTCATCGATCTTACAGGCATGCTGCCTTCGGTTGAAGAATACAAAACATTCATGGCAAACAAATCAGCAGACAAGAGAGAGCAACTTGTCAAAGAACTTATGGAACGAAAAGAATTTTCAGAACTATGGGTTTTAAAGTGGGCTGAACTCTTACAAATTCGCAGCTCCAACCAAGTTAGTTACAAAGCGACCCTGCTTTATTACAACTGGCTTCAGGATCGTATCGCACGCAATGTGCCCCTTAATCAGTGGGTTCAAGAGTTGCTTGGTGCCAACGGTGGTACCTTTAACAACCCTGTTACCAACTACTATCAGAATGAAACCGACATTCTCAAAGTGACTGAAAATGTTGCTCAAGTTTTCATGGGCATGCGCATCCAATGCGCTCAATGCCATAACCATCCTTTCGATCGTTGGACCATGGATGATTACTATGGTTTCGCTGCATTCTTCACCCAGATTGGCAGAAAACGAACTGATGATCCACGCGAACTCGTTGTGTTCAACAGTGGCAGTGGCGAAATCAACCATCCTTTGGGTGGCAGGCGCATGGCACCCAAGTATTTGGGCGGTGAAGTTCCCGATGTTGTTGGCAAAGATCGCAGGGGATTAATGGCTGAATGGCTTGCATCTCCTAAGAACCCTTACTTTGCTACCAATCTTTCCAACATGGTTTGGACTCACTTCTTTGGCGTGGGCATTATCAATGAGGTTGACGATGTTCGTGTTAGCAACCCGCCTTCCAATTCTGAGTTACTTCAAGAATTAGGCAAGAAGTTTACCGAATACAATTACGACTTCAAACGCCTTGTGAAGGATATCGTCCTTTCCAATTCCTATCAGCTTTCAACCCAAGCCAATGCTAGCAACGAAAGCGACACCAAGAATTTCAGCCATTCCTCCATCCGAAGAATCAAAGCTGAAACCTTCCTCGATTGCATTAGCCAAGTAACTGAAACCAAGAATAAGTTTCCTGGTTTGCCTCTTGGTGCAAGGGCTGTGCAAATTGCTGATGGTCAGGTTTCCAACTACTTCCTTACAACCTTCGGCAGAGCTACCCGCGAATCCGTTTGTTCTTGCGAAGTGAAGCTGGATCCAACTTTAAGCCAGAGTTTGCATCTGCTTAATGGCGATGCAACGACACAGCGAATTACTCAGGGCAATTTGATTGGTAAGCTTCTTAAAGACAAGAAAACTCCAGAAGAAATCTTGGACGAAATTTATGTTCGTTGCCTATCAAGAATGCCTTCTGCGGATGAAAAAACTAAGGTGCTCGCCTTGGTAAATGCTGAGAAGGATAAAAAGCAGGTTCTGGAAGATGCCTTCTGGGCGGTGCTTAATACCCGCGAATATATGTTTAACCACTAAGATTACGGAGCAGAGTTCATGGTTCGTTCTATCATTTTGCTGGTAGCTTTGCTTTCATTGGCAACCCAGTCAGCCATTGCACAGCCCTCTGCCAAGAAAATCAACTATCAGGATCACATCCTGCCTTTCTTCCAAGACAAGTGTGTTGCTTGCCATAACCAGGACAAAAAAAGTTCTGGAGTTATTCTGAACAGTTACAGCAAAGTAATTGAAGGTGGTAGCAGCGGTATTATTGTGAAGGCGGGCGACCCCGAGGGCAGTTCTCTTTTTCAGATGGTTGCTCATAAATCTGAACCATTCATGCCCCCTAAAAGCCCAAAAGTTGCAGACACTTCGATTGTAATGCTTGAAAAATGGATCAAAGAAGGGTTGCTCGAAACAGCAGATGGCAAGGCTTTGGCTTTGAATAAGCCCACCACCGATATTGCACTCGGTACTGTTCGCAGGGGCAAACCCGATGGCCCACCACCCATGCCCGAAAAACCTCTTCCTCTCGATCCTTTGGTTGTTACCCTTAAAGGCAACGCAGTCATTGGATTAGCAGCAAGCCCTTGGGCGCCCCTTTTAGCAGTCGGTGGTCAGAAGCAAATCGTGCTTTATAACACTGATACTATGGAATACCTTGGCGTCATTCCTTTCCCTGATGGATTTCCTACCGTTTTAAAGTTTAGCAGAAATGGTGGATTCCTTCTTGCGGGGGGTGGCCGCGGGGGCAAAAATGGCTCCGCTACTTTGTTCAACATTAAGACCGGACAAAAAGTCTTAACGGTTGGCCAAGAATCGGATGCTGTTCTCGCTGCGGATATCAGCCCCGATCAAACTCAAATTGCTCTTGGTGGCCCTAGCAAAGTCGTTCGTGTTTATTCCACCGTCGATGGCAAACTGCTTCACGAAATCAAAAAACATACTGATTGGATTACCAGCATCGAATACAGTCCAGACGGGGTTCTTTTTGCTTCAGGTGATCGAAGTGGAAATCTTTTCGTTTGGGAATCTCACAACGGCAAAGAGTATTTCACCCTTAAAGGCCACACCAGTTACATCAACAATCTTTCTTGGCGTGCAGATGGCAATATCCTCGCTTCGGTGAGTGAAGATGCCTCTCTTAAGCTTTGGGAAGTCGAGAACGGAACCCTGGTTAAATCAATTCCCGCTCACGCAGGTGGTGCGCAGGGGCTTGTTTTTCATCGCGATGGCACCATTGTTACCAGTGGCAGGGATAAAACTTCAAAGTCTTGGAAAAGTGATGGAACTGCAATTCTAACCATGGAGCCTCTGACCGATTTGGCGCTTCGGGTTGCTGTTTCACACGACGCTGTTTTTGCATTCGTTGGCGACTGGAATGGCAATGTAGCTGCATACAAGCTTGCAGATGGAAAAAAGGTGGATGTTTTGCCTAGTAATCCGCCCAGTCTTAAAGATCGGGTTGAGCTTTCCGCCAAGGAAATCGTTTTGCTTCGTGAACAATTGTCGAAAACAAGTGCTGAATTAACTACTGCAAAGACTCAAGATGCGAAATTACAAGGAGATTTGGCAGCAGCACAAAAAAGCCTAGCAGATGCTACCCTTGCAGTTAAAGATCTACCTGCAAAAATCAAGCAACTGACTGCGGATCAGGCTGCTGCATTGGCCCTGCAGACAAAATCCACCACGGAACTTAAAGCCGGGGAAGCCATGATTCTAGCAAGTACAGATAGCGTGAAAAAAATTAAAGAGCAATCTGATAAGAACAAATTAGATGCAGTCTTGGCAAAAAATGTGACTGCTGCTCAAGAAAAGCTTGATAAATTAAAGCTGGAATTACCCGCCTTACAAAAGGCCCTTCAGGAGAAAACTGTAGCTTATACCGCGACTGTTGCAGGCCTTAAAGATGCCCAAATGAAGCTTATTGCTGCTACGCCCTTGGTTCCCGCATTACCCAAGCAGATTGATGCCATGCAAAAGGCTATGCCCGCAGCGCAAGCTTTGGTAGCAGCCCTTAACACGAAAGTTCAAGATTTAGAGAAGCATATTGGAGCCAAAGAAGCCTCGTTACAGCGGTATAAGAAAGCTCAACCCCTAGCCAACGCACCAAAATCTTAATATCCTTGTTAGTAACTGTATTTTTGTAATTTTAATGTTTAAAGTTGAGGCCTGATATGGCAGCTATTTCCCGAAAACTTCGTAAAACCCTGCAGAAACAAGATCAACGCCGCTCTAGGATTGAAAATGGCGCGAAAAAGAACAAGGAAAGAGTTCGCAAAGAAATCAGGCTAAAAGCCGCTCTTGCGAATGGTATGCTTCCTTACACACCCACTATTATGAGCTGGCTGAGTGCTGCTCTCGACACACCCTCAAAGCAAATTGTGCAAGCTGATATCGATACTTTCTTAAAGGCATAATAAGCCATTTGATTCTAAAACCTAAAAGCAGTCCTTACATTAAAGGGCTGCTTTTAAGTGCTTAAAGCCTTGTTTTATGCTCTTCGCAATATAGATGCTGCCAAGGTAAAAGAGGGATAAATCCAAAGACTTTCAGCCATCCCCACTCTAGGCATATTGCGGGAAGAGTACATTTTTTGCAAAGTCTGGGTAATCCTTCTGGCCCGCGAATTACCAAATCCTTGTATGCGCTTTCATGTTGACTGATATCTGCGGGGGAAATACCCCTTTCGAGCAGCTCTTTTTTAATAATTTCGATTGCTGCAGGCTCCATACCTTGGCGAAAAACGGTCACCCGATCAAGAAGCGACCTATTATCAGCTTTTTTTGCATAAATTCGTACTTTCTCGAGATCTAGGTGCATAATTATAGAACCTAATAATTTATCGGGAACTATTTCCATTTTCCCTTCGACTAAATTAACAGATAACATTAAACCCAAGCTAATCCTAATACCTTTTAGTATTGGCTTATTGAAAGAACTTTTATCTTATTAGATAGAGGCTTCTTTTTAACGATTTGTGTTGTTAATACTCTGGCTGGTGGTAATAATAAGTGTGTGCATTTTAGATTACTTTGCACCTTTTCAACCTTAAGGATTTTACCCATGGCACATAAGGCAAAAACCAAGCAGTTCTCTTTCTGGCACTTGGTAGCTCTCGGTACGGTATCCACTGGTTTATTGCTGAGTGCAGATTTCTCTGTAGCTCAGGAAAAAGAAACCAAGAAGCAAGCCACTGCCAAGGATGATAAAGAGGCGAAGAAGGATGATAAAGATAGTAAAGAGCCTGCGAAGAAGGATGACAAAGAGCCTTTAGCAGAAAAATCTGCACCTCTTCCTCCCTATCCCGTATTTCCAAAATTAACCATTGTTGGCAAGACTCCCGATGAAAAGCTTATCACCGAGCAGGTAGTAAAATCGATCAATCAGAAACTGGATGCTTCGTGGAGAGAAAACAAAATTGTACCTTCCGGATTCATTGATGAATACGAATTCATTCGCAGGGTGAGCTTGGATGTTGTGGGTAGAATTGCCAGCCCCGAAGAAATCGCTAAGTACATGCGCTACCCTCAAGCCAGCAGAAGATCACAGATTATTGAAGATCTTCTTGCAAGCGAAGATTACCCCCGTCATTGGGCTAATCACTTCACCAATTGGTTTCTGACCCGCTCCGGAACCTTTGGCAAAGGCAAATACCACGAAGAGACCGCAGTATGGTTGGAAGATCAATTCGCAAGTAATCGTGGTTATCATGATTTGGCGAAGGATGTGATCACCGCATCTGGTGAAAACACAGAAAACGCTGCGGTGAATTTCATCTTGGCGCATCTTGGCGAACCTGTTCCTGCTGCTAAGCAAAGCCAGGAAGGCAAGTTTGAAATGGTGCCTATTACTTCAAGAATTACCAGGCTGTTCCTTGGCATTCAGATGCAATGCGCCCAGTGCCATGATCACCCCTTCAATAATTCCATCACGCAAAAACATTTCTGGGGCATCAATGCTTTTCTACGCCAAGTAGAACGAACGGGTACACCCCCTGCTGAAACTGGAAACAGAATGATGACCCTTCCTAAGCTTGGTCTTAAGGATAATACTTCGACTAATGCTGATGGGATCATCTTCTTTGAAAAACGCAATGGTGTGATTCTACCCACCAAGCCAATCTTCATGGAAGAAAAGAAGCTTTCTAGTGGTCCTGCAGCTACAGGCAGGCGCGATCAGTTGGCAGCCTTTATTATTGATCACGAAAACTTCCCTAAATCTGCGGTCAATCGCATGTGGAGCGTATTCTTCGGCAAAGGATTTACCACCCCCATCGATGACTTCAACGAACAAAATGTTCCAACGAACCCTGAACTTCTTCAAGAACTTGCTTCAAGCTTCAAGAATTACAACTACGATTTAAAGAAACTTATCCGCTGGATTTGTAACAGCAATGCCTACAACCTTACTTTCGTTGCCAACAAAACCAACGATAAGCCTGAAGTTGAAGGCCTTTTCAGCAGAATGCTCCTTAAATCAATGAGCCCTGAACAGCTTTTTGAATCCCTGATGGTTTCCACCAAGGCTGAAGCTGCTGAAAGCAAAGATGCCAAGAAAAACCTTCGTACTTCTTGGCTCAATAAGCTGGTAAGCAATTTCGGCGACGACGAAGGTAACGAAGTTAACTTCAACGGTACCGTTGTTCAAGCCTTGCTTATGATGAATGGCAAAGATATCAATGACGCCATCAGCCGTAAAGATAAAGGCACGGTATCCATTGCAATGGCCCGCAATAAGACAAACAGCAATGCCATCATCAACGAGTTGTTTCTAGCAACACTTAACCGTCCAGCAAGGCCTGCAGAAGCGCTGAAAATCTCGAAGGGGCTTGCTATGCGGACTAAAGACAAAAGCCCAATGGATCCCTACCAAGATCTTTTCTGGGCCCTCCTCAACAGCAACGAGTTTCTGTTGAACCATTAATCTCCTGCGCTTTTTGCACATGGATTTGAATTGAGAAGGCCGGGGCTTTAAAATCTTGGCCTTTTTTATTTATCCAGAATTCATCTGCACAAACTTCCTTGTTTCCGCTACGATGCTGCCCATGGATACCTCGCAATACTATCTTGGACTGGATGTAGGTGGCACCTCAATGAAGGCGGGGATTATTTCCGCTGATGGCACTTTGATTCAAACTCTTTTACAACCTACCAACAAAAATGCAGGCCCCCAGGCAGGCCTTGCTTTGATGGAAAAAGTCATCAACCTCTGTATTCAAAAAGCCGGGCTTAACCTAGGTTCGATCCAAGCAATTGGCGCAGCAGTCCCCGGAATTATTGATTTAAAAAACGGGGTGATCCTTGATGCGGTGAATCTGACCGACTGGAAGAATGTACCGGTTCGCACTCATCTCGAAACCATTTTCAGTAAGCCCATCGCATTCTTGAATGATGCCAATGCCGCGGCCTTGGGCGAAGCTTGGCTCGGGGCAGGCAAAGGCGCTGAAAGCATGGCATTCCTAACCCTAGGCACGGGCATTGGCGGGGGCTTGATTCATCAAGGGAAAATCATCGAAGGCAGACACGGGTTGGCGGGCGAAATAGGCCATACACGAATTGAAATGTCGCGACCCAGGCCCTGCTCTTGTGGCCAGTTTGGTTGTTTGGAAGCTTATGCGGGGGCCACCTCTGTTTTAAAGCGGGCCTACGAGGCACTTGCAGAGGATTTCAACAAAATCTCCGACCTTCATGAGCCTGCTGAAAAAAAGACTTTATCCTGCAAGGATGTTTTTGATGCAGCCCGCAATGGCGACCCCATCGCAGACCGACTTGTCGAAGAAACTTCCTCCGCACTCGCTTTGGGGATTATCAACATCCTTCATTTCTTTGATCCGGAGAAAGTGGTGTTAGGCGGCGGCATGATTGCAGCAGGCGATGATTTCTTAAAGCGCATCCGCTGGTTTGTAAAAGATCAGGCGTTTAAAGAATGCGCACAAGGCGAAGACATTTGTTTCGCAACCTTGGGTAATGAT
>QWPF01000023.1 GCA_003671255.1 Planctomycetota bacterium | reverse complement strand
CCGAGCAAATGCCCAGCATCATGAAAGCGGAGACTGATCCCGTTACGAATCTCTAAAGTTTTGCCGTAATCAAGCGGAACACAGCGATCCAAAATCGAGAAGGTATCGTTTTGGGAAGGTGCGGAGTGGTTTTTTGTTTTGTTGCGATGCTTGGCTTCTTTTTCCTGGATGTTGACAGAATCTTTAAGAACAACGCCCAGTAAATCCTTGCTAGCAGGAGTGCAATAAACCTGCCCACGAAAGCCTTTTTTAGCAAGTGCGGGCAATTTACCACAATGATCAGAATGATTATGGCTTAGGATAACCGCATCAATAACTTCAGGATCAAAGGGAAATTCATCGTCTTTGAGAACGGTTTTCTTGTCGCGTTCGAGTCCGCAATCAAGAAGGATATTAAAATCTTTGTATTGCAAGAGGTGCATGGAACCAGTGACGGTGCCTGCAGCGCCTAAAAAAGTAACTTTGGGGTTTGGTTGATGCGAAAAAATAACGCTCATCTCATATCCATTTCGCCGGGTTGAGTGAGCGTTTCAGTAATAAAGTGAATCGTAAAAGAAAGATTAATTAGCTTAATTCCCCAACCCTATAACGGACAAAGCGGACAAATTTGAGTCCTGCCCCGTTCAGAATTTCGCCAACAGTTTTCTTCTCTTCCTTGATAAAAGGTTGTTCAAGAAGGACATTTTCAGCAAGCCAGGTTTTGACTTTACCTTCAGCAATTTTTTCAACAATATTAGCAGGCTTACCAGATGCAACTGCAGCATCACGAGCTATTTGGAATTCCTTGTCGATAATTTCTTTAGCGATTTCTTCGCGGGTTGCAACTAATGGATTTTTAGCAGCAATATGCATGCAAATATCACGAAGGATTTGCTCATCATTTTTCGCGCCTTCGACTTGGATCAAAACACCAACAGTACCATCATGATGAATGTAGGAACCGAAGTGCCCACCTTGAAGCCTGACGAACTTGGCAACCTTCATGTTTTCACGAATCAGGCCAACAACATCAGCAATGCGATCGTTAACCTTGCGGGATGGATCTTTATAGAAAGGTTGTGCAACCAAAGCTTCTAAACTTTCAGGATTGGAAACCACAACTTGAGCTACAAGATCATTGGCAAGGGAAACAAAATGTTCGCTATTGATGACGGGACCGCTTTCGCAACGAACTTCCATAAGGGAAGCAACTTTGGCAGCGAGATCGATATGAAACGCAATCCTGCCTTCAGCAGTTTCACGCTCGCCTTTCTTTGCTTGAATTGCGGCATTTTTCTTACGCAAGATTGCAACCGCTGCTTCAACATCACCTTTGGCTTCAACAAGGGCTTCCTTGCAATCCATCATGGGAGCATTGGTTCGATCACGCAAAGATTTAACAACACCAGCGGTTATAGCGCTCATACTAATTCACCTACTAATAGACCAAAACTTATGTATTGAAACAAACACCCGAAATTAATCAACAATAGCAGGAGCGCGTACGGTGCCAGCAGTGCCACTAGGCGCAGGCCTTGGCCTTGGTGCAGTCGCCTGTTCCGTTGCCAATGCTGCCCGACCTTCAATGATTGCATCTGCAAGCTTTGCAAGCACCAGTTCTACCGAACGAATACTATCATCGTTGGCAGGAATTGGCAAATCCACATCATCTGGATCGCTGTCGGTATCAATCAAAGCAACTGTTGCAATACCCATGCGCTTTGCTTCTTTAATAGCAATATGCTCACGCCTAGGATCAACAATAACCAAGGCATCGGGAAGCCTGTTCATCTCGCGAATACCAGACAAGTTTCGTTGAATCTTGGTTAGCTCACGACTTAAATTAGAAATCATCTTTTTGCTGTAGCTACGAATCACGCTGGATTCAGGTGCTTTATGAATATCAAGCTTGCCGGATTCATTAAGCATGGTTTTGATATAGGCAACCAAATCAACCTTGGCAGGATTTTCATAGGAGGGAAGCCACATTGCTTCGAGTTCTGCCAATCTTTTCAAACGATCGCGAATGGTGCGGTGATTGGTTAGAGTACCACCCAACCATCGTTCGGAAACAAAAGGCATGCCACAACGGCGTGCTTCGGTTTCGATGGTATCTTTTGCCTGGCGCTTGGTACCAACAAAAAGAATTTGGCTACCAGAAGCAGAAAGCTTGGTGAGGAAACGGAAGGCACGCAAAAGGCCCCTTACGGTTTCACGCAAGTCGATAATATGGATAAGATTGCGTTTGCCGTAGATATACGGCCGCATCTTAGGGTTCCAACGACTGGCTCTATGGCCAAAATGAACGCCAGCTTCAATAAGATCTTTTACTTGGACAATCGACACGCAGCACTCTCCCGCTTTTGCAGATATTTTTGACCAAAGTCGCCCCGGTGCATCTTACTTATGATGATATAACCACAGGGACCGACCATCGATAAATCAACAAAGAGGCAATAGCTCTTGCTAAAAAGATAGTTTATTGGAAAACCAAACAGGGGTCAAACTCTATAAGCTAAAATAAATCAAGTTCCTTAGGAAAAAGGCTGTCTTATTATTAAGAATTACTCAATAGTTGCCACAAACTTGGCCGTAATTTCGCCAAAGCTTTACTTCGATGACTTATTGCATGTTTAACCCGAGAACTTAATTCTCCAAAAGTCTGATGATACTCCAAAACCAAAAATAACGGATCGTAACCAAATCCTCCCTCCCCCAAGTATTCAGGGATAATCCTGCCATGGCACTTGCCCTCCGTCAAAACCATAACCTTGCCCTGAGGGTCGGCCAAACAAGCCACGCAAATATAATAGGCATCACGGTTTTCAGCGGGATATTTGCTTAATTCGTGCAAAAGTTTGCTGTTGTTGGCAGCATCGCAGCCATGCTCTCCCGCATAGCGTGCAGAATGAATACCTGGGTCACCATTAAGAATAGGAACCACCAATCCACTATCTTCAGCCAAAACCCATTTGCCCACCTGCAAGGCATACCCCGAAGCTTTTTTAGCTGCATTTTCAGCAAAGCTGGAACCATCTTCCACAACCTCGGAAACTCCTTGGAAGGCGCCCAGATCCAAGCAATTGAAAGGCAAGTCGGCATAGATTTCTTTAATTTCTTTAAGTTTCGATTTATTTTTCGTGCCAATTACTAAATCCGTCATTCTCTGCTCCAATATTGAAGTTAAACCCGAACCAATTTTAATGCTCAGTTATTACTTGATCCGATGAAGTAATAAGAGTAAAATGCTCCTACCTACCAGATGGAGAAACTATGATTTCGATACTCGATTCAAAACCTACCCGCCTATGTGATGGTATTAACCGTCGTGATTGGATAAGTCTAGGAGGTTTAAGCCTTTTAGGGATGGGTTTGGGAGATGCAAAAGCCGCAAGCTACAAATTTGCCAAGGAACGAAAAGCGAAAGCCTGCATCTTTTTATATTTGACTGGTGGCCCGCCCCAGCACGAAACATGGGATCCAAAACCCGAAGCACCATTGGAAATCCGAGGCCCCTACCAACCAATAAGCACAGCAACAGTAGGCCTAAAAGTATGCGAATTGATGCCAAAAACCGCACTCTTAACCAATAAAATTTGCGTGCTTCGGTCCATGATGACCAACGATAACGCCCACTCTTCCAGTGGTTATTCAATGCTGACGGGGTACCCGCACCAGCCAATGAATTTCGAAAATGCCAAACCTGGTGCGCCCAACGACAGTCCAAGTTTTGCTGCAATCATTCAAAAACTAATAGGGTCGGCTTCTGTTAAACCAGAGGCAATCGTGCTGCCTGAGCATATATGGAATGATGGCGGAATCACCTGGCCTGGCCAAGATGCGGGTTTTTTAGGCCGTGCCAGCAATCCTTGGCTGATTAACTGCCACCCCGAATCTGCAGGGTTTCAAATTCCGGGCCTTGCCCTTGCAGAAGGGATTAACGACAAAAGATTTGATGAGAGGTTGAAAATTCTTGAATCGGTGAACAATGGCGCAGCCAAGAATCAATCAGACAAAAATCAAAAGCAGTTTGAAAACCAGACGAAACAAGCGCTTAATTTGATGAGTGGTGAAGCAACCCGCAAAGCCTTTAATCTAAACCTTGAACCGGATTCGATGCGGGAAAGGTACGGGAAAAATCGCTGGGGCCAAAGCGTATTGCTAGCTCGCAGATTGATTGAGTCAGGCGTGCCCATGATTCAGGTGAACTGGACTCGTTTCGCAAACGAACCACAAGGCAGCCCCAGCTGGGATACTCATGCCAAAAATGCCGAGAAACTCAAAAAAGAGTTGATGCCCGTCATGGATCAATCTTATTCTGCTCTTCTAGAAGATCTCGAATACCGCGGATTATTAAAAGATACATTAGTGGTTTGGGCGGGCGAGTTCGGCCGCACTCCAAAACATAATGGCAATGCCGGAAGAGACCACTGGGGCCATGTGTTTTCAGCTGCCCTAGCAGGTGGGGGAATTCGAGGGGGCCAAATTATAGGGTCTTCCGATAAAACCGGGGCCTATGTTAAAGATCAACCGATCAGACCGCAGGATTTGACCGCAGGATTTGCATGCCACGATTTATAACCAGATGGGCATCGCACCCGATACCGAAATCCACGATATTCAAGGCAGGCCTATGCCTATTTGCAGGGGCCAAGTCATCAAAAATGTTTTGTAAAGAATATTCACAAGCCCGCCTATAAGCCGGGTTCTGTCTCTCGCCTTAAAAAGGCAAGATGATAGCCATTTATCTAGGCGAACGGTTACCCGAACGCTCGAGCGACCTACCCGAAGGTCAAACGGACCGGACCAGTCCTTCCTTCTTATTTGGCCTTGCTCCCGGTGGGGTTTGCCGAGCCAGCCTGTCGCCAGGCTGCTGGTGGGCTCTTACATTAAGGAATTTGCATTCCCCCGCCATTTCACCCTTACCCTTTTGGGGCGGTATCTTTCTGTTGCACTTTCCCTACCCTTACGCAACACACAATGAAGCATGTTACTTCGGACGGTGGGAGTTACCCACCACCGTGTCCTATGGAGCCCGGACTTTCCTCTCCCGCTTTTTTCAAAGCAGCAGCGACTATCCAGCCAGCTTGTGAATAATTCCAGTATACTGCTATTGGAGGGCGGATTTTACGAATTGCAAATTAAACCTCGATTTATTGGTAAAAGAGATGACCTCAAATCCACTTGCGCCTTCTTGGAAAAACCTTGATCTCCCTGCCCATGCACAAGGGGCAATCATCTCCATTGGAAACTTTGATGGCGTTCACGAGGGCCACAAAAATCTGATTAGACAAATGAAAACCGCTGGAGAAACCGTTTCCCAAGCCCCTGCTCCCATCGTGGCAATCACTTTTTATCCCCACCCACTTTTAATTTTAAAGCCGGGCGTCAATCTAAGTTTTTTAAGCACGCTCGAACAAAAGAAAAAACTTTTGCACGCTGCGGGGGCAGACTTCGTTGCAGTATTAAAGACAGATGATGGATTGTTAGAGCTAAAAGCAGAAGAATTCTTTGAAAAAATAATCGTTGAGTCCTTTAAAGCCCAAGGAATTGTGGAGGGGCCCGATTTCCACTTCGGTAAAAATCGAACGGGAAACATAAATCTTCTCAAGGAATTATGTCTGACC
Organism: Planctomycetota bacterium; assembly: GCA_003671255.1. Taxonomy (GTDB): domain Bacteria; phylum Planctomycetota; class Planctomycetia; order Gemmatales; family Gemmataceae; genus UBA969. The sequence goes on along the minus strand of QWPF01000023.1, from coordinate 24,406 downwards.
CGAAACATTTTGGGAACCGTTGCTGCTCCTTTTCTGATGGATAACGAATTAGTTTCGAGCAGCAGGATTCGAAAAGCCATCCAATCCGGGGATATGCTTCAAGCAAAAAAACTCCTCGGAAGATTCTATTCGATCGAAGGGAAAGTAATGCCAGGTGCCAAAAGAGGCCGAACCATTGGCTTCCCCACCGCAAACCTCGAAAACATTCAAACCCTTTTACCCATGAATGGCGTCTATGCAGCCTATTGCACCATTGGCAATAAAACCTACGCAACTGCGGTAAACATAGGCCCAAACCCCACCTTTTCGGAGACCTCGCAGAAAGTTGAAGCGCATTTGCTCGAATTCGATGGCGATTTGTATGATCACATCCTAGAAATCAACTTTTTAGAAAAAATTCGGCCTGTCAAAACTTTTGTGGATAAGAATGCTTTGGTACAGCAATTGGAGTTGGATATTAAGCAAACTCGCAATATTGCATTTGCAAATAAACCAGAATTTCCGGGCATCCAAAACCATGCCTAGTAATAAAAGTATTGGTGTATCACTAACGAAACGAGTTGATTTATGGAACACTATGATTTGTTAGAAGCCTGTAAAAAAGCCATTTCAGAGCATGTTGAACCTTCGTTGCAAATGGATGGCGGCAGAATCGAAGTCGCGGGATTAGATGGAAAAATTTTGCAAGTACGATTGTTGGGTACTTGTGGTTCGTGCCCAAGTGCGGTCAGGGCAGTGCTCTTTGGAATCGAAGAGGAACTTCGTAAACATCTGCCTGAAATTGATTTTGTTGAGGCAATTCCTTAAAAATATTCAATCTTTCTCTTTCCAATTCCCCAACTGCCATGGTAAATTCTATAATACCCTCACAAACAACCTAGATTGTTTGGAATGAGGTCCGGTTTTCACTCTGTTTATTCCGTTGGTTTTTCGCACCGGCGTTGCCAACATCACTAGTTTTTTTGGAGAAATAGGTATCAACGACCGTCCTAACCCCCCCGCAAATGCCCCTCAAGAACGGGGCCTCCGTATGAATGAACAAATACGCATCTCCCCAGTTCGTGTTATTGGCGCTAATGGTGAATTTGTTGGGGTTATTCCCACTTTTCAAGCCTTAGAAATGGCCCGTGAAGCAGATTTAGATCTTGTTGAGGTTAATCCCAACGAAAGACCCCCTGTTTGTAAGATTCTTGATTACGGCAAGTTTCGTTATCAGCAATCGTTAAAAAACAATAAAACCAAGGTTCACCAGCAGAAAATCAAAGAATTACGCGTCAGACCCAAGACCGGGGATCATGATATCGAGACGAAAATCAATCAAGCTCGTAAATTTTTAGAGCATAAAGACAAAGTACAGGTAAATGTGATATTTAAAGGCCGGGAATTGCAGCATATTGAAGAAGGTAAGCGAATCATCGATTTAATCTTGGAAAAGCTGCAGGAATTTGCCAAAGTTGAGAAACCTCCTTCGATGGAAGGCAAGAAAATGACCGCAATGCTTGCACCAAAAAAAGATTAATTCTCGATTCGGGTTTGCCCCCAGACTCCTATTTCCCTATATCATCTTTTCCTGCAATTTGTGATTGGTTTATAACTTTATCTTATTTGCAGGCTTTGCTTAGTATTGTCCATGCGTTTTATGCATGATTTGATGGATTTTTAGATAACTTTGGTCCCATAAAGACACGGAAGGGTAATTCAGATGCCCAAGTTAAAGACTCATAAAGGCTCGAAGAAGCGATTTCGCATTACTGCCAATGGCAAACTTAAGCGCCATAAAGCTGGTAAAAAGCATCTTCTAGGCCACAAGACCAGCAAACGAAAAAGGCAGCTTCGTGGTACCGTTATTGATACCGGAAGATTGGCCAAGAAGTACATTCGGTTAATGGGCGGAAAATCTTAATTTTAGCTGTTTTAATGAAACGCTTTCTTTTAAGCGTTGGAGACTTGGTAAGCCATGACAAGAGCACGCAGCGGAAAAACTGTTCTTCGCGACCGCAAGCGATTACGAAAATTAACCAAAGGTTATCGTGCCAGTAGGCACAACCTGCAGCGCCAATCCAGAGTTACTCTGATTCGTGCCGGTGTTTACGCTTACCGCGATCGTAAGGTGCGTAAACGCGAATTCCGCAGGCTTTGGATTATTCGTGTTAATGCAGCTTGCAGAATGCGTGGCATGCGCTATAGCCAGTTGATAGCTGGCCTTACGAATGCTTCAGTAAGCTTAGACCGAAAGACTCTTTCAGAAATCGCAATTCGCGATCCTGAAACCTTCACTAAAATTGTTGAGTTGGCTAAAAAGCACCAGCCTGTAGGGCTTAAGTAAGCCTCAGGTTGATTTGTCCTCTTAATTGAAGCCATACAATGTCTGATTTGGATTCACTTAAAAACCGCGCCTTGGATCAATTAGGTGCTTGTAGTGATGAGTCCACATTAAGAGCTTGGAACTCACACTACTTCGGAAAAAATGGAGAGATGCTCGCCGCTCTTAAAAAGGTCAGCGAGCTGCCTCCAGAATCCCGCAAAGAATATGGCCAACAAGCCAATATCGTCAAAGAACAACTCTCCTTGGATCAATTAGGTGCTTGTAGTGATGAGTCCACATTAAGAGCTTGGAACTCACACTTCTTCGGAAAAAATGGGGAAATGCTCGCCGCTCTTAAAAAAGTCAGCGAGCTACCTCCAGAATCCCGCAAAGAATACGGCCAACAAGCCAATATCGTCAAAGAACAACTCTCCGCCTCCTACGAAACTGCCCTCAAAAACTGCCTCGAACAAGCCATGCTTAAAAGCTTGGAAACCGAGAAGCTTGATATTAGTTTACCCGGTATGATTCCCGCTGCTGGGAAGTTGCATCTTGCAACTCAAACCCTGCGCGATATTCAAGCAACTTTTGCAGAGATGGGATTTCAAGTTTTTCGCTCCCGAGAAATCGAGGAAGACGAATTCAATTTCGGCCTGCTTAACATGCCTCCCCATCACCCAGCTCGCGATATGTGGGACACTTTTCATACCACCGACCCGGGTTTGATTCTCCGTACCCATACTTCCCCCGGCCAGATTCATGTTATGCGCAAGTTTCACCCTGCTCCTATCAGGGTTATTCTTCCAGGCATGTGCTACAGATACGAAGCCATCACCACCCGTAGCGAAATCATGTTTCATCAGGTTGAAGGCTTGGTGGTTGGGACCAATGTTTCAATGACCGATTTAATTGGAACCATCACCGCTTTCACGCGGAAAATGTTTGGCGACTCCAGGCAGGTTCGCATTCGATCAAGTTATTTCCCTTTTACTGAACCAAGTATTGAAGTGGATATGGATTGCATCGTGTGTGGCGGCAAGGGCTGCCCGCTTTGCAAGAAAACCGGCTGGCTCGAAATCATGGGCGCAGGCATGGTGCATCCTGAAGTTATGAAAAACGGGGGCTACGACCCCTCCAAGTATTCTGGTTTTGCTTTTGGAATGGGGCCCGAGCGCATTGCCATGCTTCGTCATGCCATTGAAGACATAAGAGAGTTTTGGGGCAATGACATGCGCTTCTTGTCCCAGTTCTAAATCTTAAGTATTCGGTTGTATTTGTTTTGGTTTTTCATTTTGCAACAACACAACCCGGGTTTTGAATCATGAAGGTTCCGATTCGCTGGCTAAAAGATTATGTAGACTTCGACCTTTCCCTTGGGGCTTTGGTCAACAGACTTGCCCTTGCTGGGCTTGAAGTTTCGGGCATCAATCATTGGGGCCTTCCTGCACCCGAAGGCTTAAGGCTTGGGGCAGAAGATCCCTACCCTGTTTGGGATAAAGACAAAATCATCATCGGGCTTGTCACCAAGGTAGATAAACATCCCGATGCAGACAGGCTCAAACTTCCCACGGTTGAGTATGGTTCGGGCAGATCGATCACCATGGTTACCGGGGCGCCCAATCTTTCTGTAGGCGATACAGGGCAAAAAGTTATTCTTGCCCTTTCAGGCTCTGTGCTTTTCGATGGCCATGCCACACCTAAAGTTTTAAAAGAACTTAAACCAGGCAAAATCAGGGGCATTACCAGCGATGGCATGGTTTGCTCAGGCTTCGAACTTGGTATCTCTGAAGATCATGATGGCATCATCATTCTTGAAGATGATGCCCCCATAGGCATGCCTCTTGCAGATTACTTTGGCGATTCCATTATCGAAATCGACATTCTCCCAAACAAGGCCCGATGCCTTTCGATGATAGGTGTTGCACGCGAAGTCGCAGCAATGACCGGGGGTAAACTAAAACCCTTTGAACACAAACCTCATACCTTTGGCCCTGCAATTACGGGCAAGGTAAATGTTGTCATCCAAGATACCTCTGCATGCCATCGCTATACCGCTTCGCTTATCGAGAACATAAAAGTTGCTCCCTCCCCTGCGTTTTTAAAGCGCAGGTTGCATCAAGCTGGCATGAGGCCAATCAACAATATTGTCGATATCACGAATTATGTAATGCTTGAACAAGGCCAACCGCTACACGCATTCGATTACGATGTTCTCTACTCAAGAGCCAAAGGGAAAACTCCCGAGATCGTAATCCGTTTCGCAACCAAGGGTGAAAAGATCAAGACTTTAGATGGTTTAGATCGTGAACTCTCTACTGAAACTCTTGTTATTACAGATACTCTTGGCCCTATTGCAATCGCTGGTTTAATGGGCGGTGCTGAAACCGAAGTTACAGAATCCACCTCTCGGGTCTTGCTCGAAAGTGCAAACTTTGATTTCCTTGCAATTCGCAAAGCCATGAAATCCATGGCACTTCCCAGCGAAGCTGCAACCCGCTTTAGCAAAGGCATACACCCCGATCAAGTGATTGGTGGCGCAAACCGAGCATTGCAATTGATGCAAGAATTTGCCCACGGTCTGCCCGCAGAAGGAAGGATTGATTGTTATCCCTCCCCCAAACCCTTGCAAGTCATTGATTTCTCTCTTGCAGAGGCAAAGCGCATTCTTGGGATTGCGATTCCTTTAGAGGAATGCACCAAACTTCTAACTTCTCTCGAGTTTAAAGTTGAAAAAGTAAGCAATGAAATGCTTCGGGTCACTGCGCCAACCCACCGGTTGGATATCCAAGTTGGGGTTGCAGATCTTCTCGAAGATATAGCACGGCTGTATGGGTACGACAAGTTTCCCGAAACCAGCCTTTCAGAGCAATTGCCTCCGGTTTTGATCGATCCCGAACTTGATTTTGAACGCAAAATAAAAGACACCCTAGTCCACCTTGGCTTACAGGAAACGATTGCTTACTCGCTGACTTCACCCGAAGCAGAATCTGCTTTTCTCGAGTCCGCAAAGCCCGCTTATGTAACATTGCTAAACCCCATCAGTAGCGAACGCACCGTAATGCGCCAAAGCCTGATGGCAAGCATTGTCTCGCTGACCCAAGCCAACCTCAAACACACCGAATGCGTCAAGTTTTTCGAAGTAGGCAAAGTGTATCAAAAAGTGAGTGGCCAAACATTGCCGCTAGAGCCCTACAAACTGGCGATTGCGATATGTGGCCCGCGCAACAAGCCCTTCTGGGTGGAAGACTCCTCGGGTAAAAACAATTTGAATTTCTATGATTTGAAAGGCATCGTTGAGGGGCTTACTTCCGGAGTTCATCTGGAAAAGGTTTCCTTCAAACCAGGCAACCACCCTGCACTTCATCCGGGTAAATGCGCTGCCCTAATGATTCATGATAAAGTTGCAGGAATGTTTGGCGTGTTACATCCGAAGCTTGCATCCACCCTTGGGCTGGATAATCACGAAATAATCGCAGCAGAATTTGACATGCAAACCCTTGCTTCCGGCCTGCCTGTAAGATATTTGTCCAAGCCCGTTTCGCGCTTCCCTGCAGCACTTAGGGATATTGCTGTGGTCGTCGATCAAGCCATCACTGGGCAAACAGTTACCGCCGAAATTCAGGCTGCAGGAGGTAATGTTCTTAAAGTTGCAAGGCTATTTGATATTTATCAGGGAGATCGAGTTCCCGCAGGAACCAAAAGTCTAGCTTTTGCCCTTAGTTACCAGGCTGATGATCGCACCCTTAACGACAAGGAAGTAGACAAACTGCACAAGAAAATTGAAGACAGGCTCAAGCATGTGCTGAAAGCCCAGATTCGTGGAAAAGAAGTTTAAGTGATAACCACCATTTTAAAACGGGTTAGCTATGGGTTCTCCAGATCCTGAAAAATCAAACCCTGAAGTCAATGTAGGCGACTTCCTCATGTCCCTCATGCGTAGCAAATTGATGGACAAGGTGGAAGTGGTTGTGCTTTATAACAACCTTGATAAAACCATCCGAAGCGAGCCCAACCTTATCGCAGAATATTTGGTGAAGGCGGGAAAGATCACCCGATTTCAAGCAGAGCGAATCTTAAAAGGCAAATCCCGTGGCTTGGTCATGAAGGATTACCAAGTGCTTTCAGTCTTAGGTAGAGGCGGAATGAGCACCGTTTACCTCGCCCGAAAAAATGATGATAAATTAAACTTTGTTAGCATGAAGGTGCTGCGCACACTTAAAACCGAAAGGCAAGACAGGCTTATCTCCCGCTTTAAAAGAGAGTTTTACATCGCCCAGAAACTTGATCACCCCAATGTCGTCAAAGTTTTCAGCCTCGAAGATTTCGCGGGCCTCAACTACATGCTCATCGAATTCATCCAAGGAAAATCCCTCCAAAAAATTATCGACGAATCAGGCGCAATCTCTCAAGATCTTGCAATTAAGTTGATGCGAAATACCCTGACGGCTCTTGCTCATTGCCATCAACAAGGCGTAATCCACCGCGATGTCAAACCTTCAAACATCATGGTCACACCTGAAAACCAAGCCAAGTTGTTTGACTTTGGGTTGGCATTTGTCGTGGGTGAAAAAGAGGAAGATTTAAAAATCATCGGGGGCAAAGGATACATCGTAGGCACCATGGATTACATCGCACCGGAACAATCCTATAACTCCATCGATATCGATGGCAGAGCCGACCTTTATGGCTTGGGTTGCACCTTTTACCATGCATTAACCGGGAAACTGCCCTACCCTGGTTTGGAAAAGAAAGACAAAATCAAAGCCCAACGCAGCAAGGAAAAATCCGAACCCATCACGAATTTTCGCACCGATCTTTCCGATTGGTTTGTCGAATTGGTTGAACGCATGATGAACAAATCAAAAGATAACAGGCCCGATTCCGCAATGACTGTCCTTCTCGAACTCGATCTCATGACACCCCCACCTCTTCCAGACTGGGTTGATTTCGAAGACGATGAAGATTAAAGAAATACTCCTGTTTTGATTGCAAAATGTTAAGCAGTGCCTTGATTTCGCAATTTAGCGACTCAAGGTAATAAAATATTCAAAGGATTTTGACATTTTCTCGGTTTACCGATTGCTGATTGTCTTATTACAGAATATATTATTAGAACAATTTGGTGAGTTTCTTATCCAGAGTGGCAGAGGGATTAGGCCCGTCGAAGCCACAGCAACCGGTCGAAGCGATTACTCGCAACGATGCTGGTGCTACCTCCTACCCGGGTTTGCCGGGAGAGATAAGAAGTGTCGTACTTACTGTATGCCCCTTTTTTATCTCCAAGCTTAAATATCCTCCTCTGGAAAAGACTACCAATTTTATTGCAGGTTATTGTCCTGCGTATATGGAGGAAAGACAAGTGTCTTCCAGTTTTGTAAAAGGCATGAAGTGCCGTTTGTGTGGCAAATTATACCCCGTAACCCCTGTCAATTTCTGCCAGGACGATTTCGGCCCATTGGAAATCGATTACGACTATGAAGGCCTAAAAGGCGTTCTTACCAAAGAAAAATTAGAAGCCCGCACCTTCAACATGTGGCGCTATCAAGAACTGCTACCCATTGATGGTGAACCCACCGTAGGATTGCATGTTGGTGGCACACCTTTAATTCGAGCAGACCGCCTGGCAAAAGAAATCGGGGTCAAGAATCTATGGATAAAAAATGATGCGGTCAACTTCCACCCCACCGTGGGATTTCATGTTGGTGGCACACCATTAATTCGAGCAGACCGCTTAGCAAAAGAAATCGGGGTCAAGAATCTATGGATAAAAAATGATGCGGTCAACTTCCCCACCCTTTCCTTCAAGGATCGTGTGGTTGCAGTTGCATTAAGCAAAGCCCATGAGTTTGGTTTGAAAACCGTAGGCTGCGCCTCTACCGGAAATCTCGCAAACAGTGTCGCAGCTAATGCTGCTGCAGCTGGAATGCAAAGCTATATCTTTATTCCCTCCGATCTTGAAAGAGCCAAGGTGATGGGGACCTCGGTTTATGGCGCCAATGTGATTAAAGTGCGTGGCACCTACGACGAAGTGAACAGGCTTTGCACACAGGTTGCGTTCAAGTATGGCTGGGGATTTGTGAACATCAACCTTCGGCCTTTTTATGCTGAAGGTTCTAAATCCATGGGCTTTGAAATTGCAGAACAACTAGGCTGGAGAACGCCCCAGCATGTGGTCAGCCCGATGGCGGGTGGCGCACTGGTTGGTAAAATCAGCAAGGCCTTCCAAGAGTTCTACAAAATCGGACTGCTTAAGCAGGAACTGTGGTCAGCCCGATGGCGGGTGGCGCACTGGTTGGTAAAATCAGCAAGGCCTTCCAAGAGTTCTACAAAATCGGACTGCTTAAGCAGGAACCTAGCACCAAGTTTTATGGTGCACAAGCCACTGGTTGCAACCCCATCAGTGGTGCGGTGAAAAACGGTTGGGAATCCCACCGCCCTGTTCGTAAGCCTAACACCATTTGTAAATCGCTTGCAATTGGTGATCCTGCTGATGGTTACTTCGCTGCGAAGCTAATTCGCGAAAGCGGCGGCTGGGCCGAAGATGTTACCGATGATGAAATCAGAGAAGGAATGCTCTTGCTTGCAAAAACTGAAGGCGTGTTTGCTGAAACAGCAGGTGGAGTTACAGTTGCAACCGCTCGCAAATTAGTCGAGCAAGGCCGTATCCCCAAAAATGAAGAAATCGTTCTCCTCATCACGGGCAATGGGCTCAAAACCCAGGATTCCCTCACGACTCAACTTGGCGAACCGGTTACCATTGGTATCTCGCTCGATGAGTTCGTAGCCACCATGGAAAATACTCAAGAACCTGTTCTTGCATAATCCTTAGTTATCTGGTTTCCTTAAACATGCGGGCTTTTCCGCTGGAAGGCTGTTATGGCTGTTAAAATTCAAATTCCCACTCCCCTTCGACCCCATGCGAATAATCTCGCATCGGTTGAAGTCAGTGCCAACACTGTTGGCGAAGCTCTCGGCGAACTTTGTAAACTTCACCCAGCAATGGAACAACGGCTGTTCGATAACGGTCAGTTGCGCAGATTTGTAAACATCTTTATCAATGACGAAGATATGCGATACCTCGATAACCTTGCCACCCCTGTAAAAGATGGCGACGAAGTAGCAATTATCCCGGCAGTAGCAGGAGGTTAATATGGCAGACGACAGAGACGACATGGACGAAATGGAAGAGATGGACGAAAACAGCATTGAAGTTCCCGAAGGGACTGCAATTTTCCCTGAGATTCCAGATCAAGTTGGAGCAAATCCGCTTCTTCTTAGCTTACTGCATTTTGTTGTTTTCATTGCGGGTTCAGATGAAGCGGTCTGCAATCAGGAAGCTGGTGCTGCAATCTTGGATCAAGTTGCAACCTATCTTCAGCGTTTAAGCACCAAAGAAGTTGCCAGGCTTAAAGAAGACCTTGCTGTTCTTGCTGCTTTTGCCCGCGATCAAAAATGGGAAGCAGGTACCGTCGAAGTTCTTGATACTTTCCTTGATGACATGGGCGTGGGAGAGGGCGAATGATCGACTTCAAGTCCATTGATCGCTACAGCAGGCAAATCCGCTTCCATGGCGTAGGCGAAGAGGGGCAGCGCAAGCTCTTGGCTTCCAAAGTCACCCTATGCGGTTGCGGGGCCCTCGGCACCGTGCTTGCTAACAACCTTGCCCGCGCAGGCGTTGGTTCCATCAAGGTTGTTGATCGCGATTTCATCGAGCCCAGCAATCTTCAGCGACAAGTCCTTTTCGATGAAAACGATGTCACCGAAAATCTCCCAAAAGCTGAAGCTGCTGCCCGTAAACTTCGTGCAATCAATTCTGCTATCAACATCGAATCTGTCGTCACTGATATCGATCGAACTAATATCGAATCGCTTTGTGAAGGCTCAGATCTCATTCTTGATGGCACTGATAACTTTGAAATCCGCTATCTCATCAACGATATTGCGGTGAAGTATAACAAGCCATGGGTTTATGGTGGTGTGATTGGTAGCAATGGGTGAAGGATCAGATCTTATTCTTGATGGCACTGATAACTTTGAAATCCGCTATCTCATCAACGATATTGCTGTCAAGTATAACAAGCCATGGGTTTATGGTGGTGTGATTGGTAGCAATGGCATGACCATGACTATTATCCCCAATCAAACGCCCTGCCTTCGGTGTGTGTTTGAAGCTGCGCCCTCGCCCGGTTCTGCTGATACTTGCGAAACAGCTGGAGTGCTAGGCCCTGTCGTTAACATTATCGCAAGCATGCAAGCCACCGAAGCCATCAAGATTCTTTCAGGCAAACCTGAAACCATCAACAAAGAACTCGTGCAGATTGATGTTTGGGAAAACACCTATCGCAGAGTAAAAATTGCTCCTCTTTTGGGCAAGGTTGACTGCCCATGCTGCAAGCATCGAAAATTCGAATGGATTGATGGCGAGTTCGGTTCACAAACCACAAGTTTGTGTGGCAGAAACGCTGTTCAAATTTCCAATCGTACGCCTAACAAACTTAAGTTTGAAGATATGGCTGCTCAGCTTAAGACCTTGGGCGATGTCAGCTTTAATAAATTCATGCTTAAATTTAATGCTGAAGACTGTGAGTTCACCGTTTTCCCCGATGGGCGGGCTATCATTAAAGGTACAAGCGATATCGACAGGGCAAAAACGCTTTATGCCCGTTACATCGGACACTAATTCACACGCCCAGATGAGCTGTACATGATTTATCTCGATAATGCTGCAACGAGTTTCCCCAAGCCTGAATCGGTTTATAAGGCCATGGATCGCTTTGCACGCGAAGATCTGGCAAACCCCGGTCGGGCTGGTCATAAAATGGCTCTTGCAGCGGAAAGAGCGCTCGACGATTGCAGGCATCGGCTTAATCAGCTTTTTAAAGGCACATCGCCCGAACGATTTATCTTCACACTTAATTGCACCGATGCACTCAACATGGCGTTTAAAGGCCTTTTAAATGAGGGCGACCATGTTATCACTACCGACCTTGAACACAACAGCGTCAGCAGGCCCCTGCGCATCATGGAGCTTGCAGGTAAAATCTCTCTGACAAAAATTAATGCTGATTCTCATGGCTTCATCGACCCCCAACAAATCAAAAATGCCATCGGCCCCAAAACCCGACTCGTTGCACTTACCCATGCTAGTAATGTTCTAGGAACCATTCAGCCCATCACCGAAGTAGGCACGATCTGCAGAGAAAAAAACATCATCTTTTTAGTTGATGGAGCCCAGACTGCTGGCGTTATACCCATTGATATTCATGCTCAGAAAATCGATCTCCTCGCTTGCCCGGGGCACAAGTGCCTTTTTGGCCCCACAGGTACGGGCTTTCTTTATTCTGGAGAGCGCGTTGCTCTTCGCACCTGGAGAGAAGGTGGCACCGGGGGCGACTCCTCTACCGAAACACAACCCAAGGAAATGCCCTACCACCTTGAAGGCGGAACTCCTAATGTTCTTGGTATTGCCGGCCTTGCTGCAGGCCTTGCCTGGGTAGATAAGGAAGGCATGGCGAACATTCATCACAGGGAAAGCAAGCTTGTTGCAAAGCTCCGAAGCAATCTTAAAGAAATCCCTAGTGTTACAGTATTCGGAAGTGATGATCTGAATCGCACGGTTGCAACTGTATCTTTTAAATCGGACACACTTGCTGCACCAGAGATAGGCAGTATTCTTGATGAAGCCTTTAACATTGCTGTAAGGCCGGGCTTGCATTGCTCGCCCTATATCCACAAATCGATCAACTCATTTCCTGATGGTGCGGTTCGCATCAGCCCCGGAGCTTTTAACTCCGAGAGCGATATCGATCAGATAATCACTGCTCTTAAAGAAATACTCTCGCTTTAATTACTTCGAAGTAAGTACCCATATTTTCCATGCACCCAAGATATTCTTCGAAACCAAACCCGAAGAATCCAACGCTTGCTCTGCCGACTTGGCATCGCCATTTTCTTCCGGGATAAACCCTTTCAGAAAGTCAGGCAGCTTGGAAGACTGTGGCCCAAAGGCAATAAATTCCATTACACTGGCTTGAAGCAGGGGTGTAGCTTCGGCATCGGAACCACTCCAAACCTCATTTATAGAAGAAACTTTGCGGGCAATGATCTGCACTTTTCTTCTATCATTTTGCACAGTCTTATTGTTAGCACCTTGAACCCGCCAGTGGACCGCCCTGCCAAATCCATCGACAACCCAATCAGGTAATGGTGTTTTTTCTCCAGCCTTGGAACGCAACAAGGCTCCGCCCATCTCTTTATACGCTTGCACTTCCGAACTCGTAAAATCTTTGGGCTTGGTTGGACCAGAAACCATGTAGGGTACGCCCTCAATAAAACCAAAAGCGCCATGATCATCACCGCTGGGTGAGCGTTTTTCGACCCGCCTCACAAAAGCCACAAACTGTTCCCTTTCAGGCATGATGAATACCATGAGTTTGCCATTCCAAGGAGCATTATCTTCTTTATAACCAACGCTTTTCGCTGCATTTTCGTAATATTTTTCAAGGTTAGATGTGATGTCCTTTGCCTTAGGTTCCGCAGTTTTAGGCATCATCAGGATGATTTTATTTGATTCAAAAACACTAGATGGGCCTGCATTCAGCTTGTCCCAAACACTTTTGGCAATCTCCTTGGTTGCTGCAGGCTTTTTTGCCTCATCTTGCGCCAGAACCATGCAAGAAACACAAATACCCAGTACTAATGTCGTTAAAAATCTCATAAATTCCTCGTGGTAATCGCCTAAATGATCTAATTAGCTTTGTCTTAATTACCCAAATGATGATAAATTAATAGTAGGTGTTTGAACATCTTATTCCATGAAGGATTCTCACAATGAAACAATCCATGCTTTCGCTCTTCGCCCTTTTGATTTCTTTCCAAATTACTTGCGTTGTAATTGCACAAGGTTCCGACAGTTCAAAAGTGGTCAAAGTCGAAATTTCTAAAGACCCTGCCACCACTGCGGAAGAAAAATTCGTCGTCATCACTCTTGCTGTTGAACCTGGGTATCACCTTTATGCAAACCCAGTGATTAATCCAGATCTAGCTTCTGTTCAAACTAGCGTCAGTATCAAATCAGAAGGCAAATCGATCCCTGTAAAAGTTGAATACCCAGTGGGTAAACTTGTAAAAGATGATGTTGTCGGCGATTACTCCACCTACGAAGGAACCATAAAAATCAAGTTAAGGGTTGCAGTTGCTAGAAATCAAACCACGCCCTTGGATGTTGTCGTAAAATATCAAGCCTGCTCTAAAAAGTCTTGCCTAGCCCCTGCTGTAGCTACTTTGCAGCTTCCTTAATCAACCACTGGATTTGTCATGAATTTGCGAATTGCCTGCGCATTGCTTACTTGTTTATGCTTGCTTCATCCAGTTTTGGGCGAAGAGAAAAGCAAACCCAATCGGCTTGCAAAAGAAGCCAGTCCCTACCTTAGGCAACACGCACACAACCCTGTTGATTGGTACCCTTGGGGTGAAGAAGCTTTCAAGAAAGCTAAAGCTGAAAAAAAACTCGTCTTCCTTTCCATTGGTTACAGTGCTTGCCACTGGTGCCATGTCATGGAAAAAGAATCTTTTTCAAACGCGGTTATCGCAAAAATTCTGAACGATAATTTTGTCTGCATCAAGGTTGATCGAGAAGAAAGGCCGGATATCGATCATGCCTATTTAACATCGCTGAATGTACTCGGGCAAAGAGGCGGGTGGCCTTTATCGATGTTTCTTTTGCCTGATGCAAAGCCTTTTTTTGGTGGCACCTATTGGCCTCCTTTCGATAAAGAAGTGCAAGGCCAGAGCATGCGTGGTTTTAAATCCGTACTTGAAGGCATTCTTAATGTTTACAAAACAGAGCAGAAAAATGTTGAAGATCAAGCCGATAAATTAGCAACTTCAACACGAAGAGTCCTGTTACAAAACCGAGCAGAAAAAGGTTGAAGATCAAGCAGATAAACTAGCAACTTCAACACGAAGAGTCCTGATTGGTGAAACTGTTGGGTTGGCTCTTATCCCACTCGACAAAGCCTTGGTGAATGCATCTGTTGAAGCTGTTCAGGAAGGCTTTGATCCTAAATATGGCGGGTTTGGCTCACAAGCCAGAAACTTCCAAGGCCCTAAATTTCCCACCCCTTGCTACCTAAAACTTTTGCAGCGCGAACAAGGCAACGATGCCACAGGCAACATCAAATCAATCGTTTCCTTCACTCTTGATCAAATGGCTTTGGGTGGCATTTTTGATCACTTAGGCGGAGGCTTTCATCGCTACACTGTCGAACCTTCTTGGACGATACCTCACTTCGAAAAAATGCTTTACGACAATGCACAGCTTTGCGAGGCTTATTCCAGAGCTCTTTTCAACAACAAAAATCCACTTTACTCACAAGCTCTTAACTCCACCTGTGCTTTTATCCTTCGCGAAATGACTTCTCCCGAGGGAGGCTTTTACTCCGCTCTCGATGCAGACAGTGATGGCGAAGAAGGCAAGTTTTATGTCTGGACTGATAAAGAATTAGCCGAAGTGCTTAAAGATAAATCTGAGCTTGAACTCTTTAAAGCAACCTATGGCAGCGAACCTAATTTCGAAGAAAAGTTCTTCATTTTAAGGCGATCGATGCTGCCCGAGAAACTGGCTCTTAGCCAAAAAACATCTCTCGAAAAATTAGAGTCTTCTCTTGATGCCTCGCGAAAAAAACTTCTCGCCCTTAGAAACAATCGCATCAGGCCTTTTTTAGATACCAAGATTCTAACCGGTTGGAATGGCCAGATGATCGCTGGCCTTGCAATGGCTTCAAAAGCTCTTAACGAACCTGCCTACTTAAAAGCTGCAGAGAAGGCTTCTGATTTTATTTTGAACAATCTGCAACAGACGGATGGCAGATTAATGCGAAGTTTTGGTGCAGTCCCCGGCGAAAAAGCTCAGGCGAAAATCCTCGCTTATCTCGATGATTACGCTTATCTCGTTCATGGATTGCTAACCCTATATGAAATCAATGGCGACAAAAAGCGACTCACTCAAGCTGTCGAGTTGAACGAAAAAATGATTAAGCATCATGGTAAACAAGGCACGGGTCCATTCTTTCAGACTTCCGAAGAGCACGAAAAACTTTTCGCTCGTTCGATTGATCAATACGATGGCGCACAACCTTCCGCCAACAGTGTTGCATTAAGTAACATGGTGAAATTATCAAAGTATACTCAAGACCCAAAGCACATGAAAGTTGCAGAAGATTCAACTTTTCGCTCGTTCGATTGATCAATACGATGGCGCACAACCTTCCGCCAACAGTGTTGCATTAAGTAACATGGTGAAATTATCAAAGTATACTCAAGACCCAAAGCACATGAAAGTTGCAGAAGACTCATTTAAAGGGTTGGTAATGCGCTTAAAAATGCAACCTTCATCTTCCACTGCGTTGGCCACTGCATTGGCAGAGTTTCTTGAAGCACAGCCAAAAAAGTAATTGCATTACGAAGCAGGAAAGTTGTTCAACTCAAGAAATTCTTTTTTCCAGTGGTAGTGATCCAATAGACCGACTGGGTTTCGATTTAAAATAAAATAGGCAACATAGAGCGCTTCAATTGATGCCAGTCCGTTTTCTGGATCGGTTCCCAGCTTCGAGGTTCTAGGGTAGGCCGTTTTGTACTGGCTCAAGGATCTTGGGGGAATCGAGGCGAAAGTTCTTTCCATATTACCCGCATTTCGCCAACTCCCATCTAATAATAATATTCCTTTGTCATTATCTGCTAGGGAAAGTGGAGGCCCCTCCGCAGAAAGACGAATATAATTGGGTAAACTTAAAGTTTTTTTAAAAGGATAATTCAACAAGATAATGCCGGGCTTTCCCTTTAGCGGTAGTACCGAACATTTCTTGGACTTTTCCTTTACGCTACGAATTATTACGGTATCGGGAAATACATCCATCGGCCTTAATCCTATGATTTAAATTTGGTCCTTAATCGTCCTAAGCCTAACATACTGATTAGTATAGAAGATCCCTAAATCAGGAAAGGTGAATCATGAAAGTTGAATTACGCTATTGTTCTAAGTGAAACTATGAGCCTCAGGCTGTCAGTTTGACAGCAAAATTACTGGAACATTTCAAAATGCAAATAGTTGAGATGAAATTAATTCCTTCAAGTGGGGGTTGTTTTGAGTTGACCGCAAATGGAAAGCTGCTTTACTCAAAACTAGCGGTGGGAAAGTTCCCTGAGGAAGAGCTGATGTTAAAACAAGTTGAAGCATTAATTGCTGAAGTTAAATAAGGAGAGGCATGTTTAGTTTTTTTGGTCGGAAGAAAAGATTGACTGACTACGCATCCTGTGCGGGCTGAGCGGGGAAACTTTCGCCGGGGGGGATTTCGCAGGTTCTGCAAAATGTGCCCCGATCTAAAGACCCGAATTTGCTGGTGGGTACCGAAACTCACGATGATGCAGGCGTTTTCAAGTTAACAGATGAAATCGCTTTGGTTCAAACCGTGGATTTCTTCCCTCCTGTGGTGGATGATCCGTACCTATATGGCCAAATTGCAGCTGCCAATGCCCTTTCTGATGTTTATGCCATGGGAGGCATTCCTAAAACCGCTTTAAACCTAGTTGCCTACCCCGATGATGAAGATCCACAATTAACTTGGTTGGGAAAAATCTTAGAAGGTGGGGCGGAAAGATGCATGGCTGCAGGAGCAGTGATTGCGGGCGGCCACACCATCCGAGATAAAGAAATAAAGTTTGGGCTTTCCGTCACAGGCATTGTTCATCCGGATAAAGTGCTTACCAATGCTGGGGCCAAACCAGGTGACACAGGCATTGTTCATCCGGATAAAGTGCTTACCAATGCTGGGGCCAAACCAGGTGATAGGCTTGTTCTGACCAAACCATTGGGCACCGGGTTTGTAACCACTGCGCACAAGGCAAATGCCTGCCCTGAAGCTCTTTTCAAAGCTGCATGCTTAAGCATGGTTCAACTAAATAAAGTGGGCGCGGATGCACTGCAACATCTCCACCCGCACGGCATGACCGATATCACTGGCTATGGTTTTGCAGGCCATGCATTAGAAATGGCACTGGGTAGCAACACCACTCTTGTTTTTGAATTACAAAAACTCCCTCGCTTCGCAGGGATTGAAACCTTGATTGCCAAGCGCTTTTTCACCCGAGCCAGCAAAACTAATCGAGAATATATTCTGCCCCACCTCCGAGTCGAAGGAAATCCTGATAAGGTTTCCATGGAACTTGCTTTAGATGCGCAAACCTCGGGAGGATTACTTGTAAGCCTGCCTAAAGAAGAAGTAGCATTGTTTATAAAAGCAGCCCTAGCCAACGGGGCGATTTGCGCTGTGGAAGTAGGCGAGGTACAGGCTAAAGGACCGCATCACCTTGTTTTTAAGCCTTAATTCGAAGGGGTTCCCTTAAGTCTTTTCAACACGGTTGCCGCGGTTTCTCGCATTTCTTTTGCTGTATCTTTGGTCAGGCTTTCCACTTTTTTTACAACTTCATCATCTGAAAGTTCAGGCCCCCAACGGCCCAAGGTTTCTACAGCAGCAAGCCTTACTTCCAATGCAGAATCATTGACGCAACCTAGCACCGCAGCCTGCACCACTTTAAAATCTTTTTGTAACTTGGCTCCAATGCTTCCTAGGCAATGCAAGATTATAGACCTAACTGCAGCATCACGGTCTTTAAGCGCGGGGACCATCGATTTCCAGGCGGGATAGGCAAAACTTTCCTGACTATCTAGCGTAATTGACAACGCAATTTTCAAATCTTTCGGGGTGCCTTCTTCTATTAAGAGCAGTCCCAACTTCTCTGCAATCACCCCCCCTGACTCGCCACCCATCATCGAAATTGCGTTGGCAGCAGGAAGCCTCAACTCCAATGGCATTTTTGCATCTTGAACCGTCTGCAAAAGCACGGGAATTGCAGCAACATCTTTCAAATTACCAAGCGCTAGAAACGCAAACGATTTTGATATGATGTCTGCTGTTGAATCCGAAGCCAAAGCACGCAAATCAGGGGCCGCATCCTTGGCCTCGGGCCCTAATCTTCGTAATGCATCCACCGCTGCAACCCTTAAACCTGTGTCTTTTTGCTTCATAGCCAGAATCAAGGCAGGAATTGCTGGCGCTGATTCAGGCACCATTTTCCCAAGTGATGATGCTGCGATTTCTTTTACTCGTATCGATTTATCTTTCTCAAGCGACTCCTTCAATACTTCTGCTGCGTACTGCCTCGTTGATGACGATTTGGTTTTCTCTGACATCTTTAACGCCACCCTTGTCAGCGATAACGCTGCAGTTTCACGCAACTTCTCTTCCGGATCATTTTTTAACACCAGCACCATTGAGGGGAGAATTCGCTTATCCAATGAATTTGCCATTAATTCCAAGGCAATCAGCCCTGCTCTTCGAGATCGGGCTGACTTTTCTTTTTCAGCATCAGAAAGCTTACTGTAATTAGAATCAACTTTAAGCATGGCCTCCCACTCAGAAAACTTTTTACCTTGAAATACAGGTTCCTCTTGGAAAGCCATCAAGGCATGGGTCAACATTCCTAGAATTAGCAAAGCTGCTACCGCTTTAAAATGCTTGGGAACAACCATTTTTCGTCTCCCTATTTAAAGGCCTTTCGAATCCTTCTTCCCGAAACTCTTTAACTTCATGCACTCTATCATAACTATATGCTTGACTTAACCATAGTTTCTAAATAAGAATTGATGTCGGATACTCTTTTTTTGAGTGTCCTTGCCCGAGACAGGCGTCTTGGGCTTTTTTCTTGTGTGTTTGTTCATGGGGTCTTTCCCCTTACTTTTTAAGATATGGTGAATTAGTATGCCTTGCACCTGTGTTGTTGGTCTTCAATGGGGTGATGAGGCCAAGGGCAAAGTCGTTGATGTCCTTACCGATCATCACGATATCGTGGTTCGTTATAACGGCGGGCCCAATGCTGGCCATACCGTCATGACCGGGAATAAAACCTTCAAGCTTTCGATTCTTCCTACGGGGGTCATCCGGCCCAAGGTGATATCGATCATAGGCAACGGCGTGGTTATCAACCCCACTCGCTTGCGTGAAGAAATTTCACAACTTCTGAAAAACGACATCGATATTGGCAACCGGTTGGTTATTAGCGATCGCGCTCATATCATTTTTCCCTACCATGTTGAACAGGAAAAGCTTACTGAATCAAAGCAGGGTCAGGGAATTGGAACCACAGGCAGGGGCATTGGGCCTTGTTACCAGGATAAGGTTGGAAGAGTTCATGCCATTCGAACAGGCGAACTCACCCAGCATGCTCATTTAAAAGAACGCCTAGGTACTGTGGTTGATTTTAAAAACACGCTACTGCGTGGTTTCAATCCTGATGCGGTTCAATTTGATGCTGCAAAGCTTGCTGATGAATTTCACGAGCATGGTCAGTTTTTGAAACCTCATCTCACCAACACAGTTACTTTGCTTCATCAAGAATTCAAAGCTGGCAAAAACATTCTGTTTGAAGGTGCACAAGGCAGCCTTCTTGATATTGATCATGGCAGCTTCCCCTTTGTCACCAGTTCTAATAGTATCACCGCGGGCATTGGCTCGGGTTCTGGCCTACCTTCAAGATTTGTGACCAAGGTTATAGGCATTCTTAAAGCCTACACCACTCGTGTAGGCAAAGGCCCCTTCCCCACAGAGCTTGATGATGGCCCTGATGGTTTGGGAGAACGAATCCGAAAAGTCGGTAAAGAATTTGGCACCGTAACAGGCAGGCCTAGGCGCTGTGGCTGGTTCGATGCTGTTGCTGCAAGGCATTCCTCCATGATTAATGGCGTGGATGAAATTTGCGTAATGCTTTTAGATGTACTTGCTGGGATTTCAGAATTGAAAATAGCAACTGCATACGAACTTGATGGTAATCGCATCACCTATTTTCCCACGGATGCTAGAGAGCTTGAGCGTTGCAAGCCCATTTATGAGACTCTACAAGGATGGAATGAGCCTTTGACTGCTGCTTCAAAGCTTTCTGATTTACCCACCGCAGCAAGAAAATATGCTGATAGAATCGGTGAAATTCTTGAGCTTCCTGTTAAGCTTATATCTGTGGGCCCTGAAAGGTCTCAGACGATTTTCACTGGTCGGGTTTAAAACGACTTTAGTTGCGGGAGTGCCTTATTTGACTAGGTCTCAGACTATTCAGAAAACTTCTAACATGGATTCCCCTTCGGGAGAGTTCGATCCGTCTAGGCTACCCGCACATATTGCAATCATCATGGATGGTAATGGTCGATGGGCTAAGCTTAAGGGGCTACCACGGGTTGAAGGCCATGCGCAAGGCATGCAAACAGTTCGAACCATTGTTGAAGAATGCTCCCGCATTGGCATACACCAACTCACCCTTTTTTGTTTCAGCAGCGAGAACTGGAAAAGGCCTCAGCCTGAACTTGATTTCCTCATGCAGCTTTTGGAATGCTATCTGGTTCAAGAAAGGCCACTTCTTTTAGAAAAGAATATCCGTTTCAGCACCATCGGCAGAAAAGAAATGCTGCCTGACTCGGTCCAGCATGAAATCGATGAAACGATCAGAGTTTGCAGGGATAACACGGGGATGGGATTATGCTTGGCGATCAATTACGGGGGCAGACAAGAAATCGTTGATGCTGTCCAAAAGATCGCATCACTTATCAAAGAGGGTTCTATTTCCGTAAATAGTATTGATGAGTCAGTAATAAAGAGGGTTCTATTTCCGTCGCCAGCATTGATGAATCGGTTATCTCTTCTTCGTTAAACACTAGCGGTATGCCAGACCCAGATCTTCTCATTCGCACTGCGGGCGAAATGCGAGTTAGTAACTTTTTACTTTGGCAGATATCTTATGCCGAGATATGGGTTACTGAAAAACCCTGGCCCGACTTTGATATTGCAACTTTGCACGCAGCCTTGAGTGATTATTCCAAACGCGAAAGGCGCTTCGGAGGCCTCAAAAGTTGATGCCTTCCCGAACATTATCCTCTATTCTTGTTTCCCCTTTTTCTGGTATCAGTATGCCATGAGAAAAAGAATCATCGTTGGTATTTTACTTGTCGGGGCAATATCTAGCGCTTTGGTGGCAGATCTTTTTCTTGCGCCTTGGTATCCTTTTTTACTGCTCATCTGCCTAACGGGGGGGCTTTTAGCTACTCAAGAACTTCTGGGCTTATTTAAAAGCTCAGACCTCACTCCCAGCAAAAATCTCCTTTCTCTCGCTGTTTGCACCACCCTTCTCTCTAACTGGATTCCTCACTTTAATCTTATCCCCTCTGTATTTCACTCCTGGCAGATAACAGGCGGTACAGCCATTGCTTTTTACTTCGCAATTATCCTACTTGAAATGTTTAAATTTCGCTCCCCAGGCGTTAGTACCAATAATCTTTCCCTCTCTGCTTTTATTATTGTTTATCTGGGCCTTCTGCCTAGCTTCTTGATTCAACTTCGATGGATAGGATCTGAGATTAACCCATACATTGGTCTTTATTGTCTGGGCATTACCATCACTGTAACCAAGTGTTGCGATATTGGGGCTTACTTCACAGGTAAGCTTTTCGGCAGGCATCTGATGACCCCCTTGCTTAGCCCCAAGAAGACTTGGGAAGGTTTTGCTGGTGGCATTTTATTCTCTGCTGGGATTGCTTTTTTATGGACTAATCTTTTTCCAAATACACCTCTTTGCTGTACCCTTGCATCTATTGCTTTTGGCGTTATCATTGGGTTGGGTGGGGTTTTTGCAGACTTGGTTGAAAGCCTTATTAAACGAGATCTCAGCACTAAAGATGCTTCCCAAGTAATTCCAGGCTTTGGCGGCATTCTTGACCTACTCGATTCTCTTTTATTAATCGGCCCGATCGCTTGGCTTTTTTTCTTAAATTAAATCAGGAACTCTGAATGATCGACTTAGCAATTCCACTTGATAGCAGAGAAGAATCTGTTCTTCTTTCAGGCAACAGAGATCAATTCCTTAAAGAAATCAGGCAGGCCTTGGATATGCAGGTCTTGGGCAGAGGAGATCAACTTCTTTTCAAAGGCACTCAAGAACAAATCGATCAGGCTGCAAGAATTATTTCTCGCATGCGCGAAAGCCTCAGGCATCAAGGCGCGCTTTCTTTGGAAGAAGTTCGGACCATCATCGAAGTAGTTCATTCCGGGGGCGACAGAATCACCCCTGCACATAACTCCGAAAAACTTCCAGACTCCGTGGGCAAATTCTTGCGCCCTCGAACCGATGGGCAAGCCATTTATGTCAAAGCCATGCTTGATAATGATCTTACTGTTTGCGTTGGCCCTGCGGGTACAGGCAAAACTTGGCTCGCAGTTGCAATGGCAGTCAGTAATTTAAGGCAGGGTTTGATCAAAAAAATTGTTCTGGTAAGGCCTGCTGTCGAAGCGGGTGAACGACTTGGCTTTCTACCAGGCGATATTGCTGCGAAGGTCAATCCTTACTTGCGGCCTCTTTTCGATGCTCTCAACGACATGATGGATCCCGATCAGGTTAAACGATATCTCGAAAACGATATCATCGAAATCGCCCCTCTTGCCTACATGCGCGGTCGCACCCTCAACCAAGCTGTCATCATCATGGATGAAGCCCAGAATACCACCGTTTCTCAAATGAAAATGTTTCTTACCCGTATGGGTTATGGCTCAAAAGTGATCGTCACGGGGGATATAACCCAGGTCGATTTACCCCCACATACTAAAAGCGGGCTAACAGATGCCTTGAATCGTTTGAAAAATATTGATAGAATTAAGATAATACATTTGGGAGAAGCCGATATAGTCCGAAATCCTCTCGTTCAGAAAATTCTGAATGCCTATGAAGAGGATAAACCCCGCAAGCATGATGGCGAATAGTGTAGAGTTATCACTTAATCAAATTGAAAGCATGATGCTACAAGAACCGACCCAAGATAATCAAGATTCCCCACTGATCAAAGGCTATACATTATCGCCTTTGCTTTTTGATTCATTCAACACCATTTCTCTTGATGACCTCGACAAAATGAAACTGCTTGGCCGGTTTGACTCAAAGTTTGTTTTCCACCGATCCAAGCTTGAACCCATTATTAGTCAAATGGCTTCCGACTACCATGTCCTTAACATCAAAAACCAGACTGTTTTTCATTACGAAAGCACCTACCTCGACACGGATGATTTCAAGCTTTACTTGATGCACCATAATGGCAAACCCGAAAGAATTAAAGTTCGCTGGCGCAAGTACACCGACATCCAGAAAATTTTCTTTGAAGTAAAGTGCAAGACCTCCAGAAAGAAAACAGAGAAAATTCGTACAGAAGAGCCCGCTGTTCTATCTGAATTAAATCAAGCACAGAGCGAACTCATTGCATCACTAGGTTACCAAGATTATTGCCTAAAACCAAAAATCACCATTTCTTATGATCGCATCACCATGGTATCCAAGTCTGAAAACATCAAAGTAACACTTGACATGAATATTAGATTTGAAAATATGGTGGAAGCAAAAGAACTTCCGCACCTTGTTGTTGCAGAAGTGAAAAGCAGGCGCATAACCCCAAAATGCCTCTTTATTGAAGCCATTAAAAAACTTGGCATCAGGCAAGGCTCATTTAGCAAGTATGCAACAGGCACCGCAATCCTTGAACTGGTCAAGCACAACGCGTTTAAACCCGAACTCTTATTGGTTACCAAAATAAATAATGAACGAAATGCTCCTTGATAAACCCGAACTCGCCACCACTGTATTTTTTGGTGGGTCGCGACTGACGGAATTCGGATTCCGTTTCGCACTGAACGCCCTTGTGATTTTTCTGCTCGTCAGAGTCATTTATTACCCTAGACATAGAAACAGGGATTTCCTTTTTTCCTTCTTCCTTTTCAACATCATTAATTTCATAATCTGCTATCTTCTTAGCAGCGCTACCATCAAGATAGGCTTTGCATTCGGCTTATTTGCGATATTCTCTATCATCCGCTATCGCTCGGTTTCTGTTCCTATCCGAGAAATGGCCTACCTTCTTACAAGCGTCACGATCGGAATATTAAATGCGCTTTCAACACTCGACACAGGGTTACCAGAACTGCTCATCTCTAATGGGGTTTTGCTGCTTTTAACTTTTGTTTT